>DATIZV010000353.1:0-6852 GCA_035516915.1 Usitatibacter sp. | reverse complement strand
ATCGGCATCGTGATCAACACGATCGAGGCCAACACCCGGACCGAGGATCTGCTCACGCAGTCGCAGACGCTCGCGCAGGAATTGCAGAGCCGCCAGGAGGAGCTGCAGACCACCAACCAGGAGCTGCAGGAGAAGGCGCGGCTCCTCGCGCACCAGAACCAGGAGGTGGAGCGCAAGAACGCGGAGGTGGAGCAGGCCCGCCAGGCGCTCGAGGAGAAGGCGCGGCAGCTCGCGCTCACCTCGAAGTACAAGTCGGAGTTCCTCGCCAACATGTCGCACGAGCTGCGCACGCCGTTGAACTCGCTGCTGATCCTCTCCGACCAGCTCTCGGGCAACGCCGACGGGAACCTCACGCCGAAGCAGGTGGAGTTCGCGCGCACCATCCACTCGTCCGGGAACGACCTGCTGATGCTCATCAACGACATCCTCGACCTCTCGAAGATCGAGTCGGGGACGGTCGCCGTGGACGTGGGCGAGGTGCGCCTCGACGAGCTGCAGCGCTTCGTGGAGCGCACCTTCCGCCACGTCGCCGAGACCAAGGGACTCAACTTCGAGATCCGCATGGATCCGCGCCTGCCGAAGTCGATCTCGACCGACGCGAAGCGCCTGCAGCAGATCCTGAGGAACCTGCTCTCGAACGCGTTCAAGTTCACGCACAAGGGCGAGGTGAACCTCGTGATCCGGCCGGCGGAGGCGGGCTGGAGCTCCGACAACGACGACCTCAACCGCACGCCCGACGTGATCGAGTTCTCGGTGACGGATACCGGCATCGGCATCCCGACCGACAAGCAGCAGATCATCTTCGAGGCGTTCCAGCAGGCCGATGGCTCCACGAGCCGCAAGTACGGCGGCACGGGCCTCGGCCTCGCGATCAGCCGCGAGCTCTCGCGCCTCCTGCGCGGCGAGATCCGGCTGGTGAGCGCGCCCAACAAGGGGAGCGTCTTCTCGCTCTACCTGCCGCAGGCCTTCCCGCCGTCGCGGCTGCCGCGCAAGTCGAGCGACGCGGCGGCGGTCGCCTCCGCGGCGATCGAGGCGGCGCGCCAGGCGGCGGAGCGGCGGCTCGCCGAGCGCATGGATTCGACCGAGGCCGTGCAGGCGGCTGCGCAAGAGACTCCGCCGCCGCACGTCGCCGTGAACGAGGCCGACGACGACCGCGATGCGATCCACCCCGGCGACCGCGTCGTCCTCATCGTCGAGAACGACCTCGCCTTCGCGCGCGTGCTGCTCGAATCGGCGCGCGAGCAGGGCTTCAAGGGCGTCGTCACCACGCAGGGCACCACCGCGCTCTCGCTGGTGAGCGAGTGCCGGCCGGTGGCGATCCTGCTCGACATCTTCCTCCCCGACATCGAGGGATGGCGCGTGCTCTCGCGCCTGAAGAACGACCTCACCGTGCGCCACACGCCGGTGCACGTGATCTCCACCGAGGAGGCGCGCGACCGCGCGCTCGATTCCGGCGCCCGCCGCTTCATCGCGAAGCCGCTGCAGAGCCGCAAGGCCGTGGACGAGGTGCTCGGCGAGATCTGGGAGTATGCGACCACCGAGCGGCGCAGGATCCTGGTGGTGGAGCCCGAGGAGGCGAGGCTCGAGTCGCTGCGCGAGCTCCTTTCGGGGCTGGAGAACGTCGAGATGGTCGTCGCGAGGGACGGGCCGGGCGGAGCCGAGCTCCTGCGCGGCGGCGGGATCGACTGCGCGATCGTGAACCCGGACACCCCGGACCTCGACCTCGAGTCGGTGCTGGAGCGGGTGCGCGACATGGCGATCGCGCCGCCCCCGGTGATCGCGTACGGCCGGCGGCTCGCCTCGGTGGGCGCCGCGAGCGTCGCGCTCGCGCACGTCCCCGGCGTGCGCGAGGTGCACTCGCCGGAGCGCCTGGTGGACGAGCTGGTGCGCGCGCTGCACATCGACGTCTCGCACCTGCACGAACGCTATCGCGAGCTGGTCGACGGGATCCACGGGTCCACGCGCGCCCTCTCCGGCCGGCGCGTGCTGATCGTCGACGACGACATCCGCAACATCTTCGCGCTGTCCTCGGTGCTCGAGGACTACGGCATGGAGATCAAGACCGCCGACAACGGACGCGACGCGATCGCGCTCGCCAACCGGGGCGGCATCGACGTGATCCTGATGGACATCATGATGCCGGAGATGGACGGCCTGGAGACCACGCGCGAGATCCGCAGGATCGAGGGATGCAAGGACCTGCCGATCATCGCGGTGACGGCGAAGGCGATGAAGGGCGACCGGGAACGCTGCATCGAGGCGGGCGCCTGGGACTACCTTTCCAAGCCGGTGGACCGCGAGCAGCTCCTCACGGTGCTCAAGGCCTGGCTGCAACGCTAGAAGGAATCGGATGAACTCGCAGGTGGGCGAAGTCGCAACCATCGAGGGGAACCTCCCGGAGGCGCCGGCTCCGGAGCGGTCGAACATCCTCATCGTCGACGACCGCCTCGACAAGCGGGTGGTGTTCCGCACCATCCTCGAGGACCTCGACCAGAACATCGTGACCGCCTCGTCCGGCGAGGAGGCGCTGCGCTGGCTCCTCGACAACGACTGCGCGGTGATCCTGCTCGACGTGAACATGCCGGGCATGGACGGCCTCGAGACGGCGGAGCTCATCCGCTCCCGGCGCAAGTCCGCGCACACGCCGATCATCTTCATCACCGCCTTCGCCGACGAGATGCACACCGCGCGCGGCTACTCGCTGGGCGCGGTGGACTACATCCTTTCGCCGGTCGTCCCCAACATCCTGCGCAGCAAGGTGAAGGCGCTGGTGCAGCTGCATCGCCTGAACGCCGAGCTCAAGAAGCGCGCGGACGAGCGGGTCGCCCTCGCCAAGGAGCAGGCCGCGCGCACGATGGCGGAGGAATCGCAGCGCCGCGCGAGCTTCCTCGCCGAGGCGACGCAGGTGATGGCGAGCTCGCTCGACGTCGACACCATCCTCAACGGAGCGGCCGTGCTGGTCGTCCCGTTCCTCGCCGACTACGGTGCCGTGGTCCTGCTGAACGCCGACGGAACCGTCCGCGCGCGGCGTCATTCCTGCGTGGCCGGCTGGGACCAGTACGTGGGCGCCCATCGCGCGCCGTATGAGGCGCTGCTCGACCAGCAGCAGGCGCACGCGATGGCGGAAGGCGCGCACCAGTTCGTCGACCGGCTGACCGTGGCCGCGGAGGAGGGCGAGCGCGGCGCGCAGCCCGCGGGCGAGGTGCACGCATTCCCGCTCACCACGCGCGGCAAGGCACGCGGGGTGCTGCTCCTCGCGATGGGACCGTCGGCGCGCCACCTCGCGGGCCACGACCTGTCGCTCGCCGACAACCTCGCCGGCCGCGCCGCGAGCGCCCTCGAGAACTGCCTGCTCTACGAGGAGATCCAGAGCGCCGATCGGCGCAAGAACGAGTTCCTCGCCACGCTCTCGCACGAGCTGCGCAACCCGCTCGCCCCGCTGCGCTCGGCGCTGCACATGCTGCGCACGCAGCCCCTCGAGCCGGAGCGCGTCGCGCCGCTGCTGCAGACCATGGACCGGCAGGTCGCGCAGATGACGCGGCTCGTCGAGGACCTGCTCGACATCTCGCGCATCACGCGCGGCGCGATCGAGCTGCGCCGCGAGACGCTCGACGTCGCGGCCGAGGTGCGCCACGCCCTCGAGAGCTGCCGCGGGCCGATCGAGGCGGGCAGGCACGAGATGAACGTGGACCTCCCCCCGGTGCCGCTCTACGTCGTGGCCGACCGCGTGCGCCTGCAGCAGATCCTCGAGAACGTGATCCTCAACGCGGTGAAGTACACCGACCCGGGCGGCCGCATCGAGGTGAGCGCGCAGGGCGAGATCTCCGACGTGCTGATCCGCGTGCACGACAACGGAATCGGCATCGCGCCGGAGAAGCTCGCGCAGGTATGGGACCTGTTCGTGCAGGTGGACGAATCGCCCGACCGCACGCGCAAGGGCCTCGGCATCGGCCTCGCGCTCGTGCGCGACCTCGTGAAGCGCCATGGCGGGAGCGTCGAGGCGCACAGCGACGGCCTCGGCAAGGGCAGCACGTTCACGGTGCGGCTGCCGCGCGCCGCCCGGCACGACCTCCCGGCGCAGACCGCGCCGAGCGGCGCGCAGGCGACGCAGGGCGAGGAGGGCGGCCGGCGCGTGCTCATCGTCGACGACAACGTCGACGCCGCCGAGACGCTCGCCATGATGCTCGGGCTCCTCGGGCACGACACGCGCCAGGCGCACGACGGCCCCGACGCGCTGCGCGTCGCCCAGGCGTATCGACCCGACCTGATCTTCATGGACATCGGCCTGCCCGGCCTCACCGGCTACGAGGTCGTGGCGCGCATGCGCGGCGAGCTCGGCATGACGGACGCGTACATCGTGGCCCTTAGCGGCTACGGCACCGAGGAGGATCGCCGCAAGTCCTTCGAATCGGGCTTCGACACGCACCTCGTGAAGCCTCTCGATCCGTCGCAGCTGCCGCAGTTGCTCTCGGGCGCGGCGCGCGCGGTGAAGGCCTGAGCGCCCAGCGCGAGCGGGAGGGCCGGCTTCCGGTGGTATGATTGCGCTGAAGCGACGAGGCAAGCCAGGAAGGGGCTCCATGGTTATGAGACCGCCAACTACGACGCATACCGGAGGCATTCGGTAGGCGGGCTCGCGTCCACACGCATCGGAAAAGCGCGGCTCGTCCGCGCTTTTTTCATTTCGGGGTTGCCATGATCCACATCACGCTGCCGGACGGTTCGGTCCGGTCGTTCGAAAAGCCCGTCACCGTGGGCGAGGTCGCCGCGTCCATCGGGCCCGGCCTCGCCAAGGCGGCGCTCGGCGGCAAGGTCGACGGCAAGCTGGTCGACCTCGCGCGCGTCGTCGATCGCGACGCGAAGCTTTCCATCGTGACCGACCGGGACCCGGAGGGGCTCGATCTCATCCGCCACTCGACGGCGCACCTGCTCGCCTACGCGGTGAAGGAGCTCTTCCCCGAGGCGCAGGTGACGATCGGCCCGGTGATCGAGAACGGCTTCTACTACGACTTCTCGTACAAGCGCCCTTTCACGCCGGAGGACCTCGCCGCGATCGAGAAGCGCATGGCCGAGCTCGCGAAGAAGGACGTCCCGGTGAAGCGCGAGGAATGGAACCGCGGCGAGGCGGTGAAGTTCTTCGAATCCATCGGCGAGAAGTACAAGGCCGAGATCATCGCCTCGATTCCCGCCGAGGAGGGCATCAGCCTCTATCGGGAGGGCGACTTCGTCGACCTCTGCCGCGGGCCGCACGTGCCCTCGACCGGCAAGCTCAAGGTCTTCAAGCTCATGAAAGTCGCGGGCGCGTACTGGCGCGGCGACTCGAAGAACGAGATGCTGCAGCGCATCTACGGCACCGCGTGGGCGAGGAAGGAGGACCAGGACGCTTACCTGCACATGCTCGAGGAGGCGGAGAAGCGCGACCACCGCAGGCTCGGCAGGCAGCTCGACCTCTTCCACATGCAGGACGAGGCGCCGGGCATGGTGTTCTGGCATCCGAAGGGCTGGACGCTTTGGCAGCAGGTGGAGCAGTACATGCGCGCGGTGTACCGCGACAACGGCTACCTCGAGATCCGCTGCCCGATGATCCTCGACAAGTCGCTGTGGGAGCGCTCCGGGCACTGGGAGAACTACAAGGACAACATGTTCGTGACGGAGTCCGAGAAGCGCGAGTACGCGATCAAGCCCATGAACTGCCCGGGCCACATCCTCACGTTCAACTCGGACCTGAGGAGCTACCGCGACCTGCCGCTGCGCTACGGCGAGTTCGGCTCATGCCATCGCAACGAGCCTTCCGGGGCGCTGCACGGGCTCATGCGCGTGCGCGGCTTCACGCAGGACGACGGCCACATCTTCTGCAGCGAGGAGCAGATCGAGGGCGAATGCGTCGCCTTCCACCGGCTCTCGTTCCAGGTCTATCGCGACTTCGGCTTCGAGGACATCCGCGTGAAGCTCGCGCTGCGCCCGGAGAAGCGCATCGGCAGCGACGAGCAATGGACGAAGGCCGAGGAGGCCCTGCGCGCAGCGCTGCGTGCGTGCGGCGCGCAGTGGGTGGAGCTGCCCGGCGAGGGCGCGTTCTATGGCCCGAAGATCGAGTACCACCTCAAGGATTCGCTGGGCCGCTCGTGGCAGGTCGGCACGATGCAGGTGGACTTCCAGATGCCGGGGCGCCTGGGAGCCGAGTACGTGGCCGAGGACAATGCGCGCCGCGTGCCGGTCATGCTGCACCGCGCGATCGTGGGCTCCATGGAACGCTTCATCGGCATCCTCATCGAAAACCACGCCGGCGCGATGCCGCTGTGGCTCGCCCCGGTGCAGGTGGCGGTGATGAACGTGACGGATCGGCAGGAGGCATACGTGAACGAGGTCGCGGCGGCGCTGCGCGCGGCCGGCGTGCGCGTCCTCACGGATTTGCGGAACGAGAAAATAACGTATAAAATTCGCGAACATAGCATTCAAAAACTTCCCTATCAGCTGATCCTGGGCGATAAGGAAGTCGCCGCCCGCACGGTCTCGGCGAGGACGCGCTCCGGGGAGAACCTGGCGCCCGCTCCGCTCGAGACCTTTGTTTCGCGCCTGAAAGGCGAAATCGAAGCGCGCAGGTGAATGCCGGGGGCACCGGACCGGCCGTAGAATCGGCTTTAAGTTCGCTTGCCAAGTGACTAATTTTTAGAGGATTTTCGCATAGTTCAGGACAAGTCAGTACGCATCAACGGCGAGATCAATTCTCCCGAGGTGCGTCTCGTTGGAATCGAGGGCGAGCCGATCGGCATCGTGCGCATCGAAGAGGCGATGCGGCTCGCGGAAGAGAACGATATCGACCTGGTCGAGATCGCCCCCACCGCCAAGCCGCCGGTT
>DATIZV010000352.1:0-3961 GCA_035516915.1 Usitatibacter sp. | reverse complement strand
ACGATCTTCACCGACATCATCGGGCCTTCAAACGTGGACATGCCGTAAAACGCCAGCGCGATGATCATGAACTGCAGCACCGGGTCCTCGCGCAGCTTGTGCCATGCGCCCGACAGCGTCATGATGCCGTTGATCATGCCGCCCCAGGAGGGCGCGAGCAGGATCAGCGAGAACACCATGCCGAGCGACTGCGCCCAGTCGGGCAGCGCCGTGTAGTGCAGGTGGTGCGGGCCCGCCCACATGTAGGTGAAGATGAGCGCCCAGAAGTGCACCACCGAGAGCCGGTAGGAATAGATCGGGCGGTTGGCCTGCTTCGGGATGAAGTAGTACATCATGCCGAGGAAGCCGGCGGTGAGGAAGAAGCCGACCGCGTTGTGCCCGTACCACCACTGCACCATCGCGTCCTGCGCGCCCGCGTAGGCCGAATACGACTTCCACAGCGTGGCGGGCACCGCCGCGCTGTTCACGAGGTGCAGGACCGCGACCGTGAGGATGAACGCGCCGAAAAACCAGTTGGCGACGTATATGTGTTGAATCTTTCTTCTATATAACGTCCCGAAAAACACGATCGCGTAGGACACCCAGACCAGCGCGATCAGGATGTCGATCGGCCACTCGAGCTCGGCGTACTCCTTGCTCTGCGTGAAGCCGAGCGGCAGCGTGATCGCCGCGCCGACGATCACCAGCTGCCATCCCCAGAAGGTGAAGGCGGCGAGCCGGTCCGAGAAGATGCGCACCTGGCAGGTGCGCTGCACCGTGTAGTACGAGGTCGCGAAGAGCGCGCAGCCGCCGAAGGCGAAGATCACGGCGTTGGTGTGCAGCGGCCGCAGCCGCCCGTAGGAAAGCCACGGGATGCCGTAGGTGAGGTCGGGCCACAGCAGCTGCGAGGCGATGATCACGCCGACCAGCATGCCGACGACGCCCCACACGATCGCCATCACGGCGAACTGGCGCACGACCTTGTAGTTGTACATTCCCTGCGCTTCCATGGATTCCCTTCTCGGCACCCGATGCGCGACCATCGCCATCGTAGGTCGGGGTGCCGCGGCGGGTTTGATCCCCGTCAACCGTTGCAACGCGCTCGCCGCCCTTGACGCCGATCATGCGGCCACGTAGCGTCGGCACATTCCAACGCCGGAGTCGAGATGACCCCAGCGCGCGTGATGGTCGTCGACGACCTCCCCGAACACGCCGACGCGCTCGCGGAGTTCCTCGGCCGCAAGGGCGTCGCGGCGCGCGCCGCGTACGAGGCGAGCGATGCCATCGTGCTCGCGCAGACGTGGCTTCCGGACACGGCCGTCCTCGGGATGCCGCTCGCGAACGGCGTGGGCTTCCCGCTCGCGCGCCACCTGCGCGATTCCCTCGGCGCGCAGCTCACGCTCGTCGCGGTGAGCCGCTGGACCGCGGCGCCCGATCGCGAGCGGATGGCCCGGGCGGGATTCGACCAGGTCCTGCCGCGCTCCGTGGATCCGGAAGTGGTGTGGACCGCCGTCATCTCCGCAACGGCCGGCCTCGTGCAGGAGGCGGTGCGCTCGAACGTGCGCCGGATGGAGATCGTGATCTCGCTCTGCCACTCGATGCTCGACAGCCCGACGCGCGACGACGAGAGGCGCACGCGAATGTTCTGGAACCTCCACCGCCTCGTCGAAATCCTGCACCGCGACTGCCCGCGGCTGCCCGCGGGCGAGCCGCGCGATCGCATCGCCGGGCGCGTCGCCGTGCTCGAAAAGGCCATCGCCGCGCGCGCGAGGAGCTAGCCCGGCACCAGCACCGCCGCTCCCTCGAACGCGCCGCGGCGCAGGTCGGCGAGCGCCGCGTTCGCCTCCTCGAGGCGATAGCGCCGCGTGACTGGACGCAGGTTGGCGCGCGGCGCCACCTCGAGCAGCTCGTCGCCGTCGCGTCGCGTGAGGTTCGCGACCGACTTCACCGCGCGCTCGCCCCACAGGAGCGCATACGGAAACGACGGGATGTCGCTCATGTGGATGCCGGCGCAAACCACCCGTCCGCCGCGCTCCACGGCGCGCAACGCCGCCGGGACCAGCGCGCCGACCGGGGCGAAGAGCAGCGCCGCGTCGAGCGGGACCGGCGCGGGCTGCGTCGAGTCGCCGGCCCACCGGCAGCCGGCACGCAGCGCGAAGGCCTGCGCGGCCTGGTCGCCGGGCCGCGTGAACGCGTAGACCTCGCGTCCCTGGGAGATCGCGACCTGAGCGACGATGTGCCCCGCGGCGCCGAAGCCGTAGATGCCGAGGCGGCGCGCATCGCCCGCCATGCGCAGCGCGCGGTAGCCGATGAATCCCGCGCACAGGAGCGGCGCCGCTTCCTCGTCGCCGTAGCCTTGGGGAATCGCGAAGCAGAAGCGCTCGTCGGCGACCGTGTGCTCCGCGTACCCGCCGTCGCGGTGGAACCCGGTGAAACGGGCCTCGGCGCAGAGGTTCTCGCGGCCGGTCCGGCAGAACGCGCACTTCCCGCAGGCGCTCGCGAGCCACGGCACGCCCACGCGCTCGCCGACGGCGAAGAGCGACGCGCCGGGCCCGCGCTCCACGACGCGGCCCACGATCTCGTGGCCGGGAACGATGGGAAGCTTTCCGCCCGCGAGCTCGCCGTCGACGATGTGCAGGTCGGTGCGGCAGACCCCGCACGCGAGCACGCGCAGCAGCACCTCTCCCGCTGCGGGGACCGGCACCGGCACTTCCTCCAGCCGCAACGGCTCGCCGGGCCGATTGAGCCGCATCGCCTTCATCATCTTCGCGCCCATGCGCGCGAGCATGCGGCCGGATTCCGGCGCGGGGATTGATCGCAATCAAGCGCGCGGACGTCGCGCGGAACATATTGCTTCATGGTTCCCCGCTTGCGCGGCATCTTCCGGGAGCACCGCGACCCGGATCTGCTCGATCGCCATCGCGCCGAAGGCATCGCCCGGCGTGTGCGCATGCTCGCTTTGTTGTTCGCGGTGCTCACGCTCGGGTGGACCGCGGTGGACGCAGTCGCGTTCGACCGCGCGACGCTCGAGCGCCTGGTGGCGCTGCGCCTCGCGGCGAGCGTCGCGTTCGCCCTGCTCGCGTGGCATTGCCGGCCCCGCGCCGCGACGCTGCGACAGGCGGAAACATGCGTGGGGCTGCTCTTCGCGATCCCGGCGCTCCTCTACCTCGCCTCGTCGCACGCGCTCGCCGACGTCACCTACGCGGGTCTCGCGCCCGCCGTGGTCTCCCTCTACGCCTTCGTCCCGTTCGTGCTCGCCGCGGGCATCGCCGCCTTCCCGCTCACGCCCCTGGAGTCGACGGCGCTCGCCACCATCGCGCTCCTCGCGGAGGGCTGGGCGCTCGCCTTCGGGACGCTCCCCTCGGGGCCTCTCGTGCCGCTCGGCGCATTCTGGCTCCTCATGCTCATCGCCGTGGTCGCCGGATTCTCGAGCCTCAGCCAGCTGCGCCTCCTCGAGGAAGTGGAACGCCAGGCGATCCGCGATCCGCTCACCGGCTGCCATCGGCGCGAGAGCGGCAAGGAGCTCCTCGACCTGCAGTTCGTGATCGCGGCGCGCCATGGCACCTCGCTCTCGGTCCTCTTCGTCGACCTGGACCACTTCAAGCGGGTGAACGATAGCTACGGCCACGAGGAAGGCGACCGCGTGCTCGCCGCGGCGGCCGCGGCGCTGCGCCACGCGATGCGCGAGTCGGACATCGTGCTGCGCTGGGGCGGGGAGGAGTTCGTGGTCGTGCTGCCGCATACCACGAAGGAGGAAGCGGCGGCGCTCCTCGAGCGCCTCGCCCTGTACGGCATCGGCCGGCTGCCCGACGGGAGGCCCGTCACGGCGAGCGTCGGCATCGCGGAGCTCCTCGCCGACGGCGCGCGCAGCGCCGAGGAGCTGGTGGAGATCGCCGACCGCCGCATGTACCGCGCGAAGCAGGCCGGCCGCAATCGCTACGACGACGGCAAGTCGGTTCCCCTGCAGCTACCGTCTCAGGCT
>DATIZV010000351.1:0-8025 GCA_035516915.1 Usitatibacter sp. | reverse complement strand
CCGGGGTCAGACCACATTTTCCATAGCGCGAAATTCCTTCATCGGAGATTCGCGGAATGGAAAATGTGGTCTGACCCCGGTTCAAGCGGGTTCGAGCGCTGCGCGCAGTAGGCGCGCGGCGGAAGCGGCGTCCATGGGACGCGCGAGCAGGTAGCCCTGCGCGCGATGGCACTCGAGGCGGCGCAGCGCCTCGAGCTGGGCTTGCGTCTCCACGCCTTCGGCGACGACGTCCACGCCCAGGCTCGAAGCCATGGCGACGATCGCGGTGACGATCGCCGCGTCATCCGGATCGACCGTGAGGTCGCGCACGAAGGACTGGTCGATCTTCACGGTGTCGATGGGCAGGCGCTTGAGGTACGCGAGGCCCGAGTAGCCGGTCCCGAAATCGTCGATCGCGATGCCGACCCCGAGCGCCGCGATCTGGTCGAGCGCCTCGCGCGCCTCGCCCGCGCCCTCGACGATCACGCCCTCGGTCACCTCGAGCTCGAGGAGCCCGGGGTCGAGGTCCGTCTCCGCGATCAGGGCGCGCAGCCGCTCGACGAAGCTCGGCCGCGCGAGCTGGTTGGCCGACACGTTCACCGAGAGCATCACGGGCCGTCCCGCCGACTGCCACGACTTCGCCTGCGCGAGCGCTTCGCGCAGCACCCAGTCGCCGATCGGGACGATGAGGCCCGATTCCTCGGCTGCGGCGATGAACTGGCCCGGCGACACCAGCTCGCCGTCGGGAGTGCGCCAGCGCAGCAGCGCCTCGAACCCGGTGATGGTTCGATCGCGAAGCTCGAAGAGCGGCTGGTAGTGCACCTCGAACTCGCGGCTTTCCAGCGCGCGGCGCAGCGCGTTCTCGAGGGCGAGCCGGTGCTGCGCGGCGACGTTCATGTGCTGCGTGAAGAACTGCAGCTTGCCGCGCCCCGAATCCTTCGCGTGGTACATCGCCGTGTCGGCGTTCCTCATCAGGGTCTCGGCGTCCGCGCCGTCGGAAGGGTAGAGGCTGATGCCGATCGAACCGGAGACGTGCAGGTCGCTGCCGTTGAGGTGGAACGCGCTCGCGAGCACTTCGAGGATCTTCGAGCCCACCGCGGAGGCGTCCGCCGCCGAGCCGAGGCCCGGGATCGCGATCACGAACTCGTCCCCGCCCACGCGCGCCACCGTATCTCCCTCGCGCACGCACACGAGGATGCGGCTCGCGACCGACTGCAGCAGGCGGTCGCCGAGCTGGTGGCCGAGGGAATCGTTGATCGTCTTGAAGCGGTCGAGGTCGAGGAAGAGGACGGCGAGCTGCGTCCCGTCGCGGTGCGCGTGCGCGATCGCCTGCTGGATGCGGTCGCGCAGCAGGACGCGATTGGGCAGCCCGGTGAGCGCGTCGTGGTGCGCCATGTGCGCGATGCGCTGCTCGGCGAGCTTGCGGTCGGTGATGTCCATCGACACGCCGATCACGCGCTGCGCGCGCCCGTCGGCTCCGCGGTGGATCTGGCCGCGGTTGGTGAGCCAGTGCGTCGAGCCGTCCGGCCAGACCACGCGGTAGTCGATCTGGAAATCGACGCCGCGGCGGATCGCGTGGCGCAGGGTGGCCTCGAGGAGCTCGCGGTCCTCGGGATGGAGGAGCTGCTGGAACACGCGGTAATGGCTTATGGGGTCGGCGGCGCGTCCGCCGAAGAGCACGCTCAGGCCCTCCGAGTGCAGGAACCGGTCGGTGTCCACTTCCCAGTACCAGATGCCCATCTGCGCCGCGTCCATCGCGAGGCGCAGCTGCTCCTCGCTCTCGCGCAGCGCCTGCTCGGCGATCTTGCGCCGCGAGATGTCGGTGAGCGTCACCATGGTGCCGATCACCTCGTTGTGCTCGCCGTAGACGGGCGACATCGAGAGCGACACGTCGACCTCGGAGCCGTCGCGGCGTAGCCGGCGCGTCTCCTCGACCCAGATCACCTCGCCCGCCTGGGCGCGGCGGCGCAGCTCGCGCGCATCGGGCACCAGCCGCTCGGGCACGAGCAGGGTGTTCGTCTCGAGGACCTCCTCCTCGCTCCAGCCGAAGAGCCGCTCGGCCGCCGGGTTCCACATGCGGATCACGCCGTCGAGGTCGCGCGCGATGATCGCGATCGGCGCGGCGTGGATCACGCTGCGCAGGCGCTCGTGGCTCTGGCGCGTCTGCGCTTCGAGGGCCTTGCGCGTCGTGATGTCCACGAGCACGCCCACCGTGCCGGCGAATTCGCCCGAGGCGGCGTGGAACGGCGCCTTGTTCACGAGCACCTCGTGGCGCGCGCCATCGCGCGCGTCGCTGAACGTGGTCTCGTAAGTGCGTGGGTCTGCCCGTGCGTCGGCGCCTTCCTCGAGATCGGGAGCGGCCGTGTGCCCGGAGCTTCGTCCGAGGAGCTCGTCGCGGGTAACGCCGATGTACTCCTCGAAGGCGCGGTTCACGCCGAGGTAGCGCCCCTGCGCGTCCTTGAAGAACACCGGGCTCGGCATCGCCTCGACCAGCTTGCGGGTGAAATCGAGCTGCGCGGAAAGCGCCGCGGAACGGCGGGTGGACGCGCGCCAGCGAGCGAGCGCCCACAGCAAGCCTGCGAGCAGACACGCCGCGAGCGCGATCGCGACGGCGAGCTCCGTGAGTGTCGGGGGGCGCAGCAGGCTCATGGGGACTGCCCGGCGGTGGTCGCCCTCACTATAGACGAATTGGCAGGCTAAAATGGCACCTTTTGCCTGCCGGTTTCCCCCGTGTCCCTGATCGTCCAGAAGTACGGCGGCACCTCCATGGGCAGCCCCGAGCGCATCCGCGAGGTGGCGCGGCGCGTCCAGCGCTTCGTGAAGGAGGGCCACCGGCTGGTCGTCGTTCCGTCCGCGATGGCGGGCGAGACGAACCGCCTCCTCGCGCTCGCGAAGGAGGTCAATCCCGACGCCGATCCGCGCGAGCTCGACGTCATCGCCTCCACCGGCGAGCAGGTCTCGATCGGGCTTCTTTCCATCGCGCTGCACAAGCTCGGGGTGAAGGCGAAGAGCTACACCGGCTGGCAGGTGCCGATCCTCACCGACGCCGCGTACAGCAAGGCGCGCATCCTCGCCATCGAGGAGCGCAACGTGCGCGAGGACCTCGACGAGGGCCGCGTGGTGATCGTCGCGGGCTTCCAGGGCATCGACGACGACAACAACATCACGACGCTCGGGCGCGGCGGCTCCGACACCACGGGCGTCGCGCTCGCCGCGGCCCTCAAGGCCGACGAGTGCCAGATCTACACCGACGTGGACGGTGTATATACAACCGATCCGCGCATCGTCCCGGAGGCGCGGCGGCTGGATACCATCACCTTCGAGGAGATGCTCGAGCTCGCATCCCTCGGCTCCAAGGTGCTGCAGATCCGGTCCGTGGAGTTCGCCGGCAAGTACAAGGTGAAGCTCAGGGTGCTCTCGTCGTTCACCGACGTGGGCTCGACCGACATGGGCACCCTCATCACGTTCGAGGAAGAAGAGAACATGGAACAGGCCATCATTTCCGGCATCGCGTTCAACCGCGACGAGGCCAAGATCACGGTGCTGGGCGTTCCCGACCGCCCGGGCATCGCGTTCGCGATCCTGGGCCCGATCGCGGAGGCGAACATCGACGTGGACATGATCATCCAGAACGCGTCCACCGAGGGGATGACGGACTTCTCGTTCACGGTGCATCGCAACGAGTACCGCCACGCGATGCAGATCCTCGAGAAGGTGAAGGGCGAGATCCAGGCGAAGGGCGTGGTGGGCGACGACCGCATCGCGAAGGTCTCGCTGGTGGGCATCGGCATGCGCACGCACGCCGGCATCGCCGCGCGCATGTTCGGCTGCCTCGCGCGCGAAGGCATCAACATCCAGATGATCTCCACCTCGGAGATCAAGACCTCCGTCGTCGTGGACGAGAAGTACATGGAGCTCGCGGTGCGCGTGCTGCACAGGGAATTCGAGCTCGACAAGGCGCCCGACGAGGAGGGAATGCGCCCGTGAGGCGCGGCCTTCCCCTCGCGATCGCGGCCGCCGCCATGACCGCCACCCTCGCGCAGGCCGGCCCGGCGCCCGCGGCGCCGGACGATCCCTACCTGTGGCTCGAGGACGTCGAGGGCGCGAGGGCGCTCGCGTGGGTGGAGGAGCAGGACGCCGAGAGCCGCAAGGAGCTCGAGTCGCGCCCCGAGTACCGCGCGATCCACGACCGCTTCCTCGAGATCTACAACTCGCGCCGGCGCATTCCCTACGTGGAGAAGCGCGGCAAGTGGCTCTACAACTTCTGGCAGGACGAGCAGGCGCCGCGCGGCCTCTGGCGCCGCACCACGCTCGAGGAGTACCGCAAGCCGAGCCCCCGGTGGGAAGTGCTCGTCGACCTCGACAAGCTCTCCGCGGACGAGAACGTGAAGTGGGTGTGGAAGGGCGTGACGTGCCTGAGGCCCGCGCATCGCCACTGTCTGGTCGAGCTCTCCCGCGGCGGCGCGGACGCGATCGAGGTGCGCGAGTACGACACCGTCGAGAAGCGCTGGGTGAAGGGCGGGTTCTTCTCGCCCGAATCGAAGCAGGACGTCGCCTGGCGCGACGCGAACACGATCTACATCTCGCGCGACTACGGCCCGGGCACGATGACGCGCTCGGGCTATCCGCGCATCGTGAAGGAGTGGAAGCGCGGCACGCCGCTCGCCTCGGCGAAGACCGTCTTCGAGGGCGAGGAGAGCGACGTCGGCGTGAACGCATGGGTGGTGCGCGAGCCGGGCCGCACCTACGAGGGGCTGCGGCGAAGCATCACCTTCTTCGAGGGCGAGGACTACCTGCGCGAAGGCGCGCACTGGATCCGCCTCGAGACGCCGCGCGACTCCACGGTTTCGGTCGCCATGGGCCGGCTCTTCGTGCGGCTGCGCTCCGACTGGAAGCCCGCGGAGCGCGAGTTCCGCGCGGGCTCCCTCCTCGCGATCGACCTCGACCGCTTCCTCTCCGGCGCACGCGACTTCCAGGCGATCTTCGAGCCCTCCGAGCGCGTATCGCTGCAGGATTACAGCGCGACGCGCCACGAGGTGCTCCTCGACCTCCTCGACAACGTGAACGGGAGGGTGGTCGAGCTCACGCCTCCGGCAACGCCTTCCGCCGGAAAGGCGAGGGGAGAGGGCGAGTGGACGAGACGCGAGATTCCCGTCCCCGCGAGCTCCTCCATCGGCGTCGCACCCTTCGACCGCGACACGAGCGACGATTTCTGGCTCACCGTCACCGGCTTCCTCGAGCCCACCACGCTCTACCTCGACCACGCGAAGGGCGGTCGCGAAGAGCTGAAAGCGTTGCCCGCGTTCTTCGACGCGAAGGGACTCACCGTCCGGCAATACGAGGCGACCTCGAAAGACGGCACGAAGATCCCGTATTTCGCCGTGATGCGCGATGGAGCGAAACTCGACGGATCCACGCCCACGGTCCTCTACGGCTACGGCGGCTTCGAGATCTCGATGACGCCTTCGTACAGCGGCACGCTCGGCGCCGGATGGCTCGAGCACGGGGGCGCTTGGCTCCTCGCCAACATCCGCGGTGGCGGCGAGTTCGGGCCGGCGTGGCACGCGGCCGCGCAGCGCGAGCACCACCAGCGATCGTTCGACGACTTCATCGCGGTGGCCGAGGACGCGATCCGCCGCGGCATCACGTCGCCGGCGCACCTCGGCATCATGGGCGGAAGCAACGGCGGTCTCCTCGTCGCCGCCACGTTCATCGAGCGGCCCGAGCTCTTCAAGGCGGTGGTCTGCCAGGTGCCGCTGCTCGACATGAAGCGCTACAGCCACCTGCTCGCGGGCGATTCGTGGGTCGCGGAATACGGCGATCCGGACATTCCCGCGGACTGGGCGTACATCTCGAAGTACTCGCCCTACCAGAACGTGAAGAAGGACGTGAGGTATCCGCGCGTCTTCTTCTACACCACGACGCGCGACGACCGCGTGCACCCCGGACATGCGCGCAAGATGGTCGCGAAGATGGAGGAGCAGGGCCACGACGTGCTGTACTTCGAGAACACCGAGGGCGGCCACGGCGCGGGCTCGACACCTTCGCAGCAGGCCTACATGTGGGCCCTCACGTACACCTTCCTGCTCAACGAGCTGAAGTAGCCAACCCAAGGAAAACCGGGGACAGACCACGTTTTTCATAGCGTGCACCGCGCCCGGCGAGTGTTGCGCGCCGAGTGTTGCGCGCTTTGGAAAATGGGGTCTGTCCCCGGTTTTCCTAGTCGCCCTCCGCGTCGCCGCCGCGGCGCGGATCGGCGGCGCCGATCCAGCCGCCGTTCGATCGCTCGATGTAGCCGGCGCCGGAGAGCAGCGGCGCGATTACGACGTCGTGGCCGAGCGCGCGGAGCGGATCGGCGAGAGTTTCGGCCGCGGTGCCTTTCTCGAGCACGATCTTCCCCGGCGTCGCGGTCGAGACGTGGCCCATCGCGATCGCCTGCGCGGGCGTCGCATGGTCGGCGAGCATCTCGATCCAGGCCTGCCCGATGTAATCCGGAATCGGTCCGCCGCCCGCCGAGCCGCCCGCGGCGAAGGGCTTGCCGGAGGCGTCGAACACGATCGCGGGCGCCATCGAGGTGAAGGGACGCTTGCGCGGCGCCATGGCGTTCGCCGCCCGCTCGCCGGGCTTCGGCGCAGCCGAGAAATTGGTGAGCGCATCGTTCAGCACGTAGCCGTCCACCATGAGCCGCGAGCCGAAGCCGAGGTTATTGGTCGTCGTCATCGCGGCGACGTCGCCGGCCGCGTCCGCGACGGTGAGCTGGCTCGTGCCGGCCATCGTCATCGGCTCCGCGGGAACGAGCGCGACGTCCGCGCCCGCCGGCAGCCCCGCGCGCGGACGCGGATTCGCGGCGTGCGCATCGATCGACGCGGCACGTTCGCGCGCGTACTCGGGCGAGACGAGCCCGTTCGTGGGCACCGGCGTGAAGGCGGGATCGCCGACGTACATCGCGCGGTCGGCGCGCGCGAGCTTGCCCGCCTCGACGAAGAGATGAACGAACTGCGGATCGTCGAAGTCGTACCGGCCGCCCGACCGCGATTGCATCATCTGCAGCAGCTGCAGTAGGTAGATTCCGCCGTAGGAGGGCGGCGGCACGGTGCACACGCGGTAGGCGAGGAACGGCGCGCAGATCGGCGTGCGCTCCACCGGACGATAGGCCCGAAGATCCTCCGCGGTCATGAGCGACGCAAGCCGCCCGCGCTGCGCCGCGGCGACGATGCGTTCCGCGCCGCCATCGCCCAGCAGCCCATCGACGCCGTGCGCCGCGATGCGCCGCAAGGTCTGCGCATACTCGCGATTGGGGACCAGCGTGCCGATGGGAAGCGGGTGCCCGGCGTCATCGAAGTACATCGCGAGGTCGGGCGTCCTTCGCGGATCCACGTGGTCGAGCTCGAGGATGCGATGCAGGAACTCCGGAAGCGGGAAGCCCTTCTCCGCGAGCGCGATCGCGGGCTCGAAGAGCGCCGCCCAGGGGAGCTTGCCGTAGCGGCGATGCGCCTCCGCGAGCATGGGAAACGTCCCCGGCACCGCGACCGAACGCCCGCCGATGATCACCTCCGCGCGAGGCAGAAGCCGGCCGTCGAGCGCGGTACGCAGGCTCGCCGTCGTGCGTTCGGGCGCGGCGGCGAGTCCGTCGAACGAGACGAGCTCGCGCTGCGAGGCGTCCCAGTAGATGAGCAGCGTTCCGCCGCCCGGTCCGGACATCTGCGGCTCGACGAGGCCGAGCACCGCCTGCGCAGCGACGATCGCGTCGATCGCGTTGCCGCCGTGATCGAGCATCTGCATCGCCGCGCGTGTCGCGAACGGGTTCGCGGTCTGCGCGATGCGCGCGGCCGGCGCGGACGCCTCGGGCGTCGCCGCGATGCGAGGCGCCTGCGCGCAAGCGGCGGCGAGCGCGAGGAGAAGGACGAGCGCGGCGTTGCGGAACTTCATGGCGGCGGCCTTCGTCGTAGGAAGGGCCATCATCGTACCGGTGGCTCGGCTATAATTCGACCCTTGCCCGGAGAGATGCCCGAGAGGCCGAAGGGGGCGCCCTGCTAAGGCGTTATA
>DATIZV010000350.1:0-32635 GCA_035516915.1 Usitatibacter sp. | reverse complement strand
TCGGTGTGCGCGTAGTCGGCCTCGACCTGCAGGAAGGTCGATCCGTCCTGCGCGTCGGCGAGCACGAAGCCGGTGAGCTCGAGATTGGGCACGAGGAAATCGACCCAGTCGGCGCGCAGGAAGACGCTGTGGCGCTGCAGCGGCTCCTGGCGATCGCTCGCGTACCCGCGGACGAACCACAGCTCGCGCGCGATGGGGGATGAATCGGGCTGTCCCTCGCCCGCCGCGAACCAATGCTCCCAATCGGCGCGCGAGAATCCCGCCTCGTTGTAGTGGTACTCGAGGTTGAGCGTGATCCGCGACTCGGTCGTGTACGAGGCGCCGAGCGCGAGCTGGTTGCGAAACCGCTCCTCGTCGCCTTGCGTCATCGCGGGCGGCGCGGAGGGCGGAATGTCCCCGTTGTCCTTGCCGAACGCGAGTGCCTCGTCGGCGATGCCGAGGCGCCGTCCGCCCGCCCACTCGAGGTACACGACGGTGCTCTTCCCCACGCTCTGCGCGAGGCTCGCCCCGAGCTTCCAGCGGCCGTTCTCGCGATACGCCAGCACCTCGGGATTCACGCCCTCGCCGAGCTGCACGCTCGCCTTCGCGAGCCAGCGCTCCGTCCCGTTGGTGAGCCCGAAGAGCGGGCTGAATCCGCGGTACGGATCGGAGGCGAGCGGCGCGGGATCGGTGACGCGCGGCGCGTAGGCGCCCATGACCGAGACGCGCTCGCCCACGTGCTGGGCGCGCACCATGATCGTCCCGAGGCGGTCCTCGCGCAGCACGCTCGGATCCGCGGTGAGGGGATCGACCACCGCGCGCGCCTTGAAGAAATCGGTCGGGTTGAATCCGAGCGCGACGCCGCTCTTCAGGTTGATGCGGCCGGCGTCGAGATAGTCGCGCGGCGCGGGCTCCACGCTCGCGTAGAGCTCGCGCAGGTCGTGCGTGACGTTGCCGCGGTCGGGGAACCCGAGATCTTCCTGCGCCACGAGGTTGAGCCGCCCGCTGTAGGCGACGAACGCCGTGGAGCCGAGCGGCCATTGCAGGCGCGCATCGGCGAACAGTCGGTCCTCCCAGCGCGGGGGAAGCGGGGGCGGGAAGGGCACCAGGAGGTCGTCGCGCAACGACGTGAACGCGAGCGCGTTCTCGACGTACACGCGCTCGTTCCCGGTGAACATCGGCGACGGCGCGGCCGCCCGCGCGGCTCGCGGCTGGGCCGGCGGAATGAGCTCGAGGTCCTTGTCCTCGTCCGCGGCCATCGCGCCGCCTGCGAGCGCGAGCATCGCGAGCGCGCAGGCGGCGCGCTTCATCGAATCTGCAATCGCGGCAGGTAATCCCGCTGGAACCACGCGTCGGGAACGTCCTGGAAGCGCGACTCGCCGAAGCTCGCGATCGTCGCGAGCGAGCTGTCGACGGCGTCGAGGATCACCGCTTCGGTCGGGCGCAGCGCGCCGAGGCGCTCGGCGAAGCCGCGGTAGTAGATGATCTTGAGGAGCCGCCCGCTGTCCGAATAGAACTTGCCCTTCACCGGGCGGAAGGTTCCCTGCTCGACCCAGTACTCGACGCGGCTGTACACGGCGGTGTCGGTGGCGGCCTTCATCTCGAGGTGCCAGCAGGTGCGCTTCTGCCGCGCCGAGTCCTCGATCGCCTCGGTCCCCGCGATCGAGGCCGAGTAGTCCACGGCGAGGTTCACGCTGAGCACGTCGCCGATCGCCGCCTGCCCCACCAGCCGCTGCTGCGCGGAGATGCGCACGCTCGCCTGCGAGGAAGGGTCGAAGAACCAGAAGGAGCTGCCGTCGAGCAGCACGCGCTTGCCGGCGTCGCGCGGCGGCTCCTCGTATTGCAGCAGGTTGCGGAAGCGGCCGGACGCGTCCTGCTTCGAGAACAGCACGAAGGCGCTCTTCGAGCGCTCCTCTCCGCGCACGTATTCGGTGAGCGTGAGCGTCGAGCGGAAGGGCTGCTGCGCGTTGCGGACCCTGTCCGCGGCCGCCGCGATCTCCTGCGCGCTTTGCGCGAGGGCCGATGCCGCATGGAGCGCGAGCCCCGCGGCGAGGGCGATGCGGGCGAGCCGCTCAAACATGGCGCAGCGCATCCACGACCGAGAGGCGGGCCGCGCGGTTCGCCGGAATGAGCGCGGCGGCCATCGCGACCAGCGTGAGCACGAGCCAGGTGCCGAGGACGAGCCCCGGACGGTCGGCCACGTCGACGCGGAACGGCGTCGGAGCCGAGTTCCCCGGCGGAACCCAGGTGAGGCCCGCGTGGTTCACCGCCGCCGAGACGGCGAGGGCGATGATCGCCCCGATCGTCGCGCCGATCGCCCCGATCAACGCCCCCTCGAGGATGAACTGCCCGCGCACGCCGCCGCGCCGCACGCCGAGCGCGCGGATGGTGCCGATCTCGTTGGTGCGCTCCATCACGTTCATGGTCATGGTGTTCACCACGGCGAAGAGCACGATCACGCCCATCACCACCGAGATGAAGATGAAGATGGTGCCGAACATCGCCACCACCTGCACGTAGAACGGCGAGAGCTCGCGGAAGTCGCGCACCTCCAGGTCGAGGTGGTGGTCCGCGAAGAGTCGCTGCAGGCGCGCGCGCACCGCGGGAACGTCCTCGCTGCGGTGGAGCTGCAGCACGATCGCGGTCACCTTGTGCTCGCCGCGGCCGTAGACGAGCTGCTGCGCGAGCGCGAGGTGCATCGCGATGTAGTTGTCGTCCAGCTCGCGCACGCCCTGCGGCTCGGCGCCCGCGACCGTGAGGGTCACGACGTTGGGCGCGCCGCCGACGGTCGCGCCGAGGAGCTCGAGCTCGGGCGCGGCGTCCTTTTTCGCCCGCGCCGGCCCGGACTCGAGCCGCGCGAGGTCCACGAGGTCCTCGCGCGGCTTCGCGGGCTTCGCGTTCGCGGCCGTCTGCGAGGGCGGCGCCGGGCATTGCGCGATGTGCAGCGGCGCGCAGAGGCCGAGGATGCGCGCGAGCCCGACGCCGACCAGCCCGCGCGACTCGTCGCGGTCGGAGAGGCGGCCGTCGGGCGGATGGACGAACCCCGTGCGCCGCTCGTCCCACAGGCGCATGCGGTCGCGCTCCGAGGGAATGAGCCCCACGCCGAGGAACGTCTTCGAGGCCTCCGCGCCGCCCGAGAAGTTGCCCGCGATTCCGACCAGCGATTGCGTCGGAGTGACGACGTTCAGCAGCGGCTTGATCACCGGGTCGTTCGCGACGAGCGCCATCACGCGCCGGTAGTCGTCGATGCCGTAGGCCGCGGGATTGCCGCTCCCGAAAAGGAAGTAGCCGCTGCGGAAGACGCTCAAATGGCCCACGCGCTGGACGTTGCTCGTCTCGAGGCCGGCGAAGATGTAGCTCACGAATCCGCCGAAGAGCATCATCGCGGCCGCGCCCGCGGCCACCGCCGATCCGGTCATGAGCGAGCGCCGCGCGTTGCGGAAGATGTTGCGCGCCGCCGTCTTGAAGATGAGGGTCATGGCGCGCTCCTTCCATGGCGATGCTCGACGAGCGTCCCGTCGCGGATCGCGAAGATCTCGTCGGCCTGCGACATGAGCTGGGGATCGTGGGTCGCGAACACGAAGGTGGTGCGCGAGCGCGCCTGCACGCGGTGCATGAGCTCGATGATCGCCGCGCCGGTCTCCGAGTCGAGGTTCGCGGTGGGCTCGTCGGCGAGCACGATCTGCGGCGCCTTCACCAGCGCGCGTGCGATCGCGACGCGCTGGCGCTGGCCGCCGGAGAGCTCGTTGGGCCGGCGGCCGGCGAGCGCGGCGAGGCCCACCGCCTCGAGCACCTCGTTCGTCCTGCGGCGGCGCTCCGCCTGCGCGGTTCCCACCAGGACGAGCGGGTACTCGACGTTCTCGTAGGCCGAGAGCACCGGCACCAGGCTGAAGGTCTGGAAGATGAAGCCGATGTTGCGCGCGCGGAAATCGGCGAGGCGATCGTCGTCGAGGTCGGCCACCGCCTCGCCGCACACCTCGACGCTGCCCCGCGTCGGCGCGTCGATGCAGCCGATCAGGTTGAGGAGCGTCGACTTGCCGCTCCCCGAGGCGCCGACCACCATCGAGAAGCGGTGGTAGGGAATGTCGAGGGTGATCCCGCGCAGGGCCGGCACCTCCACCTCGCCGGTGCGGTAGGTCTTGGCCACGTCGCGCAGGCGCACCGCGGCGGGCGACGGCGGGGCGGCGGCGGGACGGCCGGCGGCGGCCGCGGTCTGGGCGGATGGACTCATCGCTCGATCTCCGGTACCATTGGGTACCATGAAGGCGAAGCCTACGGTACCAGCAGGTACCATGTCAAGCGGCGCGGACGCGCGCGAGCGCATCCTCTCCGCGGCGTGGCACCTGTTCATGGAGCGCGGCTTCGCCGAGGCGACGACCCTCGAGATCGCCACGCGCGCGCGCGTCTCCAAGCGCGAGCTTTACGCGCTGGTGGGCAACAAGGACGACATGCTCGCCGCCTGCATCGCCGGGCGCGGCAGCCGCATGCGCCTGCCCGAAAGCTTCCCGGAGCCCGCCGACCGCGAGGGCCTGCGCGCGGCGCTGCGCAGGTTCGCCGCCACGATGCTCGCCGAGATCACCGATCCGGACGTCGTCGCGCTCTTCCGGCTCGGGATCGCCGAAGCGAAGCGTTCGCCCGCCATCGCGCGCTCCATCCAGGCGAGGGGGCGGGAGCCGGCGCGCGCCGCGCTCGGCGCCCTGCTGCGCGCGGCGCGCGCCCGGCGGCTGCTCGCGGACGCGGACGTCGAGGAGATGGTCTCGCGCTTCAACGGCCTGTTGTGGGGCGACGCGCTGGTCTGGATCCTCCTCGGGCTCCAGAAGGCCCCGGGCGCGAAGGAGATCGAGCGGCGCGCGCAGGAGGCGGCCTCCTCCTTCCTCGCGATCTACCGGCGCTGATGCGCAGGCGTACCTCATCGCGACGACGCTAGGCTCGCCGCCGGCGCGCGTATTGACCGGGATCAACAGCAGCGGCGCGCTGGCGAGCGCGGGCTCGAGGAAGAAGAAGCGGTCCGGGGGGCCGAGTCGCGGGCGGTCGTCTCCCATTTCGACGGGACGTGGACCGACCGGTTGGGCGCGCGTTGCCTGGGCATCGCAAGCGAGGACGTGCTGCGGCTCATGCTCGAGATGCGGCGGCGCCGCGGCAAGCCCGCGCCGGCCAAGCGCGACGCGCTCGAGACCTTGGTCGCGACGAATATCCCCCCTGCGCGGTGGTCGGCCCCGACGGCATTACGCTCACGCCCGGCTGACCGCCCGCCGCCGAGCACGGCGAGATGCTACGCCGCTGCCGGCACGAGGTGCGAGAGGAACCGCGCGCAGCTCTTCTCCCAAGGGAACTGCTCGGCGTAGCGCCGCCCGCGGGTGCGACCCAGCTCGAGCGCGGCGAGCGCGGCGCGGCGCAGGTCCTCGTGCAGCACGCCGGTCGAGGGATCGCGCACCACGTCGAGCGGCCCGCGCACCGGGAACGCCGCGACCGGCACGCCGCTCGCCATCGCCTCGAGCATCACCAGGCCGAAGGTCTCGGTGCGGCTCGGGAAGACGAACACGTCCGATCGCCGGTAGTAGCTCGCGAGCTCCGCGCCCGACTTCGCACCGACGAACACCGCCCGCGGAAAGCGGCGCTGCAGCTTCGCGCGCGCGGGTCCGTCGCCCACCACGAGCTTCGTCCCGGGCAGGTCGAGCGCGAGGAACGCGGGGAGGTTCTTCTCCACCGCGAGGCGCCCGACGTACGTGAACACGGGACGGGGCAGGTCGCCGAAGCGGTCCCCGGAAGGATAAAAGAGCTCGAGGTCCACGCCGAGCGGGCACTCGCTCACGCGCTCGAAGCCGCGGTCGGCGAGATGCTCGCGCAGCGCCTCCGTCGCCACGATCACCGACGCCGAGGCCGCGTGGAAGCGGCGCATGAGCGCGTAGGTCCAGGAAAGCGGCGCGCCGGTGCGCATCGTCACGTACTCGGGGAAGCGCGTGTGGTAGGCGGACGTGAAGCGCAATCCGCGGCGCAGGCAATGGCGGCGCGCGGCGAGCCCGATCGGTCCTTCGGTCGCGATGTGGATCGCGTCGGGATCGGCTTCGCGGATGCGCCGCTCGACCTCGCGCCCCGGGAAGACGGCGAGCGGGATCTCCGGATAGGACGGCGTCGGGATCGTGCGCATGCCCTCGGGCGATACGATCTCCACGTCGTGGCCGAGCTTGCGCAGGCAGGCGATGGTGTTCGCGAGCGCCACCACCACGCCGTTGATCTGCGGCGGCCAGGCGTCGGTCGCGATCAGGATGCGCATGCGTTCCTCCTTTCGGGCTGCGGCTAGCGCACGAGGATCGTCTGCCCCGCGCGCACCCGGTCGCCGGCGCGCACCGCGGCCGCGAGCCCCTCGTGCCAGGGGACGATCACGTCGACTTGCGAGCCCACGCGAATCATGCCGAAGGTCTCGCCGCGCGCCAACGCGTCGCCCGGCGCGACGAAGCTCTCGATGCCGCGCACGGTGCGCGCGCCGATCTGCACCACGTACACCGACATGGAGCGCGCGCCGTATGCGCCCACGATCTGCGTCACCACGCGCTCGTTCTGCACGATGTGCAGGCTCCCGTGGTAGAGCGGAAAGCGCCGCGTGAGCGCGCGCGCGTGCATGCGTCCCATGTGCAGGTTGCGCGGGGTGGACGGATGGCGGCGGATGAAGCCGACGCGGCCCGCGAGCGGCGCGCGATTGTAGTGCACGTCGAACGGGCTCATGAAGACGCCGATCACGAGCTTCGGCGTGCCGTCGTCCTCGCGCGCGATGTCGCGCACCGTCGCCTTCACGCCGCGCTTGATGACGACCACCTCCTCGCCCGGCTCGACGCGCCTCACGTAGACCACCGTGCCGTCCGCCGGGCTCACCAGCCCCGGCTCGGCGGGCGGCGTGCGGCCCGGATTGCGGAAGAACCAGAAGAAGCGCCAGAAGGCGAAGGCGCCGAGCGCGCAGGCGAGGGCGATCGCCGCGGGGATCAGTCCGCCGGCTCCCAGGGACCGTCGCCGACCACGCGCACCAGCGCCACGCCCGAGGAGAACGGGAAGTCGACGAGCTGGAAGCGGTAGCGGTCGCGATCGAGCAGCCGGAGCCAGCGCGCGACGCCGGCGTGGCCGAGGAGCTCGCGCACGTAGATGTTCGTGTCGTGCAGGAAGACGTACGAGTTGCGCGGCGCGTGCTGCAGCATCGAGACGAAGTCGTGCCGCACGTCGGCGTACGAATGGTTGCCGTCGATGAAGCCGAGGTCGATCGCGCCGAGGCTCGCGCGCGGATACTCGGCGAAGAACTCGGTGCTCGTCATGCGGTAGTGCGTCACGACGTCGGCGACGCCGAAGCGCGCGAAGTGCTCGCGCACGGCCTGCGGATCGCTCCACTTCGCGGTCCCGCCGACGGTGCGCAGCGGCCCGTCGCGCAGCAGCGAGTAGGACGGGTCGACGAAGCTCAGGCGTCCCGCGCCGTTGTCGCGCAGCGCGAGCGCGAGGCACACGACGCTGAATCCGTACCCCGAGCCGATCACGACCACGTGGCGCGGCCGCAGCGAGCGGGCGAGGCCGTAATAAAGGAAGCCGAAGCCGAGGTTCAGCGTTCGCGGGTCCTCGTTGTGGCCGAGGGGCTTCGCGTGGCGCAGGATCTCCGCGAGCATCGCCGCGTCCAGGCTGAACGGCGCGGGGTCTTGCGTGCGCGGGTCGGTGAGGGCGCCCATGGACGCGGATGTTTGCGTGTCCATGCGACGATTTGATGACGGCAGACGGCTAGGGGCGCGAATCGATGGCCTCGAGGTCCGACTCCCAGCGCAGGAACCCGTCGGCGTCGACCTCCGAGGCGCAGACCTCGCGCGCGCTGGGACCGATCGGGATGCAGCCGTCGAGCGAGGCGATCGCTTCGCGCGTGCCCCAGGTCGGAAGGAAGCCGGGAAGCGGCCAGCGGCTCTTGTAGCGGTAGACGGACACCTTGCGGCTCATGGCGATCGCGGCCGTCGCGCGCGACTCAGGTGCGTTGTCGCGCCCGCGCCCACTCCATGAGATCGGTGACGAAGGGCGAGGGTCGCTCGTCGCGATACGCGAGCAGCGCGGCGTCGACCGAGCGCTGCAGCTCGAAAAGCTCGCGGCAGTTCGGGCAGGTTTCCTCGTGCGCCCTCGACGAGGCGAGGGAGCGGGCGTCGAGGTCTCCCGCGATGCGCGAGCGGATGAGGCGCCGAAAGCTCTTGCAGTCCATGCGGCTACGCTAGCGCCGTCCGATGTCAATGCCGTGACAATGGCCCGGCGCGCCGCCGATTCCGCGATTTTCATGCAGGACACGCCAGTTCGTTCCCGGAAATGCGCGATCCGTCGCTTTCCCGGTTCCAGAGGCGCGGAGGGCCGGGCATGATTGCGGCCGTGAACGCGCGCGGGGAGATTCGCCCGATTGTCGAATCGCGGGCCGCCCGATCGACTGTGACATGCGGGCCCGCGAAGCTCGTCCGCCGCAAACCGCCGACAACGGAGATTCCAATTATGAGTGAGTACGTCCTCCTGTACCGCAGCACCCCCGAGGCCCACGACGAGGCGATGGGCACCCCCGAGCGGGCCCGACGCTCCATGGACAAATGGCGCGCCTGGTTCCGGGAGATGGCCGAGAAGGGTCAGCTCAAGAGCATCGGCCTTCCGCTCGAGCGCACCGGCAAGGTGCTGAGCGGAAAGAGGAAGACCGTCGTCGACGGCCCGTACGCCGAATCGAAGGAAGTGCTGGGCGGCTTCTCCATCGTCGAGGCGAAGGACAGCGCCGAGGCGGCACGCATCGCGGCCGATTGCCCGATCCTCGAGCGCGGCGGGTCGGTCGAGGTGCGTCCCGTGCTCGCGCTGGAAGCGTGATGCAGGCGCTACGCGGCGGCCGCCGCCCTGCGCCGCGCCGCGCGCGACGGCTGCGGCCACGCGCGCAGCGCGGTTTCCACCATCGCGAGCAGCGACTTGCGCGAGGCGCCTTCGCGCGCCTGCAGCGACATGCCGTTGATCAGCGCGACGTAGAAATCGGTGAGGGCGGCCACGTCGGTGCCCGCGTCGAGCTCGCCCTCCTTCACGCCGAGATGGATGCGCTCGCGCAGCCTCGCCCGTGCGGCGGCGCGCTCCTCGGCGAGCATCCTCTGCAGCCGCGCGCTCGAGGTGGAGGACGTGATCATCGCCATGACGGCGAGGCAACCGGCCGGGTGGCTGCGATCGGTGAAGAGCGTCGCGAGCTCGACGAGCAGGCGCTCCACCGCCGCGCGGGCCGTGGCCTCGCCCTGGTACGGGCAGGACTCGCGCACGTTCTCGTGGTAGCGCTGCACCGCCTCGATGAAGAGGCTCTCCTTGTCGCCGAAGGCGGCGTAGAGGCTGGGCGGGTTGATCCCCATCGCCCTGGTGAGGTCGGCGAGGGACGCGCCTTCGTAGCCCTTGCTCCAGAAGACCTCGATGGCGCGGGCGAGCGCGCGGTCGCGGTCGAACTCGCGCGGGCGGCCGCGCGGGCGGCGCGGCGCGGCGGGCCGGGGAACGCGTGTTTTCATAGCAATCGATATTAAATCACTTGACACGCCGGGACAAGGGGCCGTAGATTGGACCGTTCTGTAGCAGACGATACAGAAGCAGCGGCGCCGGCGAAACGCGATTGGCGCCTTCTGCAAGTCGAGTGGCGCCTTCGGCTAGTGATCGGCGTCCCCCGGGGCGCTACGCTGGCGGCAATCCCGGTCGAAGGTGAAGTCCGGCCCGGCAAAACCAATACCAAGGAGCGCTGCATGGAAGAGCATTTCCCCGCGATGCACGTCCGCCTCTACCCGTCGCTGTGGAGCGCGCTGGAACGGTGCGGCATCGCCCCGGCCGAAGTGGCGCGGCACGCACGCCTGCCGCTCGCGAGCCCGCGGCAGGCGATGTCGCTCACGATGGAGCAGTCGTACGCATTCTGGGCGGCGGTGCGCGAGCTCTCGGGAGACCGGCCGATCGGCCTGGAGATCGCGCGCAGCCTCGACCTCGCCGACGCGCCGCCGATGATCCTCGCGCCGTACCATGCGCGCGACTGGCGCGATGCGATCCACCGCATCGCCCGCTACAAGCAGATGTGCGCGCCCGAGCGCGTGCGCGTCCGCGAGGAGGGCGACTCCTGCGTGGTCGAGGTGGAATGGGTGCGCCCGCACGCGGAGAGCGCGATCGTGACGGAGCTCATGTTCGCCGCCCTGATGGAGCTCGGCCGGCGCGGCACGCGCGTCGAGCTCGCGGCGCGCAGCGTCGAGCTGCAGCGGCCGAGGGGCGACGCGTCCGCCTACGAGGCCTACTTCGGCTGCGCGGTGCGGCTCGGGGCGGCCGCGAGCCGCCTCGTGCTGCATCGCTCCGACCTCGATCGTCCCTTCGCCTCGTACAACGCGGAGCTCCTGGAGATGCTCTCGCCGGCGCTCGAGCGCGCGCTCGCCGACCACCAGTCGCGCAACTCCTTCTCGGGCCAGGTGAAGTGGCTCATGAAGCGCCGCCTCGCGACCAAGCGTCCCGACATGCGCGGCATCGCGAAGGAGCTCGCGGTCTCGGAGCGCACGCTGCAGCGGCGCCTCGCGGACGAGGGCACGCGCTTCCAGGACGTGCTCACCGGGGCGCGGCGCGAGCTCGCCCGCGAGTACCTCGCGAACGGCCAGCTCGACATGGCCGACGTCGCCTTCCTGCTCGGCTTCGACGACCAGAACTCGTTCTTTCGCGCCTTCCGCCAGTGGGAAGGCGAGACGCCGGCTCGCTGGCGCGCGCTGCGCCTCGGAGTGCCGCGCGGGGCGAGCGGCCGCGCGATGGCCGGCGCCACCCACTGAGCTAGGACCCCCGGATCGGCCTGCGGGCCGAGGCCGCGCGGCGGTCGCCGCCTTCATTCTGTAGCAATCGATAAGGAAACAAGCATGAGCACCCGAATTCCGTACCGCCGCAACGCCCTCCTCGCCGCCGCCGGCAGCGTCGTCCTCGCCGCGGCCGCCTATGGCCTCACCGGCCTGCACCGCTCCAACGCGAGCGACAAGCCGGCCGCTTCGGCGCCGCCCGCGATCCCGGTGACGGTCGCCGCGGTCGAGCGCCGCGAGGTCACGCCCTACGACGAGTTCTCCGGGCGCCTCGAGGCGGTCGACCGCGTGCAGGTGCGGCCGCGCGTGGCGGGCGCGATCCAGTCCGCGCACTTCACCGAAGGCTCTTTGGTCCGCGCGGGCGACCTCCTCGTCACGCTCGATCCGGCGCCCTACGCGGCCGAGGTCGATCGCGCCCGGGCGCAGCTCGCCGGCGCCCAGGCGCGGCTCGACAACGCAGTGACCGAGCACGAGCGCGCGAAGCGCCTCTGGCGGGAGCAGGCCATCGCGCAGCGCGAGCTCGACGATCGCGCCAACGCGCAGCGCACGGCGGAGGCGGACGTGCGGGCGGCCGAGGCGGCGCTGCAGCTCGCAAAGCTGAATCTCGGCTACACGCAGGTGCGAGCGCCGGTCGCCGGGCGCGTCGGAAGGCTCGAGGTCACGCCCGGCAACCTGGTGGGCGCGGGCGCGGACGCGCCGGTCCTCACCACGATCGTGAGCGTGAGCCCGATCTACGCGAGCTTCGACGTCGACGAAAGCGTCGTCGAGCGCGCGCTGCGGGAAGTGCCCTCGCGGGGGGCGCGGCCCGCCATCGAGCGCATCCCGGTGGGAATCGAGACCGACGACGACGGCTCGCTCGGCGGCCACCTGCAGCTCATCGACAACCAGGTGAACGCGAGGAGCGGCACGGTGCGCGTGCGCGCCGTGTTCGACAACCGCGACGGCCGTCTGCTCCCCGGGCAGTTCGTGCGCGTTCGCCTCGGCCGCGCCCGGCCCGAGGACGCGGTGCTGGTGAGCGAGAGCGCGCTCGGCACCGACCAGGACAAGCGCTACGTCCTCGTGGTCGGCGCCGACGACAAGGTCGCCTATCGCCCGGTGACCCTCGGCTCCTCCGTCGACGGCCTGCGCATCGTGAAGGCCGGCCTCGCGCCCGGCGAGCGCATCGTCGTGAACGGCCTGCAGCGCGTGCGTCCCGGCGCGCTGGTCGCGCCGCAGGATGCGGCGGCGAAGACGGCGAAGACGGCGCTGCGATGAAAACCGACCCTCACCCCGGCCCTCTCCCAAGGGAGAGGGAGCCCTTCGGCCCTCTCCTGCCAAGGGAGAGGGAGCCCTTTGCCCGAGGAGTTGAGCGGCGACTTGTCGTCCGCTCCAACGATCGCCCCGCTGCCGGAGACATTAAGTGAATTTGTCAAAATTCTTCATCGACCGTCCCATCTTTGCCGGCGTCCTCTCGACGCTCATCTTCCTCGCCGGCGCCATCGCGATGCGGCTGCTCCCGATCTCGGAGTATCCCGACGTGGTGCCGCCCTCCGTGGTGGTGCGCGCGACCTATCCCGGCGCCAACCCGAAGGTGATCGCCGAGACGGTCGCCACGCCGCTCGAGGAGCAGATCAACGGCGTCGAGAACATGCTCTACATGTCGAGCCAGGCGACCACCGACGGCACGCTCACGCTCACCGTCACGTTCAGGCTCGGCACCGATCCCGACAAGGCGCAGCAGCTGGTGCAGAACCGCGTCGCGCAGGCCGAGCCGCGGCTGCCGGAGGAAGTGCGCCGCCTCGGCGTCACGACCGCGAAGGCGTCCTCCGACCTCACCATGGTCGTGCACCTCGTCTCGCCCGACGAGCGCTACGACATCAACTACCTGCGCAACTACGCGGTGCTGAACGTGAAGGACCGCCTGCAGCGCGTTGCCGGTGTGGGCGAGGTGGCGATCTTCGGCGCCGGCGACTACTCGATGCGCGTGTGGCTCGATCCCGGCAAGGTCGCCGAGCGCGGGCTTTCGGCGAGCGACGTGGTGCGCGCGATCCAGGAGCAGAACGTTCAGGCGGCGGCGGGCGTGATCGGTGCATCCCCGAGCGTGCAGGGCGTCGAGGTGCAGCTCCCGGTGAACGCGCGCGGGCGCCTGCGCAGCGTCGAGGAATTCGGCAACATCGTGGTGAAGACGGATCCCGGCGGGGCGGTGACGCGCCTGCGCGACCTCGGCCGCATCGAGCTCGGCGCCGCCGACTACTCGCTGCGCTCGCTCCTCGACAACAAGCCCGCGGTCGCGATCGGCATCTTCGCGATGCCCGGATCCAACGCGATCCAGATCTCCGACCAGGTGCGCGCCGCGATGGCCGACCTGAAGGGCGCGATGCCCGAGGGCGTCGACTACCAGATCGTGTACGACCCGACGCAGTTCGTGCGCGCCTCCATCGAGTCGGTGGTGCACACGCTCTTCGAGGCGATCCTGCTCGTCGTGCTGGTGGTGATCCTCTTCCTGCAGACGTGGCGCGCCTCGATCATCCCGCTGGTCGCGGTGCCGGTCTCGATCGTGGGCACGTTCTCGGTGCTCTACCTCCTCGGCTTCTCGATCAACGCGCTCACGCTCTTCGGGCTGGTGCTCGCGATCGGCATCGTGGTGGACGACGCGATCGTGGTGGTGGAGAACGTCGAGCGCAACATCGCGGCGGGCCTCACGCCGCGGCAGGCGACCTACCGCGCGATGCGCGAGGTCTCCGGCCCGATCATCGCCATCGCGCTGGTGCTGGTGGCGGTGTTCGTGCCGCTCGCCTTCATCACCGGGCTCTCGGGGCAGTTCTACCGCCAGTTCGCGGTGACGATCGCGATCTCCACGGTGATCTCGGCGGTCAACTCGCTCACGCTCTCGCCGGCGCTCGCCGCGCTGCTGCTGAGGAGCCACGACGCGCCGAAGGACCGGCTCACGCGGGCGATGGATGCGGTGCTCGGCCGTTTCTTCGGCCTGTTCAACCGCTTCTTCCGCCGCGGCACGCTCGCCTACACCGGCGGCGTGCGCGGCGCGCTCGGCCGCAAGGTCGTCATGCTCGCGATCTACGGCGTGCTCGCCGCGGCGACGGCGGGTCTCTTCAAGGCGGTGCCGCACGGCTTCGTGCCGAGCCAGGACAAGCAGTACCTGATCGGCTTCGCGCAGCTTCCCGACGGCGCGACCCTCGACCGGACCGAGGCGGTGATCCGGCGCATGGGCGCGATCGCCATGAAGCATCCGGGCGTCGAGCACGCGGTCGCGTTCCCGGGCCTGTCGATCAACGGCTTCACCAACAGCTCCAACGCCGGCATCGTCTTCGTGACGCTGAAGCCGTTCGACGAGCGGCGCGGCCCCGCGCTTTCGGGCGGCGCGATCGCGATGGACCTGAACCGCCAGTTCGCCGGGATCCAGGACGCGTTCATCGCGATCTTCCCGCCGCCGCCGGTGATGGGACTCGGCACCACGGGCGGCTTCAAGCTCGAGGTCGAGGACCGTGCGTCGATCGGCTACGAGGCGCTCGACCAGGCGATGAAGGAGTTCATGGGCCGCGCCTACCGGTCGCCCGAGCTCGCCGGGCTCTTCTCGAGCTACCAGGTGAACGTGCCGCAGCTCTACGTCGACATCGACCGCACCCGGGCACGCCAGCTCGGCGTGCCGCTCACCGAGATCTTCGACACCATGCAGGTGTACCTCGGCAGCCTCTACGTGAACGACTTCAACCGCTTCGGGCGCACGTACTCGGTTCGCGTGCAGGCCGACGCGCCGTTCCGCGCGCATCCCGAGGACATCGGCGAGCTCAAGGTGCGCAGCGACTCGGGCGAGATGATCCCGCTCTCGGCGCTGGTCGACGTGAAGCTCGCCGCGGGTCCCGAGCGCGCGATGCGCTACAACGGCTTCCTCGCCGCGGACGTGAACGGGGGCCCCGCGCCCGGCTACTCGTCGGGACAGGCGCAGGACGCCATCGCGCGCATCGCGGCGCAGACGCTCCCGCGCGGCGTCACCTTCGAGTGGACCGACCTCACGTACCAGGAGATCCTCGCCGGAAACTCGGCGGTGTGGGTCTTCCCGCTTTCGGTGCTGCTCGTGTTCCTGGTGCTCGCGGCGCTCTACGAGAGCCTCGTGCTGCCGCTCGCGATCCTGCTCATCGTGCCGATGGCGCTCTTCGCGGCGATGACGGGCGTGTGGCTCACGCACGGCGACAACAACATCTTCACGCAGATCGGCTTCATCGTGCTGGTGGGGCTCTCGGCGAAGAACGCGATCCTGATCGTGGAGTTCGCGCGCGAGCTCGAGTTCGCCGGCAAGTCGCCGCTCGAGGCCGCGATCGAGGCGGCGCGCCTCAGGTTGAGGCCCATCCTCATGACCTCGATGGCCTTCATCATGGGGACCGTGCCGCTGGTGTACTCCTTCGGCGCGGGCGCGGAGATGCGGCGCGCCATGGGCATCGCGGTGTTCTCCGGGATGATCGGCGTCACCGCCTTCGGCCTCTTCCTCACGCCGGTGTTCTACGTGGCGCTGCGCGCGCTCAGCGGAAACCGGACCCTGAAATCCCATGGCGAGGTCCCGCACGCCGAGGCCTTCGCCGGCTCTTCGGATTGACGCATATGAAAGCAAACCTTCTGGTACTCGCGATGGTGCTCGCGGGCTGCGCGACGCCGCCGCCCATCGATCCCGCGTCGTTGCCGGCGACGCCCGCCGCGTTCAAGGAGGAGGGGCCGCGCTTCAAGGTCGTTGCGGCGCCGCCTGCCGACGGCGCGTGGTGGAGGGTGTTCCACGATCCCGTGCTCGACGACCTCGTGCGGCGCGCCGATCGCGGCAACACCTCCATCCAGGTCGCGGCGGCACGGCTCGTGCAGGCGCGCGCCTCGCTCCTCGATGCCGATGCGCAACGCCTGCCGCAGCTGGGAATCGCCGCATCGGCGCAGCGCGGCGACGGGTTCACCGTCACCAACCTGCCCGCCGGGCATGCGCTCACGCTGTACGGGCTCGGCGCGAACGTCTCGTGGGAAGCCGATCTCTTCGGGAAGCTGCGCCGTGCGAGCGAGGCGGCGTCGCTCGACGCGCAGGCGTCGCAGGCGCTGCTCGCGAGCACGCGCCTCGCGATCGAGGCCGACGTCGCGCAATCGTACCTGGGGCTGCGCGCGCTCGACGAGGAGCGCGCCCTGGTGCGCCAGACGGCGGGCGCCTACCGCCGCACGCTCGACCTCACGGAGCGCCGCTATCGCGCCGGCGACGTGGCCGAGCTCGACGTGGCGCGGGCGAGGACGCAGGTCGCCGCGACCGAGGCCGATGCGCTCGCCCTCGACCGGCAACGCGCCGAGCTCGAGCACGCCATCGCGGTGCTGGTCGACGATGCGCCGTCGAGCTTCTCGATCGCGCAGGCGCCGTGGTCGGACACGCTTCCCGCGATTCCCGCGGGCCTCCCGGCCGAGGTGCTCGCGCGCCGCCCCGACGTCGCCGCGGCGCAGGCCGCGATGCTCGCCGCGCAGGCGCGCGTCGGCGTCGCGAAGGCCGCGTGGTTTCCCGACCTCGTGCTCACCGGCGCCGGCGGCGTCGCCTCGCCGCAGCTTTCCGACCTCCTGCAGTATTCGGCGCGCGCGTGGAGCCTCGGGGCGCTCGCGTCGCTGCCGATCTTCGACGGCGGCCGGCGCGAGGCGGGCGTGCGCTTCGCGAGCGGCGCGATGGATGCCGCGATCGCCCAATACCGCGAGCAGGTGCTCGTCGCTTTCCGCGACGTGGAGGACCAACTCTCGGCGCTGCGCCTTCTCGAGCGGCAGGGCGAGGCCGAGCAGCGCGCGGTGGACGCGGCCGCGCGTGCGACCGAGCTCTCGGAGCGGCGCTGGCGCGAGGGGCTCGTGAGCCAGCTCGAGCTCCTCGACGCGCAGAGGAGCGAGCTCGCCGACCGCCGCGCCGCGGTCGAGGTGAAGAGCGCGCAGTACCAGGCCACGGTCGGCCTCGTGCGCGCGCTCGGCGGAGGATGGAGGGAACGCTCATGAGCGAAAGGCCATCGAACATGAGCGAAAGGCCATCGAACGACGCGGCAGGCGGGCCGCTGCTCGGCCTCGCGATCGCGATCGTCGCATTGCTGATCCTGGCGTTCGCATGACCATCCGGAACGACATTCGTCACGACACGAACGGCGTGCAGCTCGCCTTTCTCGCCGACGTCGCCCGCCCGACCCGGATGATCGGCCTTATGCGGGATGGCTCTACGGGATGATCGACGTGCGCACGCGCGCGGCGCCGACCATCGACCATCTCACGATCACGGCGGGCGCGGCGGGACCGGGCTCGGGTGCGAGCGAGATGCAGGACGCGGCGCACCGCATTCTCGGCGAGCCGGAATCCACCGGCTGGGACCACCAGGTGCGAAGCCGCCCTACGCTGATGCTCGGCTACGAGCGCGCATGGCCGGCGACGCAGCTCGGCTTCGCGATGGTGTGGTCCACGGCGCGCGTCGGATTCACGATGGTGCAGCGCTCGCGCGAGTTCCGCGAGCAGGGCGGGCCGGACCGGTTCGGCCAGCTCACCGTATCCTTCGCTTACTGACCTTGTGCGGGTGCGCGTGCGGGTGCGCCTCGGCGGTCCGCTCGCCGGTCCTTCCTTCCAGCTTCGGCGTGATGTTGTCGGCGATCCACCTCGGGTCCCACCACTCCACGGGAAGCACCGCGACGCCGTCGAGGTAGACGCCGAAGTGCAGGTGGTCGCCGCCGGCGAAGCCGGTCTCGCCGGTCTTGCCGATGATCTGGCCCTTGGCCACCGCCTCGCCGGGCTTCACGTCGATCTGGCTGCAGTGGCCGTAGAGGGTGTAGAGGCCGAGGCCGTGGTCGATGATGATCGCGTTGCCGTAGAGCCCGAGGAAGCCGGTGAAGGCGACGTCGCCGCTGTTCGCGGCGCTGATCGGATCGTGCTTCGTCACCGAGAGGTCGTAGCCGAGGTGGAACGCGGTGTCGATCGGCACGTGCTTGTAGGTATAGGTGCGCTCGTCGGCGAAGTTCGCCTCCACCTTCGAGTTGGGCAGCTGCTCGAAGGCGCCGCTCCAGAGCACCTTCGGCGTCGTCTTCGACGTGACCTCCGCGATCTGGTCCTCGTTCGCCTTGCGCACGTCGTGGTCGACCGAGACGAAGATGTCCTTCACCGAGCCGTTGCGCTTGGAGAGGTCGGTGAGGAGAGGCACCACCTTGTTCCGGAAGAAGCTGTCGGAAATCTCGATGGTGCTCTTCTTGTACTTCACGTTCTTGAGCTCGTAGGGGAGCCGCATCTCCCGCGTGTTGCCGGCCTTGTCGGTCGCTTCGATCGCGGCGCGGTCCGTGGCCGGCATGTCGTAGGCGTGCGCGAAGTACGCGAACCAGTAGCCGGGATGGCCCTGGACCACGCCCTGGAAGGCCGGGAAGTAATGCTCTCCCGCCCGGATGCCGGTCTTCGCCGTGTCGGGCGAGGCCTTGTACACGATCGCGCCCACGCCGCCGAAGTCGATGTAGCGGTCGTCGGCGACGAGCTCGATCGTGGGCGGCGTCACGTCGATCGTGATCTTCTTCTCGAGCGTCGCGCTGTTTCCCTCGAGCCAGTTGCGCAGCGACGCGTCGCGCGCGGTGACGCGGATCACGGCCGGCCCTTCCTGGATGCCGGGGACCTTGGTGAGCGCCACTTCGATCCTCTTTTCCGCGAGCGGCTGCGCGTACTGCTCGGCGGCGAGCGTGCGCTCGTTCGCGCCCTGCGAGATCGTCGCGGTCACGGACCGCAATCCCGCTCCCTTGTCGGTCACGTCGATCTCGAAGGGCGCCGCGCCGACCACTTCGGCCTGCGTCGAGAACGCGATCTGCGGCGGCTCCGATTCGAGCCGGGCGCGGAAGTAGTATGCCGCGGCGCCGAGGGCGGCGAGCACGACGACGAGGAGGACGAGGAAGACGGTGGCGGCACCGCCGCGCTGCGGTTTGCTGGATTCGAAGGTCATGAGGCGGGCGAAGGAAGAATCGGGCGCCGTCGAGACGGGCGCGACGCAGCTGCAATTCTACCCGCTATACCCGTTCGTTCATCTTGCGAAGCCGGTCGGCCATCACCTTCATGATGTAGAGCGCGAACTCGGGCCGCTGCTGCACGAGGAACAGAAAGCGGCGCTCGGGAATCACCGCGACCTTGCACGGACCTTTCGCCGTCGCGGTCGCGGTGCGCGGCGCCTGGTCGATGAGCGCCATCTCGCCGAAGGGCTCGCCGGGGCCGAGGGTCTCGAGCGCCTTCGAGTCGATCGAGATCTCCACGTGGCCCTCGAGCACCACGTACATCTCGGCACCCATGTCCCAGGCGCGAAAGATCACCTCGCCGTCCGGATATTCGCGCGGCTCGGTCTCGTTCGCGAACAGGTCGATCGCACCCATCACGTCCTCCCCGCGATCCCGCGGGACCGCTCCGGGAAGATACCACTGCCTAGTGCACGATGCGACCCGCGAGCGCCTGCGCCTCGCGCGCGGTCGGCATCCGCAGGTGTTGCCGCGGCGCGTGGCTCAGCCGGTGCCGCGCGAGGAGCTCGCGCAGCTCGGTGTCGCCGAGCGGCGTCGCCGCGAGGCGGCGCAGCTCTCCGCCCTCGAGCGCCGCGATCGGCGTTCCGTCCTCGAGCAGCAGGCGGTTCGCGTGCACGGCGGGAACGCGCGGCGCCGGAGTGAGGATGCCGGCGAGGTTCAGCGGATCCGCGCCGGAGAGCACGACCCGCTCGCACGCCTTTTCCATCCTGCGCACGGCGCGCAGCCTCCCCACCGCGTCGGCCGCCGCGAACTGCTCGCCCCCGAATCCCGCGACGAAGCGCCCGCCGCGGACCTCGCCGCGCGCCTCGAGCCGGCGATAGACACGCACCAGGTCGCGCCACGGCGGCAGGCTCGATTCGCGCTGCAGGAGGGAGCGGAACACGACGCCGTAGCGCTTGAGGAGCGTGCGGGCGATCTGCTCCGTGCTCCCCGCGGAGGCGGAGACGTCGCCGCTTCCCGCCTGGGCGGCAACGCCGGCCTGCGCGGAAACGACGAGGAGCGACCAACGTCCGGCCGCCTGCACGAGATCGCGGCGCTTGTCCTGCCGCGCGAGGAGCGCGCGCAGTCCGGCGAAGCCGTCGGCGGTCGCGAGGCCCGCGCCGGCGAGCTCGGCGAGGCCGCGCTCGACGAACGCGGGCAGCAGGCCGGTCGCCGCGACGATCTCGTGGAAGAAGGAGGCGCCGCGACTCGCCAGCGAATCGCGCACGGCGGCCGCTTCCGAGGTGAGCGGCGGGATTCCCGGCGGCTCGCAGAGGACCGGCTTCCAATGGGGAGCGTTCTGCCGCAGCAACAGGGCCACGGGCGAGGTCTTGAGCGGCGCCTTGCCGCCGGCGCTCAACCTTCCCCACGCCACGCGGCCGCTGTAGCAGAGCTGGTCGAGCTGCTCCGCGCCGTAGTCCGCGACGCGCGCGGGGAGCACGTCGCGCTCCCACGCGATCGCGGGAAGCTCGAAGCCCTCGAGCTGCTCCACGACGGCGGCGAGGCCCTCGGTGCCGCGCACCTCGTCCTCGGCGGCGACGTGCTGCCAATGGGTGAGGAAGCGCAGGAAGTCGGCGGCCGCCACGGGCTCGATCTCCGCGCGCAGGCGCGAGATGGTGTAGCGGTGGATGCGCGCGAGGAGGCGGCGGTCGCACCACTCGATCGCGGGAGCGCCGGGCGTGAAGCGCCCGCGCAGGATGCGGCCTTGCGATTCGAGCGAGACGAGGATGGAAGAAAGGTCGGAAATGGATTCCCGGCGCCCCGGAAATGCCGTCTCGGACACCGGGCCCAGCACTTCGAGGCGGCTCGCGACGAGCTCGGCCGGATCCTCATCGGCGCGCTCCAGCGCGAACCAGGCGCCATCCTTCCTCACCGCGCGCGGGCCGAGCCGCTCCAGGAGCTCGCGCCAGCCCGGCGAGAGCTCGGATTCCGCGATGTATCCCGCGACCATGAGCGCGTCGTACATCTCGTCGGCGGTCGACGCGATGGGCCATGCCTCCTCGCGCACGCGCTCGATCGCCGCCGGGTCGAGGGCGCCCAGGTCGTCCGCGCTGCGCACCTCAGTGGCGCGCCTCGTGAAGACCGCGCGCGTGCGCCGCTCCTCGAGGGGGGCGTCGTCGAGGAACGTGTAGACCGCGGAGTTGAGCAGCTCGTGGGAAAGCACCGAGGGTTCGGGGAGGTCGCGTGCGACGGTGGCGATCGCGCCCGCGCAGAGCCGCCGCAGCTCGCGCTCGAGCCCATTCGCGTCGACCGCTTCCTCGAGCGAATCGCGCATCGCCTGGTTCACCAGCGGATGGTCGGGCACCTCGCGCGCGCCCTGCAGGTTGTCCTGGCAGGCGACCGCGTCGGGGAACACCGCCTGCAGCACGTCCTCGCTCGCCATGCGCTGGATCTGGTTGGGCACGCGCGCGCCGCCGCGGTTGCGCGGCACCGCGAGGGCGAGCGTGGCGCTCCAGCGCCAGCGTGTCTCGAAGATCGGCGATTGCAGGATCGCCTGCGTGAGCGTCTCGCGCACCGTTGCCGGGTGGAGGTAGCGGAACACCTGCTCGAGCGGGAACGAATGCACCTCGGAGAGCGAAAGGATCAGCCCTTCCTCGGTCGCCGCGGCCTGCAGCTCGAAGTTGAAGCCCTGGCAGAACTTCTTGCGCAGCGCGAGGCCCCATGCACGCAGGATGCGGCTCCCGAACGGCGCATGGAGCACGAGCTGCATCCCGCCGGACTCGTCGAAGAATCGCTCCACGGCGATGACGTCCTTCGTCGGCACGACACCGAGGGCGCGCTTGGCGGCGTCGAGGTAGGCGGCGATCTGCGAGGCGGCGGAATGCGGGAGGAAGTAATCGCGCTCGAGCAATTCGATGGCGCCGTCGAGCGGACCGGCTCGCGCCGGAGAGGGAGACAACGCAGCATCCACCGCCGCGCGAAGGCGCGACACGGCGTCGCTCATCTCGGTCGAACGCGCGGGCGCCTCGCCGAGCCAGAACGGCATCGAGGGCGGCTGGCCCTTCGCGTCGGCGACGCGCACCACGCCGTTGCCGATGCGCAGGATCCTCCACGATGTGTTGCCGAGCTGGAACACGTCGCCCGGCAGCGACTCGACGGCGAAGTCCTCGTTCACGGTGCCGACGACGTGGCCCTCGGGCTCGAGCAGCACCTTGTAGTCGAAGACTTCGGGAATCGCGCCGCCATTCACGATCGCGTTCATGCGCGAGCCCTTGCGGGCGCGCAGCTTGCGGTCGAGGCTGTCGTAGTGGATCAGCGCGGCGCGCCGGCCGCGGCGGGTCGAGAAGCCGTGGGCGAGCATCTGGACGACTTCCCGGTATTTCGCGCTCGCCAGGTTGCGATACGGATACGCCCGGCGCACGAGGTCGAAGAGGCCGTCCTGCGCCCACTCTTCCTGGGCCGACACCTCGGCGACCACCTGCTGCGCGAGCACGTCGAGCGGCGCGTCGGGCACCTCGACGCGATCGAGCTCGCCGTCCGCCACCGCGCGCAGCATCGCCGCGCATTCGACGAGGTCGTCGCGCGTGAGCGGGAAGATGCGCCCTTTCGGCACGCCGTGGATCGAATGGCCCGAGCGCCCGACCCGCTGCAGCAGGGTCGCGATGCGGTGCGGCGACGAGACCTGGCAGACGAGGTCGACGTGGCCGATGTCGATGCCGAGCTCGAGCGAGGCGGTGGCGACCAGCACCTTGAGCTTGCCTTCGCGCAGGCGATGCTCGGCGTCGAGCCGGACCTCCTTCGAGAGGCTGCCGTGGTGCGCGGCGACATTCTCGCCGCCCAGGCGCTCGGAGAGCTGGTGGGCCATGCGCTCGGCGAGCCGCCGCGTGTTCACCGTGATGAGCGTGGTGCGGTGCGACTCGACGAGCTGCACGAGCCGGTCGTAGATCTCCTTCCACACCTCGTGCGACATCACCGCCTCGAGCGCGGAGCCGGGAACCTCCACGGCGAGATCCATCTTGCGCTGGTGGCCGCGGTCGACGATCGTGCACGGCTCGCCGGTGAGGAAATGCGCGACTTCCTCGATCGGCTTCTGCGTCGCGGACAGCCCGATGCGCTGGAGCTTGCGTCCGCAGACGTGGTCGAGCCGCTCGAGCGTGAGCGCGAGGTGGGCGCCGCGGCGCGACTGCAGCACGGCGTGGATCTCGTCGACGATCACCACGCGCGCGGTGCGCAGCATGTTGCGCGAGCGCTCCGCGGTGAGCAGCAGGTAGAGCGACTCCGGAGTGGTGACGAGGATGTGCGGCGGGGTGCGCAGCATCGCGGCGCGCTCGTTCTGCGGCGTGTCGCCGCTGCGCACCGCGGCGGTGATCCTCACCGCGGGATCGCCGAGCGACTCGGCGACCGCGCGGATCTCGCGGCGCGGCTCGGCGAGGTTCTTGTGGATGTCGGCCGAGAGCGCCTTGAGCGGCGAGACGTACACGACGCGCACCTCGTCGGGCAGCCCGCCGCTTTCCGCGCCCTCGCGGAAGAGCTCGTCGATCGCGGTGAGGAACGCGGCGAGCGTCTTCCCGGAGCCCGTCGGCGCGGCGATCAGGGTGTGCTCGCCCCGGCGGATCGCCCGCCAGCCTTCGGCCTGCGCCGCGGTGGGCTCGCCGAAGCGGCCCTCCCACCAGCGGCGGAGGACGGGATGGAAATCGTGGGGCAGCATGGGGCGGTCCGGAAACGAAGGATATGCGGGCGCGAGCCGCGGCGGACAAGGGCGCGGCAAAGCACCAGTCTACCCGGCTCGGCCGCCTCCATCAGCGTTTCACGATCACGACTTCGAGGTACTCGGCCGGCACGACCAGCGAATGCTTGCCGCCGACGTTGCTGCGCTCGAGAAGGGCCGCGATGTCGCGTTCCATCGCCGCCTGCTTCGCCGGCTCGAGCGCGGCGAAGGCCTTGTGCGTCGGGCCGTAGAAGTCGCGGAACACCTGGATCCAGTGCGCGCTCGAGAGGTAGCGGAAGACGAAGTTCCTGCGCACGCAGGCGATGTCCGCCGCTTGCGCCCCGAAGAGCGCGACGATGTGCGGCTCGGTTCCCCACAGCGCGGGCGACTTGAGCCCGGCGGGCGGAGGCACGTAGGAGCCCACGACCTTGAAGAGCTGGCCGATGAATCCTTCCGGCGTCCAGTTCGCGAGGCCGATGCGGCCGCCGGAACGCAGCACGCGCAGCATTTCCCGTGCCGGCCGCGCGTGGTCCGGGGTGAACATCGCGCCGTACGTGGAAAGCGCCACGTCGAAGCTCGCGTCGGGGAAGGGCAGGTCCTCCGCGTCGGCGACCCTGAACTCGACCTCCAGCCCCTCCGCCTTCGCGCGCTCCTTGCCCTTCTCGAGCAGCGCAGGGACGTAGTCCGTGGAAGTCACCCGGGCGAACCGGCGCGCGGCGGCGAGCGTCGCGTTGCCGTTGCCGGCGGCGATGTCGATGACGCGCTCGCCGGCGCGCACGTCGACCGCTTCGGCGAGCGACTCTCCCACGATCTGCAGCGTGACGCCGATGACGGCGAAGTCGCCGCTCGACCAGGTGGCCTGTTGCTTGCGCTTGATGGCGCCGAGATCCGGCGCGGCTTCGGTGACGCTCATTGCGATTTCCTCTCGTCGAAGGCCCGCCTCGATTGGCGAGCGTACGGCGAGTATCGACGCGAGGACGCGGCGGCGCCCTTCCTGGAGTCGCGTGCGATTGTCCGGGAATCCTCGATCACGACGCGGCCCTTGCGGCGCTTGCCGCGAATCCGCCAAACTTGCCCGCTCGTCCGCCATCCCCCATGAGCCAGGACATCCTTTCCGACGTGCTGCGAAGCGTGCGCTTGCGCGGCGCGCTCTTCTACATCGTGAGCGGCAACCGCACCTGGGCCGCGGAAGCGCCGCCTTCGCGCGAGATCGCGGCGTCCGTGATGCCCGATTCCGAGCACGTCATGGAGTACCACGTCGTCACGCAGGGAAGCTGCTGGGGCGCGATCGTCGGCGAGTCCCCGGTGCGCCTCGAGACCGGCGACGTGATCCTGCTGCCGCAGGGCGATCCGCACGTGGTGTCCAGCGCGCCGGACCTGCGCGGCGAGGCGACGCGGACCGGGCCGCCGGGCGGCAAGGTCGACCAGCTGCCGTTCGCGCTGCACCTCGACGCGGTCGAGAGCGGCGACGCGAGCCCCGACGCGCCGTGCGACACGCGCCTCGTCTGCGGCTTCCTCGGCTGCGACCTGCGGCCGTTCAACCCGCTCATCGCCACGCTGCCGCGCCTCATGCACCTCAGGGCGGCCGGGAACCAGGGCTGGATCGGCGAGTTCATGCGCTACGCGGTCGCGGAATCGCGCAACAAGCGGCCCGGCGGCGAGGCGATGCTCGAGCGCATGAGCGAGATGATGTTCGTCGACGCGGTTCGCCGCTACGTGGACGGCCTTCCCGAGGACAGCGCCGGATGGCTCGCCGGGATGCGCGACCGCTTCGTGGGCCGCGCGCTCGCTCTGCTGCACGACGCGCCCGCGCAAGCCTGGACCGTGGACGAGCTGGGCCGCGGCGTGGGCCTCTCGCGCTCGGCGCTCCACGAGCGCTTCCAGGCGATGATCGGGCAGCCGCCGATGCAATACCTCGCGAGCTGGCGCATGCAGCTCGGCGCGGGGCTCCTGCGCGGATCGAGCGCCACCATCGCCTCGATCGCGCAGGAGGTCGGCTACGATTCGGAAGCCGCGTTCTCGAAGGCGTTCAAGCGGCTCGTCGGCGTGTCGCCGGGCGCGTGGCGCCGCTTCAGGAACCCGGAGCGCCCTCCCGGCACGTCCCCGTCGTGAGCGCCTGCAGCACCTCGCCGGTGGCGCGGTCCTGCACGAACGCCGCGAGCGACATGTGGTGCGCCGACCAGTCCGGCCGCGGCTTGAAGTCGAACGCGAGACGGGCCGAGGGTTGCGCGAGCGCGGCGCTCGCCATGTCGCGCGCCACGAAATCGTGCTCGAGCCGCTCGCCGCGGTTCTCGCCCGCGGTGACGCGGCTCGCGAGCCCGTTCTGCACCGCGACCACCACGAGCGCGAGGTCGCGCGTCGGCGTGCCGGCGGCGAGCTTCGCGTCGACCGCGCCGTGGATCGAGGCGTCGTCGGCGACGGTCGCGTCGATCGCGAGCGTCGCCTTCGGCGCGCGCAGGTGGATGCGGAATACGTCGAAGGGAATGCTGAGGGCGCTGCGCCAGTCGGGCACGTCGCGGCCGCCGACCAGGATCTGCGGCGTGTACACGAAGCGCGCGCCGCTCGCCTTCTGCAGCTCCTCCTGGCGCTTCGTGTAGCGCGGATCGGAGAACGGATCCTTCCAGCCGTCGTCGTTCCAGTAATCGACGTGGAACTCGATCGGCACGACGCTCGCGTCCGCATGGTTGCGGCCGAACCGCGAGAGCCAGCGCTCGGCGGGCGGGCAGCTCGAGCAACCCTCGGAAGTGTAGAGCTCGACCAGCGCCCGCGTCTCCTTGCCCGACTCGGCCCGGCATTGCAGCGCGCCGGCGGGAAGCGCCGCCGTGGCGAGGAGGCCTGCGATGCCGATGGACAGTGGAAGCTTCATTGCGATTGCCTTGCGCGTGGCTCCTCGCGATGGGTCGCCGTCCCGGCCGTTTCCTTACTCCAGTCCACCACCAGCCGGTCGCGCCGCACGTAGCCCTCGAACTTCGTCCCGTGGCGTGATTTCACGCGCCACCAGTCGCCCGCCGTGGGCTCGGCGAGGATGAGGTCGCCCGGGTAGACCTGCGCGACCACGCTCGAATGCAGCGTCGGGCGCGCGCGAACGTTGGTCTTTCCGTGGGCCACGGTACGCACCGTCTTCCAGGGCTCGGGCGCAGCCTGCGCGCGCACCAGCGCCGTTCCCGCGCCGCAGGCGGCGAATACGGGATCGAGCCCCGCCTCGTCCGGCGCGATCTCGAACGCGATCGCGGCCGTTCGGGGGCCCCATCCTGCGGGCAGCACGACCTGCTCGCCGATCCCGATCGTGGAGCATTCGCGCAACGCCCGCGGCGCGAGGCCCGCCGCCATCGCGTCCCCGATGCCGTTGAATTCCCAGCGCGCGTCGATCGGCGACGGCTGCATTCCGCCGCCGCCCGGACGCTGGCAGACGAGGCGCGGCATGGAGGCCGCCTTGAGCCCCCCGGGATCGTCGGGCGCGACCTGGTTGGTGAGCTCGACCGCCATGGTGCGCGCCTTCGGCTCGCAGGATACGTACGCGTTCGAATAGATGCGATGGTCCCCGACCCGGGTCGCGACCGGCAGCCTGAGGTGCGCGAAGCGGACGGCGCCGAGGACGGGATGGTTGCCGTCGCGCACGTCCCACTCGAGCCCGGCACCCGCCGGCGCGCTCGCGAGGAGCAGCACGATCGAGGCGGCGAAGACGGGGACGCGCATGTCGGCTCGCATGATACTCCGGCTATCATGCGCGCCATGAGGCTCGCCGCCCTGCTGCTCGTGCTGCTCGCCGCGCCGGCTTTCGGCGCCGACGAGTTGCGCTCCATCGCCGTCCATGGCGTCACGCGCACCTACCGCGTCCACCTGCCGGTCGGCCGCGCGCCCCGCGATGCCGCGCCCCTCGTCGTCGTCTTCCACGGCGGCGGCGGAAACGCGGCGAACGCAGCGCGCATGACGGGCATGGACGCGGAGTCCGACCGCGAGGGATTCGTCGTCGCGTATCCGAACGGGACCGGGCCGTTGCGCGAGGCGCTCCTCACCTGGAACGCGTGGCGCTGCTGCGGGCGGGCGCTCGAGGAGAACGTCGACGACGTGGGCTTCGTGCGCGCGCTCGTGGCGTCGCTCGAGCGCGACTATCGCATCGACCGCAAGCGCGTCTACGCGACCGGCATGTCGAACGGCGCGATGATGGCCTACCGCGCGGGCTGCGAGCTCGCGGACCTCTTCGCGGCCATCGCGCCGGTGGCGGGGGCGCTCGATACCGACGATTGCCGACCCGCCTCGCGCGTCTCGGTGATCGCCTTTCACGGCACGGCGGACCACCACGTGCCCTTCGACGGCGGAGCGCCCACGGCCGCGTTCGATCGCCACCGGCGCGTCGACAACTCCGTCGCGTACGCGATCGACTTCTGGAGGCGGCGCGACGGGTGCGCGGCGCAGCCGTCGCGCGAGCGCAAGGGAAGCGTCGTCCACGACGCCTACGCCTGCGCCGATGGAACCGCGGTGGAGCTCTACGCCGTCGAAGGGCAGGGCCACGCGTGGCCGGGCGGCGAGAAGGGACTTCGGCACGGCAACGTCGACGCGCCCACCACCGAGATCTCCGCGACCGACCTCATGTGGGATTTCTTCTCCCGCCACCCGAAGCCGTAGCGCTCAGCTCATCCCGACGCGTGCCAGCAGGTAGTTGTCCACGCGCCACACGCCGTCGACGCTCCGCGCGAGGCTCTCCGCGCGCGTGACCTGGCCGGTCGTGGTCACGCGGCCGGTGAGCGAGACGGTGTGGCGATACGCCTCGACGCCGACCTTGCCGCCCAGCCCGTCGCTCGCGAGCCGGTCCATCACGGCGTTGCGCAGCAGCTCGTCCTCGCTGAGCCGGGGCGCGGTGATCTCGAGGCGGCGTTGCGGATAGGGCTGCGCGACGGGCGCGGCGGCGGCTGCCGGTGCCGCCATGCTCTCGGTCGCGTTCGTCGCCGCGTACGGATGCGTGAGGCTCGATCCCTGCGGTGTGCCTTCGCGCTGCGCGTACGTGAACCCGGTGGCCGCGACGGCGGCCGTGGCCGCGAGCGCGAGCGGCGCGGCGATCCTCGTTGCTGCGTTCATGTCGCCTCCTCGATGGAAATGATCGAATGCCATGTCGATTAGGAAGCGTCGCGACGGGCGAGTTCGGCCGTGCGATGCGCCGGCGGAACCAGCACCCGGCGGGAACCCGGGCGCGTCGCCTTGCGGCGACAGCGCCTCAGAGCCGCCAGAGGCGATACCCGCGCTTCGCGATCTCGTCGCGATCGAGCACCGATTTCACGTCGACGATGCACGCGCCCGGTCGCGCCTTGGCGAGGAGCGCCTCGAGCGGCATCGAGATGAGCTCGCGGTGCGCGACGGCGAGCACCAGGACGTCGGCTGCGGGAAGCTCGCTCCAGGATCGAAGCGCGATGCCGTACTCGTGCATCGCTTCGCGAGGATCCGCACGCGGGTCGTGCACGTGCACCTCGATGCCGTAGGTCTGCAGCTCGCGCACCACGTCGATCGCCTTGCTGTTGCGGATGTCGGCGCAGTTTTCCTTGAAGGTGAGGCCGAGCAGGGCCGCGCGGGATCCTCGCGTCGCTCCGCCGGAGGCGATCATCGCCTTCACCGCCTGCTCGGCGACGTACTTGCCCATGCCGTCGTTGATGCGCCGGCCCGCGAGGATGACCTCGGGGTGGTGCCCCACCTTTTGGGCGGCATAGGTGAGGTAGTAGGGGTCGACGCCGATGCAGTGGCCGCCGACGAGCCCGGGCCGGAAGTCGAGGAAGTTCCACTTCGTGCGCGCGGCGGCGAGCACCTCCGCGGTGTCGATGTCCATCCGATGGAAGATCAGCGCGAGCTCGTTCATGAGCGCGATGTTGAGGTCGCGCTGCGTGTTCTCGATCACCTTCGCGGCTTCGGCGACGCGGATGCTCGATGCCGCGTGCACGCCGGCCTCGACGACGCTCGCGTAGACCGCCACCAGGCGCGCGAGCGTCTCCGGCGTGTCCCCGGCGACCACCTTCGTCACCTGGGCGAGGCCGTGGCGGCGATCGCCGGGATTGATGCGTTCGGGCGAATAGCCGACGAAGAAATCGCGCTTCCACCGCTTGCCGGACGCGCGCTCGAGCGCCGGGATGCAAACGCCTTCCGTCGCTCCGGGGTACACCGTGGACTCGAACACCACCGTGGCGCCCCGCTTGAGGTGCGGCCCCACGGTGCGGCAGGCGCCGAGCAGCGGCTCGAAATCGGGGAGGTGGACGTCGTCCACCGGCGTCGGCACCGCGATGATCACCACGTCGGCGCCGCGCAAGGCGCTCGCGTCCGTCGTGAGCTGCAGTCGCGTCGCCGCGCGCAGCTCGTCCTCCTCGACTTCGCCCGACGGGTCGAGATGGCGCCGGTACGCGGCGACCTTCGCCTCGGAGAGGTCCATGCCGATGGTCGGGAAGCGGCGGCCGAACTGGACCGCGAGCTGGAGCCCCACGTAACCGAGGCCCAGCACGCCGATGGCGAGCGTCGCCACCTCGCGCGAGGGGCGGCGGGAATGCGCAGTGCCAACGCCGGGGGCCGGCGTGCCGACGGTCATCGCGAACCTCCGCGGGGCGTTCGGAGGGGAGTCGGCAATATATGCCGCGCGGCGCGACGCGCCAAGCTCGATATGTATCCGAATGTGTGCGACCGGCCCGCACGTGAGCGACATTGACGCAAGGCAAGGCCCGCGAAAGAGGTGCGGCCTAGCATGTGCCCTTCGCCTGAGCCCATCCGCCCCCATGGCCGCCAGCGCATCAGAATCCGCACGCTCGCTCCCCGCGCCGCTTCGCGATGGATGGGACGTCCTCATCCTCGCCACCATCGGTTGCGGACTGCTCTTCCTGCTGTGGCTCACCGTCGCCACCCCGCTCATGGATCCGCTCACCAGCGCGATGCGCGGCGGCCGTTGGGGCACCGTACTGGTGCGGCCGACCGTGATCTGGATCGCGATGGGGACGCTCCTCCTCGTCATGCGCACCGTGATGTGGACGCGCTACCGGCCGTGGCCCGCGGCGCACGAGGCCGACGCGCCCTCGCTCACGGTCGTGATTCCCGCCTACAACGAGGGTCACATGGTGGAGAAGTCCATCGAATCGGTCGCGGCGGCGCGCTACCCGCGCGAGCGCCTCGAGATCCTCGCGATCGACGACGGAAGCACCGACGACACGTGGACGCACATCGAGCGGGCCGCGGCCCGCCACCCGGGCCTCGTCACGGCGCTGCGCATGCCGAGGAACGGCGGCAAGCGCGCCGCGCTCGCCGCCGGCTGCCGCGCGGCGCGCGGCGAGATCCTCGTCACCATCGACTCCGACAGCGTGATCGAGCCGGCGAGCCTGCTCGCGATCGCGGGGCCGTTCCGCGATCCGCGCATCGGCGCGGTCGCGGGCAAGGTCGCCGTGTACAACCGCGTGGGGAGCGTGCTCGCGCGCATGCTGCACGTGCGCTTCATCCTCTCCTTCGATTTCCTGAGGAGCGCGCAGTCCACGTTCCGCACCGTGTATTGTTGCCCGGGCGCGCTCAGCGCCTATCGCACGGCGGTCGTGCGCGAGCTGCTCGAGCGCTGGGAGAAGCAGCGCTTCCTCGGGGTGCAGTGCACCTACGGCGAGGACCGGGCGCTCACCAACCTCTTCTTCGAGCGCGGCTACGACGCGGTCTACCAGAGGACGGCGGTGGTGCACACGGTGGTCCCCGAGACCTACTCGAAGCTCTGCAAGATGTACCTGCGCTGGAACCGGAGCTTCGTGCGCGAGGAGCTGAGATTCGCGCGCATCGTCTGGGGGCGGCCCGCCGGGCAGGGATTCATGGCGCTCGTCGATACGAGCATCACCAACCTTCGCTATCCGGTCGCCTACGTGTCGATCGCTTTCTGGCTCTCCCAGGCCGCGCACGACCCGGCGAGCCTCGTGCGCATGCTGGTCGCGATCGGCGTCGTCTCCACGTTCTACATGCTCTATTACCTGCGCAGCGAGCGCTCGTGGGATTTCCTCTACGGGATCCTCTACGGCTACTTCTCGTTCTTCGCGCTGAGCTGGATCTTCCCGTACGCCGTGCTCACGGTGCGCGCCAGGGGCTGGCTCACGCGCTGAGCGGCGCGCGGGAGTATGGTGGCCGGATGAGCGCACCCGACGGCGCCTGGCCGGCGCTCCCGCTCGCGCAATGGCGCGACACGTACGCGACGCTGCACATGTGGATGCAGGTCGTGGGGAAGCTCACCCTCTCCACGACGCCGCTCGCGAACCATTGGTGGAACGCCGCCTTCCATTTCACCGCGCGCGGCCTCGCGACGCAGCCGATGCGCTGCGCCGGGCGCACGCTCGTCGCGCACTTCGACTTCGTCTCGCACCAGCTGCAGTTGAACGCTTCCGACGGCCGCGAGGAGATCGTGCGCCTCGAGCCGATGACGGTGGCGGATTTCCACGCGAAGGTGATGGCCGCGCTCGAGCGCATCGGCTGCCCGATCCGCATCTGGACGATGCCGGTCGAGGTGGCTCAGCCGCTGCGCTTCGAGCTCGACACGAAGCACCGCTCGTACGATCGCGAACGGGCGGGGGCGTTCTGGCGCGCGCTCGAATCGATGCGCCCCGTGTTCGAGCGCTTCCGCTGCGGGTTCGTCGGCAAGTGCAGCCCGCTGCATTTTTTCTGGGGCAGCTTCGACCTCGCGCTCACGCGTTTCTCCGGCCGCCGCGCGCCCGAGCGGCCAGGCGCCGATGCCGTCACGCGCGAGGCCTACTCGCACGAGGCGATCAGCCACGGCTTCTGGCCCGGAGGCGGGAGCGCGGACGAGGCGATGTTCTACGCGTATGCGGCGCCCGAGCCGCAGGGGTTCTCCAGCGCGGGCGTGAAGCCGAAGGAGGCCCGCTACGACGAGGGCTTCCGCGAGTTCCTGCTCCCCTACGAAGCGGTGAGGGCCGCCCCCGATCGGGATGCGGCCCTCCTCGCCTTCCTGGAGAGCACCTACGAGGCGGGCGCGCGCCTCGCGCGCTGGCCGCGCGGGGACCTCGAGCGGCGCCCCCCGGCTACTTCGCGATCTTGATCACCCGCACTTCTCCCTTCACGAGGTCCGGGGCGTAGATCGTGTCGTGCATCATGCAGAGGTCGGCCGGCCCCTTGAACCCCTTCGCGAGGACCTGCACCTCGCGCCGCGGACCGTAGCGGAACACCTCGCCGCTGTCCCAATCGGTGACGAGGAGCGTGCCGTC
>DATIZV010000349.1:0-8382 GCA_035516915.1 Usitatibacter sp. | reverse complement strand
CAGCGCCGCGAGCTCCTCGATCTGCTCGCGCGCGTACTCGTGGCGGCTCGAGGTGAGCGCGCGCGCCTCGGCGATCGCCGCCCGGGCTTCCGCGCGCACCGCATTGGCATGGTCCATCCGTCGCTCGTTCACGGTGCGCTTCGCGAGCGCCTGCTCGAGCCGATACATGCGGCTGCGCAGGAGGGCGTCGGAATCGCCGCCGACCGAGCCGGCGAAGGCCTGCCGCGCGGAGAGCGCGAAGACGCGCGTGGGCTCGATCGCGAGCGCCTCGGCGGCCGTGCGCACCTGGCGGTCGATCTCCGCGAGCACCTGCCCCTCCCCGCGTCCCTCGCGCAGCGCATCGATCTTGTTGAGCACCACGAAGCACGAATGGTCGAGGCCTTCGATCGGCGCGATGTGCTCGGCCCACAGCTCCCGGTCGGCCTCCTCGAGCCCGCTCTCGGCGCTCAGCATGAACACGATCGCCGCGGCGTCGGGCACCCGGTGCAGCGTGAGCTCCGGCTCGGTGCTGAGCGCGCTTCGCCCCGGCGTATCGAGGATCGCGAGGCCGTCGGGAAGGAGGCCGATCGGCAGGTTGAGGAGCGCATAGCGCCAGCGCGGGATCGCGACCCGTCCTTCGCCCTCGACGCGGAACCCGAGGCTCGCGGCATGCGACGCATCGACCTCGATCGATTCGGACATCGCCTCGCAAGCGGCGGCGAGCCCCTGCGGATCCGACGGATCGAGCGGCACCTGGGTCCAGTTGCCCTCGCCCTGGATGTACTCGCGCAATGCCGTCTGCGTCTCCCGCGTATGGATCGGGAGCAGCCGGAGCGAGGGCGGACGCGACGCATCCCACGCGATCTCCGTGGGACACAACGTCGTGTGCCCGGGCCCCGAGGGAAGCAGGCGATGCCCGAGCGCGGAGAAGAAGAGCGCGTTGATGAGCTCGCTCTTGCCGCGCGAGTATTCGGCGACGAACGCGATGGTGAGCCGGTCGGCCGCGAGGCGCCGCTCGAGGTGCGCGAGCCGCGCCGCGGCCTGCTCGTCGAGGAGCCGCGCGACGAGCGCCCAGCGGCGGAACGCCGCGAGCGCCTCCGCGGTGGCGTCGCGCCATTGCTTGAGCTCGCGAAGGCTGCGTTCGAGCGATCGCGCCGCCGTCGGCCAGCTGCCCGTCGCGCTCAGCGTTGGCATGACGGGCAGTAGAAGGTCGAGCGTTGGCCCTGGCGCAGCGCGCGGATCGGGGCCGCGCACTTGCGGCACGGCTCGCCCTCGCGGCCGTACACCGCACGCTGGTGCTGGAAGGCGCCCGCGTGCCCTTCGGCCGAGGCGAAATCGCGCAGCGTGGTGCCGCCGGCCGCGAGCGCTCGCTCGAGCGTCGAGCGCACGCAGGCCGCGAGGCGGTCCCAGCGGGCACGCGAGATGCGGCCGGCGCTCCTCAGGGGATGGATGCCGGCGTGGAACAGCGCTTCGCTCGCATAGATGTTGCCCACTCCCGTCACGATGCGCGAGTCCATGAGGAACTGCTTCACCGCGACGCGCCGTCCGCGCGCGCGCTCGTGGAGCGCCCGGCCGGTGAAGGCCTCGTCGAACGGCTCGAGGCCGAGGCCCCTCAGCAGGACGTGGTCCTCGGCGTTTCCATCCACCCACAGCATCGCGCCGAAGCGGCGCGGATCGGTGAGCCGCAGCGACCGCGCGCCCTCGAAGCGCAGGTCCACGTGATCGTGGGCACGCGCAGGTGCGCCGTCGGGAACCAGCGTGAGGCGTCCCGACATCCCGAGATGCACGAGCAGGTGCCCGCGGCGGCAATCGAAGACCAGGTACTTGCCGCGGCGGCGCACGTCGACCACCTCTTCGCCTTCGAGACGGCGCGCGAGGTCGCGCGGCACGGGCCAGCGCAGGTGGCGATTGCGCACCACCACCGAGCGGATGCGGCGGCCCACGACGTGCGGCAAAAGGCCGCGTCGCGTGGTCTCTACTTCCGGCAGCTCCGGCATGATCGCGATCGCTTGAAATTCAAGGACTTCCCGCAGTCGATTATACGTTGCCGGCGTCGTCCTACACGCCTGCGTTGCCGCCGCCTACACGGCGCGTCGAACCGCGTGGAATCGTTCTATGATAGGTGCCATGCGCTCCGATGGAGCGAGGGCAGGAGCAAGGAACGATGGCGTTGAAGAAACGGTGGATGGGGGCGCTTGCCGCGCTCGCGATCTCGATCGCGGGATCGGCGGTCGCCCAGGACGCGACGGACCCCGCGAGCGACGAGGCGACCTCGCGCTCGGATGCGATGTTCGAATACCTGGTGGCGGAATTCGCCGCGCAGCGCGGGGACGTCGACGGCGCGCTCGCGATCTACGAGCGCCTCGCGAAGGAGCTGCACGATCCCGCGATCGCGAAGCGTGCCGTGGAGACGGCGATCCGGGCGCGCGAGTTCGGGCCCGCACTGAAGGACGCGACGCTGCTCCTCGAGCTCGACCCCGAATCGTCGCTCGCGCGCGAGATCCTCGCGGCGTTGCTCGCCAACGACGGCGATCTCGCGAAGGCCCAGGCGCTGGTCTCCGGCATCCTCGCGAAGAGCTCGGATCGCGGGCCGGTGCTGATGCAGCTCTCGCATCTCTTCGGCAAGTTTCCCGACAAGGCGGCCGTGCTCGACGCGACCCGCGCGGTGACCGAGCCGTATGCCGCGATGGCCGAGGCTCGCTACGCGAACGGCGTGGCGGCCCTCATCGCGGGCAGGAACGACGTCGCCTCGAGCGAGGCCGACGCCGCGCTGGAGGCGAAGCCGGGCTGGGAGCCGGCCGCGATCCTCAAGGCGCAGGTGCTGCACCGCGAGGACCCTTCGAAGGTGATCCCGTTCTACCAGCAGTTCGTCGAGGAGCATCCCGACTCGGTCGAGGTCCGCATGCAGCTCGGGCGCGAGCTCGCCGCCGAGCGCAAGCTCGCCGATGCGCGCGAGCAGTTCCGCGCCGTCGACCGGATCGCGAAGAACGACGCGCAGGCGGCGTACGCGATCGGCCTGCTGTCGCTGCAGCTCGAGGACTACGCCGACGCGCAGAGCGCGTTCACCAAGGCGCTCAAGCTCAATTACCGCGAGCCCGCCGCGATCTACCTCGGCATGGGCCAGGCCGCCGAGGGCCTCAAGCATTACGACGAGGCGATCGACTGGTACAAGCGAGTCGATTCCGGCGACTGGGTGCGCGCGCAGCTCAAGATCGCGACGCTGATCGCGAAGCAGCAGGGCCTCGAGGCGGGCCGCGAGTACCTGCGCAAGATCGAGCCGGGCACCACCGAGGACCGCATCGAGATCATCCAGGTCGACGCCCAGCTGCTGCGCGACGCCAAGGAGTGGGACGAAACCTACGACATGCTCTCGAAGGCGGTGGCGAAGTATCCCGATTCGTACGAGCTGCTCTACGACCGCGCCATGGCCGCCGAGCGCATCGACAAGCTCGACGTGATGGAGGCGGACCTGCGGAAGGTCATCAAGATGAAGCCGGACTACGCGCACGCCTACAACGCGCTCGGCTACACGCTCGCGGAGAAGACGAACCGCCTGCAGGAGGCGAAGGAGCTGATCGACAAGGCCTACAAGCTGCTGCCGGACGATCCCTTCATCATGGACAGCATGGGCTGGGTGGAGTACCGGCTGGGCCACGTGCAGGAGGCCCTGAAGCAGCTTCAGCTCGCGTATTCCGCGCGGCAGGACCCGGAGATCGCGGCCCACCTCGGCGAGGTCCTCTGGAAGAGCGGGCAGCACGCGGAGGCGCGCAAGGTCTGGCAGACGGCGCTCTCGGAGAACCCGAACCACGAGTCGCTGCTCGCGGTGATGCAGAAGTACCACTGAGCGCGGGCCACCGTCCGTGATCGCGCGGCTCGCGGCCGCCGCCGCCGCGCTCGGCCTCGCCGCCTGCGCGGCGCTCGCTCCCCGCGAGGCGCCGCCGCCGGCGCTCACCTCGATTCCCGCCTCGTTCGAGATGAGCGGGAGGCTCGCGGTGCGCCAGGGCCAGCGCAGCGATATCGCCCTGCTTCGCTGGACGAGGCGCGGTGCGTCCGATACGTGGGTGATCTCCTCGCCGCTCGGCAACGAGGTCGCGCGCATCGAGTCCACGCCTTCCGGCGCGACGCTCACGCAGGCGGGCGCAGCGGCGGAGGAGGCCCCCAGCTTCGCGGCCCTCACGCGCGAGGCGCTCGGCGTCGCGATCGATCCCGACTGGCTCGCGCAGGGCCTCTACGGCAAGGCCCCCGCGGCGCTTCCGGACGGGTGGCGATTCTCGGTCGACGAGACCCAGCCCGCAGGCGCCGTCCGGCTCGCCAAGCGGATGACCGTGCGCAGGGACGACACCGTCGTGCGCCTGGTGGTGGATTCGTATCGGCCGCTCGGGGACTGACATGGAGCTCGCGGGGCCGGACTTTCTCGCGCCGGCGAAGCTCAACCTCTTCCTGCACGTCGTGGGGCGCCGCGCGGACGGCTACCACCTCCTGCAGAGCGTGTTCGTGCTGATCGACCGTTGCGACGTGGTGCGCATCCGCGTGCGGACCGACGGCGTCGTCGCGCGGGTGAACGAAGTCGCGGGCGTTCCGTCCGACGAGGATCTGGCGGTGCGCGCGGCGCGGGCGCTGAAGGAGCTCACCGGCACGCCGATGGGAGCGGACATCGAGATCGGCAAGCGCATTCCCATGGGCGGCGGGCTCGGCGGGGGAAGCTCGGACGCGGCCACGGTGCTCCTCGCGCTCGACCGGCTGTGGGCCACGCGGCTCGGCGCCGATGCGCTCGCCGGCTTGGGCGCTGCGCTCGGAGCCGACGTTCCCTTCTTCCTCTTCGGTCGATCCGCGTGGGTCGAGGGGATCGGCGAGCGTCTCGCTGCGATCGACGTCCCGCAGCGCTGGTACGCGGTGCTCGTGCCTGCCGTCCAGGTGCCCACGGTCTCGATCTTCGCCGCGCCGGAATTGACCCGCAATACGGAAGCCCTTAAAATGGAAGACTTTTCGGCGCAGTCGGGGGTCTTGCGATTTCGCAACGACCTCGAGCCCGTGGTCTTCGAGCGCTATCCCGCGGTTCGCGAACATCTCGAGTGGCTTCGCGCGCGCGGGGAAGCGCGCATGACGGGCTCCGGGGGCTGCGTCTTCGCGGCGTACGCGAGCCGCGGGGAGGCGCAGCGCGTGATCGACGAGCTGCCGGCGGGAATGAACGGATTCGTCGCGCGCGGGCTTTCGCGGCACCCGATGCGCACAGGAGCTTGATGCAACCGCGCCGATGCGCGCGGCCGTAGGGGAGTCGCCAAGTTGGTTAAGGCACCGGATTTTGATTCCGGCATTCGAGGGTTCGAATCCTTCCTCCCCTGCCCCTAACTTTCAGCGCGACCGCAAGCGCGCCGGATCGAGACGATGGCCTTCGACAACCTGATGGTGTTCACGGGGAACGCCAACCCGAAGCTCGCGCAGAAGGTGGCGAAGGTGCTGAACATCCAGCTCGGCAAGGCGACCGTGTCGCGCTTCAGCGACGGCGAGGTGATGGTCGAGCTGCTCGAGAACGTGCGCGGCAAGGACGTGTTCGTGCTCCAGTCGACGTGCGCGCCGACCAACGACCACCTCATGGAGATGATGATCATGGTGGACGCGCTGCGCCGCTCGAGCGCCGCGCGGATCACGGCGGCGATCCCTTACTTCGGCTATGCGCGGCAGGACCGCCGGCCGAGGAGCGCGCGCGTCGCGATCTCCGCCAAGGTCGTCACCAACATGCTCACGATCGCCGGCGTGAACCGGGTCCTCACCATGGACCTGCACGCCGACCAGATCCAGGGATTCTTCGACATCCCCGTGGACAACGTCTACGCGACGCCGATCCTGCTGGGCGACCTGTGGAAGCACGGCTACAAGAACCAGGTCGTGGTCTCGCCGGACGTGGGCGGCGTGGTGCGCGCGCGCGCGATCGCCAAGCGCCTCGAGAGCGACCTCGCGATCATCGACAAGCGGCGCCCGCGGCCCAACGTCGCCACGGTGATGAACATCATCGGCGACGTGAACGGACGCACCTGCGTGATCATGGACGACATGGTGGACACGGCGAACACGCTGTGCGAGGCGGCGAAGGCGCTGAAGGAGCAGGGCGCGGTGCGCGTGGTCGCGTATTGCACGCACCCGGTGCTCTCCGGCGCTGCCGTGGAGCGCATCGCGGCCTCGGTGATCGACGAGCTGGTCGTGACGGACACCATTCCGTTGCGCCCCGAAGCCGAGGCGTGCTCGAAGATCCGCCAGGTGAGCGTCGCGGAGCTCCTCGCCGAGACGATGAGAAGGATCTGCGAGGAGAGCTCGGTGAGCTCCCTGTTCGTGGAGTAGCGCCCTCCCAGCGAGGGCAATCGAAACGCGGCGCGATCTGGTCGCGGATGCGCCGCACAACTGGAGTGAACATGAAGATCGCCATCAAAGCCGAACCGCGCAAGCTGCAGGGAACGGGTGCGAGCCGCCGCCTGCGCCGCACGGAGAAGGTGCCCGGAATCCTCTACGGAGGGGGCAAGGAAGCGCTGCCCATCGAGCTCGACCACAAGGACCTGCTGCTGAAGCTCCGGCAGGAAGCCTTCCACGCGTCGATCCTGGACATGGAAGTGGGTAGCGAGAAGGCGCAGGTGCTGCTGCGCGACTACCAGATGCATCCGGTGAAGCCGCGCGTGCTGCACGCGGATTTCCAGCGCGTCGCCGCCGACAGGAAGATCCACATGAAGGTGCCGCTGCACTTCGTGAACCAGGAGAACTCCCCGGGCGTGAAGATCGCCGGAGGCCTGGTGCAGCACGTGATGAACGAGCTCGAGGTGCGCTGCCTGCCGAAGGACCTGCCCGAGTTCATCACGGTCGACCTCGGGAACCTGCAGGCCGGCCATTCGCTGCACCTCTCTTCGCTGCAGCTTCCCGGCGGCGTGGAGGCCATCGTGCCGAAGGGCGAGGACCCGACGGTCGCGACGGTCGTGATTCCGCGCGTCATGACGGCGGAAGAGGAGGCGGCGGAAGCGGCTGCCGCGGCCGCGGCGCCTTCGGCGGCGGAAGTGCCGACCACGGCGCAGAAGGCGAAGGAAGAGGAAGCGGCTGCGCCTGCGGCGGCGGGCGGCAAGGAAGCGGCCAAGCCGGCGGCCGGCAAGGAATCAGCCAAGCCGGCGGCCGGCAAGGAAGAGAAGAAAAAGTAGTCCTCGCGGGCCGTTGGGGCGGACGCCAGGCGCCGCCCAACGCCCCGCACCCACGGCGCCCGCCCTCGGGGGCGGGCGCTTTGCTTTCGAGCGACGGCCTCCACGAGATCCATGGACGAGATTCGCCTGATCGTCGGCCTCGGCAATCCGGGGCGCGAATACGAGAAGACCCGCCACAACGCCGGCTACTGGTGGGTGGACCAGACCGCGTCGCGCAAGTCGGCGGCCTGGAAGCGCGAGGCGAAGTTCTCGGGCTGGGTCGCGCGCGTCGAGGAGGGCGGGCGCGATTTCTGGCTGCTGAAGCCCGGCACGTACATGAACGAGAGCGGCCGCAGCGTCGCGGCGATGATGCGCTTCTACCGCATCGAGCCGGGCGAGATGCTCGTCGTGCACGACGAGCTCGACCTGCCGCCGGGGACGGTGAAGCTCAAGAAGGGCGGCGGCACCGGCGGGCACAACGGACTCACGGACATCGTCGAGGCGATCGGCTCGAAGGACTTCTGGCGGCTTCGCGTCGGCATCGGGCACCCGGGCCACAAGGACCTGGTCGCCGACTACGTGCTCGACAAGCCGCGCAAGGTCGAGCGGGAGGCGATCGAGCCGCCTTTCGAGCGCAGCCTCGATCTGCTGGCGCGCATCGCGAGCGGGCGCATGAGCGACGCGATGACGTGGCTGCACACGGCTCCGAAGGAAGAGGCCGTCGTCCCGGTGAAGACGGGGACGCATCCGAGAGAAACGAAGCCATGAGCCTCCAGTGCGGCATCGTGGGACTGCCGAACGTCGGCAAGTCCACGCTCTTCAATGCGCTCACCAAGGCGGGCATCGCCGCGGAGAACTATCCGTTCTGCACCATCGAGCCGAACGTGGGCATCGTCGAGGTGCCCGACCCGCGCCTCGCGAAGCTCGCCGAGATCGTCCATCCGCAGAAGGTGGTCCCGGCGATCGTCGAGTTCGTCGACATCGCGGGCCTCGTCGCCGGCGCATCGAAGGGCGAGGGGCTCGGCAACCAGTTCCTCGCCAACATCCGCGAGACCGATGCGATCGCGAACGTGGTGCGCTGCTTCTCCGACGACAACGTGGTGCACGTCGCGGGAAAGGTGGATCCCATCTCGGACATCGAGGTGATCCACACCGAGCTCGCGCTCGCCGACATGGCGACCGTCGACCGCGCGCGCGAGCGCCAGCTCGGGGCCGCGCGCTCCGGCAACAAGGAGGCGGCGAAGCTCGT
>DATIZV010000348.1:0-37548 GCA_035516915.1 Usitatibacter sp. | reverse complement strand
GCTCGTGGAGCCTCGCAGCCACCGCCTCGGGCATCGCGGCGCCGCCGCCGCTCATGCGGTTCAGCGTGCCGAGGTCGTAGCTCGCCGCGTTCGGGCTCGCGAGGAGGTCGACTACCATCGTCGGGATGAGCGGCCACGCGGTCACGTTGTAGCGCGGGATGAGCGCGGCCGCGGCGTCGCGATCCCAGCGCGGCAGCATCACCACGGTGCTTCCCATGTAGATCGGCCCGTTCATGCTGTTCTGCATGCCCGTCACGTGGAAGTACGGCAGCACGCCGAGGTACACCATCTCGGGCACCGTGCGGAACCATTCGCCGCCCGCGACGAGCGTATGCATCACCGAGCGATGGGTGTGCGGGCAGCCCTTCGGCTCGCCGGTGGTTCCCGAGGTGTACGGCATGCACGCGAGATCGTCGGGTCCGGCGGTGTGTTCGGAAGGCGCGCAGTCCGCGGCGATCGCGTCGCACCACAGCGTGACGTTCGGTCCCGCGATCGCCCGGCGCGGCAGCTCGAACGCGTCGGCCATCTTGAGGTCGGTCGGGCCCGGCAGGTAATCGCGGTATGCGGCGACGATGGCGTGCGCGATCGTCCCGTCCCCGGCGAGCGGCGCCGCCTGCGGCCACAGCTCCTGCGCCACGATCGCCGTCCTGGCGCCGGAATCGCGCAGGTACACCGCGAGCTCGCGCGTGAGGTTCATCGGATTGATCGGGACCGCCACCGCATCGGCGCGCAGGATCGCGTAGTAGGCGATCACGAAATTGATGCTGTTCTGCGCGAAGAGCAGGACGCGGTCGCCCTTCGCGACCGCACAGCGTGCCTGCAGGAAACCCGCGAGCTTCTCGGCCTCGGACTTCAGGCGCGAGAACGTGATCGCGTTGTCGTAGCAGATGAAGGCGGGCTTGCGCGGATGGCGCCGGGCGGAGATCTCGAGGTTCACCCAGACGCTCGTTTCCGGCAGCGTGAGCCCACGCGGAACGTCGTGCGGCCACACCGCAAGATGACGCTGCGACACGGCCGTCCTCCCCGGTCGATGCCCGAAACGCGCGAAGTTAGAGGGCCGGCGCGCGATTGGCAAGCGGCAGCGCAGCAGCGGCGCTGCGATGCCGGTCGATCCAGTAGGCGAGGAGCACGATCAGCCACTGGCCCTGGTCCGCCCATGCGATCGTCGCCGCATCGGGCGGCGGCGGCCCGAAGACGCTCGCGAGGTACATCGCGGCGAGGAAGATCACGAGGCCCCAGGGTCCGTAGCGGCCGATGCGGTCGGCGGGCCGAGTCGCACGCAGGTAGACCGCGATCCCCGCCGCGAAGACCGCGAGCTCCACCGCGAGCGTCGCGGGAAGCGACTGCCACAATCCCAGTCCCAGCTTCACCGAGCTTCCCGGCGCGAGCGGAAGATCCGGCACGTGCACGACGAGGTCGAGGAACCAGTGGCTCACGACGCACGCGGCCGCGACGACCGCGCCGGCGCGATAGCGGCGCACGAGCCAGTACACGATGCCGAAGAGCACGCCCCACAGCACTGCCATCGCGAGGCTGTGCGAGATCGGGTACGACACGAAGTCGAGCGGGTTCACGGCGGTGAGGCCGGGCACGATGCGCACCTTCTCGATGCCGAGGAGCAGCAGGTTCGGCCAGAGGATGTCGAGGAACTGCGCCGCGAGCACCAGCGTCCCGAGCGAGGTCATGGGCGCGAGCTTCTTCGCGGCGAAGGCGACTCCGTAATGACCCAGGAACATGGGAACTCCTTCATCAAGGCGGGCAGCGGGAACGATGTTGGAGCGGACGCTTGCGGCGCTCGACCTCATCGAGCGAGTGCCGCCTATTCTGCGCTCGACAGCGGCTTGGCGACCGACTCCAGCGGCTTGCACTCGGCGTTCACGCCGAGGCGCCAGGCGATCGCCGCCGCTGCGATCATCATGATCGCACCGAGCCCGTAGCCCGCGGCGACGGCCGCGCGCTCGCCGCTGCCGACCAGCACGCCGAAAAGCCACGGCGCCGCGACGCCGCCGATGCCGGTGCCGAGCGCGTAGAAGAAGGCGATCGCGAGCGCGCGCACCTCGAGCGGGAAGCACTCGCTCACGGTGAGGTACGCCGAGCTCGCCGCGGGCGAAGCGAAGAAGAAGACCAGCGTCCAGGCGATCGTGAGGCTCGCCGCGCCGAGCGCGCCTTCCACGAACAGGACCGCCGTGAGCACGAGCAGCACCCCGGAAAGCGCGTAGGTCGTCGTGATCATCGCCCGTCGTCCCCAGGTGTCGAACAGCCGACCGAGGACGAGCGGCCCGGCGAAATTGCTCGCCGCGAAGGGCAGCAGGTAGCGGCCGACGTCTTCGGGCGGCACCGAGTAGAAGCGCCCGAGCACCAGCGCATACGTGAAGAAGATCGCGTTGTAGCAGAACGCCTGCGCGGCCATCAACGCGAGCCCGAGGATCGCGCGGCGCGGATAGAGGCGGAAGAGGCTCGCGCCGAGGTCGACGAAGCTCGCGGCGCGGATGCGGACGCGAAGCCGCAACGTCGCATGTTCCCCGCGCTTCGCCGGAGGCACGCCGGCGGCCCGTTCCACCCGGGCGGCGATGCGCTCGGCTTCCGCGCGCCTGCCGTGCAGCAGCAACCAGCGCGGGCTCTCGGGCAGCAGGCGGCGCAGGAAGAGGATCGCGACTCCGAGCGTGGCGCCGATCCCGAACGCCGCGCGCCAGCCCACGTCGGCCGGAAGCCGTCCCGGCTCCAGGAGCAGGCTCGATCCCATCGCCCCGATCGCGGCGCCCATCCAGAAGCTGCCGTTCACGGCGAGGTCGGTGCGTCCCCGGTAGCGCGCGGGAATGAGCTCCTGGATCGCGGAGTTGATCGCCGCGTACTCGCCGCCGATGCCGGCGCCGGTGACGAGGCGCGAGAGCGCGAAGAAGGCGAAGCCGGGGGAAGCCGCGCTCAGCGCCGTGCCGAGGACGTACACGCCGAGCGTCACGAAGAAGAGGCGCTTGCGCCCGAAGAGGTCCGCGAGCCACCCGAAGAGGAGCGCGCCGCCCACCGCCCCCGCGAGGTAGGCGCTCGCGGAGAGCCCGACCTGCGCGTCCGTGAGATGCAGCGCCGGGCTCGCCTTGAGCGCGCCCGACACCGCGCCCGCGAGCGTCACCTCGAGCCCGTCCAGGATCCAGGTGATTCCGAGCGCGACCACCACCAGCGTGTGGAAGCGCGACCAGCGAAGCGCGTCGAGCCGCGCGGGGACGTCGCTCTCCACGAAGGCCGCGGACCGCGAGGGACGATTCACCCGGCGATGGAATCCTTGCCCATCGCGACCCGCGCGGCGTCCGGAACGCTGAACAGCAGCGGCAGCGTCACCACCGCGCAGATGGAAGCGTCGAGCGTCGCCCACGCCGCGGCGGCGAGCAGCAGGCCCGCGGCGCACGCCGGGATCGTCCGCGCCGCGCCCTTCACGCGGCCGGAGAGATAGGCCGCGGCGAGGGCGAGGCAACAAAGCGCGAGCAGGGCGAGCCACCAGAAGATCGCCCGCCGCGGGTTCTCGACGAGGAGCTCGTGCAGGGCAGACGTCCAGCCCTCGCGGCCTCCGGGCGCGACGAAGAGCAGCATGTATCCGATCGCCGCGATGTTCACGGCCGGGACGAGGTATGCGACCCCGGCGAGGCGCCGCAGCGTCCAGCGGCTTGCCAGCTCCGCGCCGAGGCCGGGCGCCGCGCGCCGCGCGGACGCCTCAGGCGGCATTGCGGATCGCGGCGATCCCGAACGCGGCGACGAACGCCACCAGGGCCCAGTCCACGAAGGAGATCCAGCTCGCCCACGCGCGCGACGCGGGGTAGTCGGCGAGCTCCTTGCGGTAGGTGCGGAGCAGCATCATGCGGGCGTACTCGATCGGCGCCCTGGACAGCAGCGAGCGCCGCGCCTTCGGGCCCGCGAGCCGCTGGTACGCCTGGGGCGCCTCGCGGCGCAGGCTGCGGCGGAATCCCGAGTCGAGGTAGATGCGTGCGAAGAACAGCGCGAGGAAAGCGACGGAAACCACGAACTGGCGCATGGCGATTCCAGGAGGTCGGTGAGCGCTCCCGGCCGGCGCCATTCGCGTGGCCGGAAGCACGCCGCATCAGTTGACGCGCTTCGCGCGGCTTCGTCAAGGCGTCGGATTGCGGCCGCCGGGCGTTCGACGTAAAGTACGCGTCCTCCGCCACCGCCGCCCCGAAGCCCGCCCCCCCGCGCATGAGCACCAAGGTCAAGGTCTATCGCTTCCACCGCTTCGTCGACGGCCGCGAGATCAGCCCGCGCCACATGATGGGCACCCCGGAGGCGATCGCCCTCCTCGATCGCTGCGCGGTGATCTGGGATACGGCGCGCATCGTCGATGCGAAGCTCCTCGAGTCGGGCTTCTACTTCGAGGACGCGAAGTCGACCTTCACCGAGATCGAAGTGCCGGCGCTGGAAGGCAAGGGCTAGGCGTCCGGCCGCGCCCCGGCGGCGCGACCTTCCTACTCCTCCAGCGACTCCAGCAGCCGCTGGCGTCCCGCGCGAACGTGCTCCTCCGCGATGCGCCGCGCCTCGGCGCCGCGTCCCGCCACCATGAGATCGAGGATCGCGCGGTGCTCCGTGTTCGAGCGCCGCATCTTGGCGGGGTAGTTGAACTGCGGCCGGCGGAAGAGATGGAGCTCGTTCACGCACTCCCCGTACACCCGCGCGGCCCGGCGGTTGTTGGAGTACGCGAGGAGCGTCGAATGGAAGCGCAGGTTGAGCTCGTAGTAGCGGCCGCCGCGCTGCGCCTTCGCCGCCTCGTCCATCTGCGCGACGAGCGCGGCGAGCGCCTTCCGGCGCGCGGGCGTGAGGAGCTCGGCGGCGCGCTCCACCGCGAAGCCGAAGATGAGCGCGCGCATCTCGTAGATCTCCATCATCTCCGCGACGGTCACCTTGCGGACGAAGACGCCGCGGTTGGGCACCGGCGTGACCAGTCCCATGCCCGAGAGCACGCGGATCGCTTCCCGGATCGGGCCCCGGCTCGTGCCCATGCTGCCGGCGAGCGTCGCCTCGTTGAGGCGCTCGCCCGGCTTCACGGCGCCCGACCCGATGCGACGCTTGAGCTCCTCCACGATGTGGGAGGAGAGCTGGCGCGGCGGTCGGGGACGGGTGGCGACGGGCATGGAGCTCTCGGATGCCGCGATAGTAGCGCACCGGCCGCGGAAAATGTCATCCGGCTCGCCGGTATTGTTGACACTTTCCGCGCCGCGCGCCTACCCTACGCTTCCCCCCCGCGCAAGGTCCCCCATGACGCACCTCGAGCTCGCCGGCCCCACGAAGCGCCATGCCGGAACGGCGCCGTGGACGGCGTGAGCCGCATGCCCGGCCTTCCGGTCGTCGGCCTCATGCTCGGCGACTGCACCGGCATCGGCCCCGAGCAGTGCGCGCGCATCCTCGCCGACCGGCGGATGGCTTCCGATGCGCGCCTCCTCGCCGTCGGCGATGCGCGGGTGCTCGAGCGGGGCGCGCGCGATGCGAAGGTGAGCCTTCGCCTGCGCCCGTATCCGGATCCGGGGGCGGTCGACTGGTCCCGCGCGGACGAGGTGCCGATGATCGACCTCGCGAACGTCGATCCCGCGACGATCCCGCGCGGCGCCATTTCCGCGGAGTCGGGCCGGCTCGCCGGCGAGACGCTCGCCTTCCTGGTGGAGCTCGCGCTCGCGAGGCGCATCGACGGCATCAGCTTCGCGCCCCTCAGCAAGGCGGCGCTGCACGCCGGCGGCTGGAGGTTCAACGACGAGCACCAGATGTTCGCGCATCTCACGCGGCACCAGGGCTTCTTCGGCGAGATGAACGTCCTCGACGACAAGTGGATGTCGCGCGTCACCTCGCACGTGTCGCTGCGCACCGCCATCGAGCAGATCACGCCCGAGCGCATCGACCAGGCGCTCACGCTGGCGGACGCGACGATGCGCGGGGCGGGCTTCGACCGCCCGCGCATCGCGGTGGCCGCGTTGAACCCGCACGGCGGCGAGAACGGCCTCTTCGGGCGCGAGGAGATCGAGATCATCGCCCCGGCCGTGGCGGCTGCCGCCGCGCGCGGCATCGCCTGCAAGGGCCCCTTCCCCGCCGACACGGTGTTCATCAAGGGTTTCGGCGACGAGTTCGACGGCGTGCTCGGCATGTACCACGACCAGGGCCAGATCGCGACCAAGATCAAGGGCTTCGATCGCGGCGTGACCGTCACCGGCGGGCTCGCGACGGTCTTCACCACGCCCGCGCACGGCACGGCCTTCGACATCGTCGGCAAGGGGGTCGCGAGCACCGGCGCGCTGGAGAACGCGATCCGCCTGGGTGCCCGCCTCGCCGCCTCGCGGGCGCGAAACCGGGGACAGACCACATTTTCCAAAGCGTGAACCGTCTGCAATGGCCGCCACCGCACCCGAAAGGACCAGGGTCTCGCCGATCACCGATTACGTAGCCGGCTTCGTCACCTCGACGAAGCTCGCCGACATCCCGACGGACGTCGCGCATCTGGGCAAGCGCTCCGTGCTCGACGGCATCGGCCTCGCGCTCGCGGGCGCGGCCTCCGAGTGCGGGCGCATCGCGCAGAAGTACCTGCACCAGCTCGGCATCGAGAGCGCGAACGGCAGCACGGTGATCGGCACCAACCAGCGGCTTCCCGCGCGCTTCGCCGCGTTCGCGAACGGCCTTGCGATCCACGCCGACGACTACGACGACACGCAGCTCGCGGTGGCGAAGGATCGCGTGTATGGCCTGCTCACGCATCCCACCGCGCCCGCCCTTCCGCCGGTGCTCGCGCTCGCCGAGCGCGATCGCCGCAGCGGCGCGGACCTCATGCTCGCGTATCAGGTGGGCGTGGAGGTGGAATGCAAGGTCGCCGAGGCGATCCTTCCCCGCCATTACCAGACCGGATTCCACAGCACCGCGACCTGCGGCTCGATCGGCGCGGCGGCGGGGGCGGCGAAGCTCCTCGGCCTCGATCGCGAGGCCACCCGTCGCGCGCTTTCTCTCGGCGCGACGCAGGCGGGCGGATTGCGCGAGAACTTCGGCACGATGACCAAGCCCTTCCACGCGGGGCGCGCGGCCGAGAACGGCGTGGTCGCGGCCGAGATCGCCGCGCTCGGCTTCACCGCGTCGCCCAACGGCCTCGAGGCCGATCGCGGATTCTTCCGCGCGGCGGGCGGCGGCTACAGCGCGGAGATGATCGAAGGCAAGCTCGGCGATCCCTGGACCTTCCGCTTCCCGGGCGTCTCGATCAAGCCGCATCCGTCCGGTTCGCTCACGCACCCGGGCATGGGCGCGATGCTCGAGCTCATCGTGAAGAACGACGTGAAGCCCCGGGATGTGAAGCGCGTCACCGTCGGCACCAACCACAACATGCCGAACGCGCTGATCCACCATCGGCCCGCGAACGAGCTGCAGGCGAAATTCTCCATGGAGTTCTGCATGGCGCTCCTCGTCCTCGAGCGGAAGGCGGGGCTGCAGCAGTTCACCGACGAGGTGGTGAACCGGCCCGACGTGCAGGCGATGATCGGCAAGGTGCAGTTCGGCGTGGATCCGGAAGCCGAGGCCGCGGGCTTCGACAAGATGACCACCATCATCGAGGTGGAGCTCGCCGACGGCAGGATGCTCAGGACCCGCGCCGACTTCGGCAAGGGCAGCCCCGCGAACCCGATGAGCGACGCGGAGCTTTCCGACAAGTTCCGCGAGTGCGCCTCCTGGGGCGGCCTCGACCGCGATCGGATCGAGCAGGTGCTGGAGGTCGTGTGGAAGATCGAGAGCCTTCGCGACGTGAACGAGCTCACCCGGCTGCTGCGCAAGTGAGGATCGCCATTCCCGCGAAGCCTGCCGGTGGAACAGGCACCGGACGAAGCCCGCGAGGAGCGCAGGAAGCTCTTCGCGTAACCTGGCGGGCAAGCAGAACGCCGCACAGCGAGATGCCGCCCATCCCCGCCTCCGAAGCCATCGCCGCATCCCTGAACGCCTGACATGCCGCACATCCCCGCCTCCCAGGCCCTCGCCCGCTTCCGCGTGATCGACATGACGCAGGTGCGCGCCGGCCCCACCGCCGCCCGCCAGCTCGCCGACTGGGGCGCGGACGTGATCCAGGTGCAGATGCCCGAGCACATGCGCGGCGACGATACGCTCGGCGGGCAGGAAGGCTCCGACTACCAGTACACGCATCGCAACAAGCGCTCGATCACGCTGAACCTCAAGGAGCCGGAAGGGATCGAAGTGCTGAGGAAGCTCGCCGCCACGGCCGACGTGCTGCTGGAGAATTTCCGTCCCGACGTGAAGCACCGGCTCGGCATCGACTACGAATCGCTCTCGAAGATCAATCCGCGGCTCGTGTACGCGAGCATCTCCGGCTTCGGGCAGACCGGCCCCTGCTCGAGCCGTCCCGGCTTCGACCAGATCGCGCAGGGCATGGGCGGCCTCATGTCGGTGACGGGGCTTCCCGGGCACGGGCCGCTGCGCGTCGGGATTCCCATCGCGGATCTGTGCGGCGGAATCTTCGCCGCGTACGGCGTGACCGTGGCGCTCCTCGAGCGCGAGCAGTCGGGCAAGGGCCAATGGCTGCATACCTCGCTCCTCGAGGCGCTCATCTACATGATGGATTTCCAGACCGCGCGCTGGACGATCGACGGCGAGATCCCCGGGCAGGCCGGCAACTTCCATCCCACCAGCATTCCGACCGGCGTATATCGGACCCGGGACGGCCATATCAACATCGCGGTGTTCGGCGCGAAGATCTGGGAGCGTTTCTGCCATGCGCTGGGCGCGCCGGAGTGGATCGCCGACGAGCGCTCGAAGAGCAAGGCGGAGCGGTCGGCGCACCGCGACTGGCTGAACGCCGAGATCGAGAAGAGGCTGGCGGGCGGGACGAGCGACCACTGGATCGAGAAGCTCAACGCGGCGGGCGTGGCGTGCGGGCGCATCAACGACGTGAAGCAGGTGTTCGAGGAGCCGCAGGTGAAGCACCTCGGGATCCTGAAGCAGGTCGTCTCTGCGCGCCTCGGCGGGCAGAGGCTGGTGGGCCAGCCGGTGACGCTCACGCGAACGCCGTCCACCATCGCACGCGCGGCGCCCAGGCGCGGCGAGCACTCCGAGGAGGTGCTGCGCGAGATCGGCTTCGCCGGCGCGGACCTCCGGCGAATGAAGGCGGCAGGAGTCTATTGATGAGCGAATCGTCGCGCTACGAATCCCCGACGCCGCGCCTCAAGGCGTCCCTCGACCGCGGGGTGCTCAACCTGCGGTTCAACAATCCGGCACGCCACAACGCGCTCTCGATCGAGACCTGGAGCGCGGTGCCCATCCTCCTCGAGCGCGCGGCGCAGGACGATGTCGTGCGCCTCATCGTCTTCTCCGGCGAGGGCGAGAAGGCCTTCGCCTCGGGCGACGACGTGTCGCAATTCGAGGACGTGCGGGCGGCCCACGACGAAGTGATGCGCTACGAGCGCATCGCGGAGACCGCGCTCAAGGCGATCCACGACTTCCCCAAGCCGACGCTCGCCTACATCCGCGGATATTGCATCGGCGGCGGCCTCAACGTCGCGGTCGCCTGCGACCTGCGCATCGCCTCCATGGACTCGGTGTTCTCGATCCCGGCGACGCGGCTCGGCCTGGGCTACCTCTTCTCCGCGACCAAGAACCTCACCGACCTGGTCGGACCGGGAGCCGCGAAGGACATCGTGTATACCGCGCGCCGCCTCGACGCGGCCGAGGCGCACCGGATCGGCCTTGTGAACCGCATCACCGAGCCGGCGCTCCTTCCCGCGCTGCTCGACGAATACGTGAAATCGATCACGAGCGGCGCGCCGCTCACCGTGAAGGCGGCGAAGCGCATCATCCACGAGCTGCTCAAGCCTGACGCGGACGTCGACCTGGAGCTCTGCCATCGCCTCATCCTCGACTGCTTCGAGAGCGAGGATTACGGCGAGGGACGCCGCGCCTTCATGGAGAAGAGGAAGCCGGTCTTCAAGGGCCGCTGAACGAGGCCGTTCCCGCGCGGTCGGGAGCGCCCGCGGCCTTGCCGCCTGCGGGCTACGCGTGCGAGAAGAGCGGCGCCCCGGGCGACGGCAAGTCCGCCTCGAGGATCGCGCCCGTCTCCGACTCGGTGAGCACCAGCCGCGAAGTGCCGGGCCGGAACGCGACGTTGGTCACCGTCGAGCCGCCGGGGCTCTTCACGAAGTGCGTCACCTCGCCGCGATTGTTCAGCACGAACGCGCCGCCCAGGCTCGCGTGCGCCACCACCAGCCGGTTCTCCACGTCGACCGCGAGCCCGTCGGGACCGCTCGTGCCGAAGAAGGTGCGGAACGCGCCTACCTTCGATACGCTGCCGTCGGCGAGCAGCGGCCCGCGCCACACCTGGTTCGCGCGGGTGACGGCCACGAGGAGCGCGCGGCCGTGCGCGTTCAACGCGACGCCGTTCGGGCTCGGGACTGCGGAGAGCACCATGTCGAGCTGCCCCGTGGTCCGCAGCCGGAACACGCGTCCCGTCGGATCGTGGAGCCCCGTCTGGCCCTGGTCGGTGAAATAGCAGTTGCCCTGCGAATCGAACGTGAGGTCGTTGAGGCCGCGGAACGACTCGCTGTTGCGGCGCGGCAGGATCGGCTGGGGTTTCTTCCCCATGGGCTCGAGGCGCAGCAGGCCGTTGCGGTAGTCCGCGATCCAGAGCGTTCCGTCCTCGTGGATCGCGATGCCGTTGGGCCAGCCTTCGTACTCGCAGGCGAGCGTCCATTCGAGCTCGGGAGAGATGCGGAAGATGCGGCCGAAGGGAATGTCGGTGACGTAGAGGTTGCCCGCGCGGTCGAAGGACGGGCCCTCGAGGAAGCTCTCGATCGGCTCGCCGGGCTTGTTCGCATCGCCCCATTCGCTCTTCACCTTGCGCCGGAACTCGTCGGGAAGGCGCGTGAGCACGCGCGCCTGGATCACGTGCGGCGGAGAGAACGTCATGTTCCACATGGGCGGATTAGAACCGAAAACCGGGGACAGACCACATTTTCCTTACCGCGAAACGACGTGCGAGTCCTCACGGGATGTCGCGGATTGGAAAATGTGGTCTGTCCCCGGTTTTCAGCGTAGCGGGCCGAGGATCTCGTCGTTGTGCTCGCCCGGCTCGGGCAGGCCCGAGCGCAGCGCGGGACGCTCGCCGTCGAGCTCGATGGGAAGCGCGGGGATGCGCGTCTTGGTTCCGTCGGGGAGCGTGAGGTCGATCATGCCGCCCGCCGCGAGTTGCGGATCGTCGAAGAGGTCCGACGGCGCCCGGATGCGCGCGAAGGGCAATGCGCCTTCCTCGCAGATGCGCTCGATCCGGGCGATCGGATGTTTGCGCAAGAGCCGCGCCACGAGCGGGATCAGCGTCTCGCGCTGCGCCGTGCGCTGGTTGTTCGAGGCGTAGGCGGCATCGAGGAGCCCGGGCTCGCCAAGCGCGCGAGTGAAGATCTGCCACTGCCGCTCGGTCACCACTGCGATGAAGACCTGCACGCCGTCGGCGGACTCGAACACGTCGTACACGCCCCACGCGCGCTTCCCGGCGGACATCGGCTCCGGCGCGACTCCGCTCACGGCGTGCTGCATCATGTGCGTCGAGACGAGCCACGCCGCGTTCTCGAAGAGCCCGCCCTGCACGTACTCGCCCTTGCCGGTCTTCTCGCGCGTGCGCAGCGCCGCGAGGATCGCGATGGCGCCGAACATGCCGCCCATCATGTCGTTCACCGGCGCCCCCGCGCGCAGCGGCCGGCCCACCGGCCCGGTCATGTACGCGAGACCGCTCATCATCTGCACCACCTCGTCGAGCGCGGTGCGCTTCTCGTACGGGCCGGGGAGGAATCCCTTGAGCGAGCAGTAGACGAGCCGCGGGTTGCGCTTGGCGAGCGCGCCGTGGCCGAGCCCCTTCGCCTCGAGCGCGCCGGGGCGGAAGTTCTCGACGAAGACATCCGCGGTGTCGCAGAGGCGAAGCGCCAGCTCGACGCCCTCCGGCGTCCCGAGGTCGATCGTGACGCTCTTCTTGTTGCGGCTGAAGGCGGCGAAGAATCCCGCGCCGGTGCTCTTCAGGTAGCGCGTCGGATCGCCCCTGCCTTCGGGCTCGACCTTGATCACCTCGGCGCCCAGGTCCGCGAGCACCAGGCCGCAGGTCGGGCCCATCACCATGTGCGAGAGCTCGACGACGCGGATCCCGTCGAGCGGCAGCGGCTTCATCGCGCGGGAACGCGGATCTCGAGGTTGTCGATGAGGCGCGTCTGGCCGAGCCACGCGGCGCCGAGCACGACCAGATCGCGGTCGGCGGGCCCGACGGGCGCGAGGTTCGCCTGCGTGCGCAACGCCACGTAGTCGACGCGCCAGCCGTGCGCGGCGAGATCGTCCTTCGCCGACTCGGCAAGCGCGTCGTATTCCGCATCGCCGCCCTCGATCGCCGACTTCACTCGCACGAGCGCGCGATGGAGCCGCACCGCCTCCGCGCGCTCCTCGCGCGAGAGGTAGCCGTTGCGCGAGGACATCGCGAGCCCGTCCACCTCGCGCACCGTATCGACGCCCACGATCTCGATGCCGAAGTTGAGCTGGCGGACCAGCGCGCGGATCACGTGCAGCTGCTGGTAGTCCTTCTTGCCGAAGACCGCGGTGTCGGGCCGCACGATGTTGAAGAGCTTCGTGACCACCGTCGCGACGCCCTGGAAGTGCCCGGGACGGAAATCGCCGCACAGCTGCCCGGCGAGCTTCGGCGGCGTCACCACGATCTCCTGCGGCTCCGGATACACGTCGCGCTCCTCGGGCGCGAACGCGACGTCGCAGTCGACGCGCTCGAGCTTCGCGCAGTCGGCATCGAGGGTGCGCGGATAGCGCTCGAAGTCGCCGCCGGGATCGAACTGCAGGCGGTTCACGAAGATCGAGGCGACGACGCAGTACGCGTGCTTGCGCGCCTCCTCGACCAGCGCGAGGTGGCCGGCGTGCAGGTTGCCCATGGTGGGCACCAGGGCCACCCTCGGCTCGTTCGCGAGCCGCGCGCGCAGCCGATCGACGGTGTGGATCAGCTCCAAGGGCTCAGAAGCAGTGCTCGGGCGCGGGGAAGCTCTTGTCCTTCACGGCGCGCACGTACGCCGCGATGGCCTCCCCGATGGAAGGCGCGCCCGCCATGAAGTTGCGCACGAAACGGGCCTTCCTGCCGGGATAGATGTCGAGCATGTCGTAGTGCACCAGCACCTGGCCCGAGACGTCCGGACCGGCGCCGATGCCGATCGTCGGGACCGTGAGCGACTCGGTGACGCGCCGCGCGAGCGACGCGGGCATCGCCTCCATGAGGACCATCGCGGCTCCGGCGTCCTCGAGCGCCTTGGCATCCGCCACGAGCCGCTCGGCCGCGTCGTCGCCGCGCCCCTGCACGCGGTAGCCCCCGAGCGCGTGCACCGACTGCGGCGTGAGGCCGATGTGCGCGCACACGGGGATGCCCCGCTCGACGAGGAAGCGCGTGGTCTCGACCATCACCGCTCCGCCCTCGAGCTTCACCATCTGCGCGCCGGCCGCCATCATGCGCGCGCAGCTGCGGAAGGCGTCGCGCGGCGACTCCTGGAAGGTCGCGAAAGGCATGTCGGCGACGACCAGCGCCGTCCGGCTTCCCGCCGCGACGCAGCGGACGTGGTACTGCGCCTCCTCCAGCGTCACCGCGAGCGTGGATTCGCGCCCCTGGATCACCATTCCCAGCGAGTCGCCGATGAGCAGCATGTCCACGCCGGCCTGCTCCATCAGCGCGGCGAAGCTCGCGTCGTAGCACGTGAGCATGGCGAGCTTCTCCCCGTCGCGGGCGCGCGCCTGCAGCTGCGGAACCGTCACTCTCTTCGCGGCGTTCTGGGCACTCATGGTCTTGGCTTCCTGTTCGCGCGGGACCGGCCGGCCGGAGCGCGAATTCTGCACACCCCGGGGGCGCTTGGCAACATTGTGCACCGCGGCAAGCCGGACGCGGGCACCCTGCGCAAGCGCGGCTGGCGCGGCGCAGCATAGCGGCTCACGCGCGGTTGAAGAACTCGCGGGCGCCGCGCATGCCGTTCACCCGCTCGATGAGGAGCTCCAGGTGCTCGGGCACCTCGACGAAGTTGAGCCGCTCGCTGTTCACGATGAGCAGAGGGCTCCCCTCGTACTGGTGGAAATAGCGCGTGTAGGCCTCGGAGAGCCGGCGCAGGTACCCCTCGTCGATGGCGGCCTCCGACGGCTCTCCGCGGCGCTTCACGCGCGAGACGAGCGTGTCCACCGAGGCCTGCAGGTAGATCACGAGGTCGGGCGCCGGCACCTGCGGCCTCACGTGCGCGTGGATCTTGTCGTAGAGCTGATACTCGGCGTCGTCGAGCGTGAGCCGGGCGAAGAGCGGGTCCTTCGCGAGCGTGAAGTCCGCGACCGTGGGCTTGCCGAAGAGGTCCGGCTGCTTGAGCGATTCGACCTGCTGCACGCGCTGGAAGAGGAAGAAGAGCTGCGTCGCGAGCGCGTAGCGGCGCATGTCGCGGTAGAACTGCGGCAGGAACGGATTCGCCCTCGGGTCCTCGAGGAGCGTCGCCGCATTCAGGCGCTCGGCGAGGCGCACCGCGAGGCTCGTCTTGCCCGCCCCGATCGGCCCTTCGACGACGATGTAGCGGTGCTTCATATCCGCTCCACTCCCGCACTCCCGGCCTTCTCGAGCAGTTGCCGCGCCGAGCCGTGCCCCGGAATCGCCGCCTCGGGCCACACGTCGACCAGCGGCGCGAGGACGAACGCGCGCTCGTGCGCGCGCGGATGCGGCACCGAAAGCCCGGGCTCCGCGATCGTCGCGCCGCCGTAGAGCACGATGTCGAGATCGAGCGTGCGCGGGCCGTTCGGGATGCCGCGCGTGCGCCCGTGCCGCTTCTCGATCTCGAGGAGATGGTCGAGGAGGTGGCGCGCGGAAAGCCGGGTCTCGAGCTTCGCGCAGGCGTTCACGAACACAGGCTGTTCGGCGTAGCCCACCGGCGCCGTCCGGTAGAGCGCCGAGCGCGCGGCGACCCAGGTCTCGGGAATGCGCGCGAGATCGGCGAACGCGCGGCGCACGTGGCCCTCCGGGTCGTCGAGGTTCGAGCCGAGAGCGACCACGGCGGCGACGGTCGGGCTCACTCTTCGATCGCGCCCCGCGAATCGGGCAGCAGCGTCGCCTCGCCCGTCGCGGGCTTCCTGCGGCCGCCGCGCCGGCGGCGGCGCTTCTTCTTCGGGCCGGACTCGTCGGAGACCAGCATGCGCTCGCGCTCGTCGGGGCTCGCATCCTGGAAGCGCTCCCACCATTGCGCGGCTTCCTGCGGCGCGTTGGCGCTCGCCGCGCGCAGCGCGAAGAAATCGTAGGCGGCGCGGAAGCGTGGGTGCTCCAGCAGGCGATAGGGCCGCTGGCCGCCGCGCTGCAGGAAGCGCGGCTGCATGAGCCACAGCTCCTTCATCGTGGCGTCGAAGCGGCGCGGGATCGCGAGCGAATCGCGCTGCACGTCGAGCGCCTCGTGCATCGCCGCATGCAGCGCCGGGATCGTCGCCTGGCCCTTCGACTCGAACTTGCGCAGGTTCCTCTCGACCTGCCCCCAGAGGAGCGCGGCGAGGAGGAAGGCCGGCGACACGGGCTTGCCCCCGGCGAGCCGCTCGTCGGTCGCGCGCAGCGCGGCGAGGGCGAAGGGGCCGGCCTCGGGATCTTCGAGCGCGGTGTCGAGGAGCGGGAGCAGGCCGTGGTGCAGCTCCAGCTCGCGCAGCACGCGCACGCACTCGACGGCGTTTCCGGAGAGGAGCAGCTTGAGGATCTCCTCGAAGAGCCGCGCCTGGGGCACGTTCTCGAGCAGGTGGCGCGACTCCCGGATCGGCGCGCGCGTCTTCGGATCGATCTCGAGGCCGAGCTTCGCGGCGAGGCGCGCGGCCCGCAGCATGCGCACCGGGTCCTCGCGGTAGCGCGTCGCCGGGTCGCCGATCATGACGAGCTTCCGCGCCTTGAGGTCCTTCAAGCCGTGCACGTAGTCCCAGACCTCTTCCTTGACCGGGTCGTAGAAGAGCGCGTTCACGGTGAAGTCGCGGCGCAGCGCGTCCTCGGCCTGCGTGCCGAACACGTTGTCGGAAAGCATGCGGCCGTGCTCGTCGGTGTGCTCGCTGTCGGGCTCGCGGGTGAAGTGGGCGCGGAAGGTGGAAACCTCCACCGTCTCCTGGCCGCACAGCACGTGGACGATCTGGAAACGCCGGCCGATGATCCGCGAGCGGCGGAAGATCGCGCGCACCTCCTCGGGCGTGGCGCTGGTCGCGACGTCGAAGTCCTTGGGCTTGCGGCCGAGCAGGAGGTCGCGCACCGCGCCGCCCACCACGAACGCGGCGTGCCCCGCGCGCTGCAGCTCCTCGCAGGTGCGTCGCGCGCAGCGGCTGATGTCCTCGTGGCGGATCGAGTGCTTGTCCGCCGCGTGGATCGTCGGCCGCGCATCCTTGTGCGTGGGACGGTTGTTGCGGCCGAAGAGCTTCTCGATGTATTTCTTGATCATTCGATCGTCATCCGCGTGGAGCCCGCCGCCGGGAGCTGGCGCCGGGGGACGGGGATCCACGGATTCCCGCCGGAGCCCCTCCTCGATCGCCTTCGCCGGAGGGAGCGACCTCCTCGTCGTCGCGCAACGAAATCACCGGCCAGCCGCGCTCGATCGCCCTTGCGCGCAGCGTCGCGTCCGGATCCACGGCCACCGGGTGCGTGACGCGCTCGAGCAGCGGCAGGTCGTTCAGCGAATCGCTGTAGAACCAGCTTTCGAACTCCTCGAGTCGCCGCCCCATTCCGGCGAGCCATTCCTCGACGCGCCGGATCTTTCCCTCGCGGAACGACGGCGTGCCGAGCGGCCTGCCGGTGAACCGGCCCTCCACCTCCTCGAGGTCGGTCGCGACCAGGTGCTCGATGCCGAGCTCGCGGGCGATCGGCGCGGTGATGAACCGGTTGGTGGCCGTGACCAGCGCCACCAGCCCGCCGCGGTGCCGGGCGATGAGGTCGGCGGCGCGCGCGTGGATGATGGGACGGATCTTGCGTTGCATGTATTCCTCGTGCCACTCGTCGAGCTGCGCGCGGGAGTGCCGCGCGAGGGGCGCGAGCTGGAACTCGAGGAACTCGCGGATGTCGAGCGTGCCGTCCTTGTAGCGGTCGAAGAACCACTGGTTCTTGGCGTGGTATTCCTCGGGATGCAGCACGCCCTCCTCGATGAGGAACTCCGCCCACGACACGTCGCTGTCGCCGTCGAGCAGCGTATGGTCGAGGTCGAAGAGGGCGAGCCCGGGCTTCGTCACGCGAGCGCCGCCTTCAACAGCGGCACCGTGATCGGCCGCCCCGTCTCGAGGGAATAGCGGTCCAGCGAGTCGAGCGCGGCGACCAGCGAGCCCATGTCGCGCCGCGCGTGCGTGAGGAGGTACGAGCCGACGTCGTCGGCAAGGGCGAAGCCGCGCTCGAGCGCATGCGCGGCGAGCGCCTCGCGCTTCTGCGCGTCGGTGAGCGCGAGGACGCGGTAGGTGAGCCCGGTGGCGAGGCGCGTGGCGAGGTCGCGGCGCAGCCGGACGTCGCGCGGCGCGGAGCTTGCCGAGACCACGAGGATCGAGAAGGCGCGCTCGTTGAATGCGTTGAAGAGCGCCACCTGCATCTCCTCGGAAAGGCGTTCCACGTCGTCGAGCGCGAGGATGCCGTGCGCGTCCGCGGCCGCGAAATCGGCGCCCGCCACGCAGCGGCCGCGCGCGCCGCAAGCCGCGGCGAACGCGCGCAGCAGGTGGCTCTTGCCCGCCGCGCTTTCGCCCCAAATGTAGATCACGTGCTCCGTGCATTCGCCGCGCGCGGCCGCCTCGAGGGCGTGCGCGGCCTCGGCGTTGCCGCCGTGGACGAAGTTCGCGAAGGTGGGCGCCGGGGCGCGGGTGAAGTCGAGGAGGAGCTGCCTCATTTGGCGTTTCCCTGGGCCGGCGCCGCCTCGCGGGCCGCTTCGCCCCAGGTGGGCGAAGTCGCGATTCCCGCCGGCCGGCTTGGCCCGGGCGCGCCCCGATACGAAGCGAGGCGACAAAAGCGCAATTTTAGCATGGCGACCATGCCGTAAAATCCGTCGATGGCGATCGCGCAACCCATCCAGATCCGCTTCGAGCGCTACTCCGGCGACATCGGCATCGCGCCGGCGACGCCGCCGCGCGTCGTGCCGCCCGGCGAGCGCGCCGCGCTCGTCGCGCGGGCGAAGCGCCTGCTCGAGGAGCGCGACGCGGTCCTGGTCGCGCACTACTACGTGCACCCGGACCTGCAGGACCTCGCGCAGGAGACGGGCGGCACGGTTTCCGACTCGCTCGAGATGGCGCGCTTCGGCCACGAGCACCCGGCGAAGACGATCGTCGTGGCGGGCGTGCGCTTCATGGGCGAGACGGCGAAGATCCTCAACCCCGAAAAGCGCGTGCTGATGCCCGACCTCGCGGCCGAATGCTCGCTCGACCTCGCCACGCCCGCCGCGCAGTTCTCCAGGTTCTGCGACGAGCATCCCGATCGCGTGGTCGTGGTCTATGCGAACACCAGCGCCGAAGTGAAGGCGCGCGCGGACTGGATGGTCACCTCCTCGATCGCCGAGAAGGTCGTCGCATGGCTGCACGCGCAGGGAAGGAAGGTCCTCTGGGCGCCCGACAAGCACCTCGGCGACTACGTGCAGCGCGTGACCGGCGCCGACATGCTGATGTGGAACGCCTCGTGCGTGGTGCACGACGAGTTCAAGGCGGTCCAGCTCGAGGAGCTGAAGGCGCAGCATCCGGACGCGAAGGTGCTGGTGCATCCGGAATCGCCGCAGAGCGTGATCGCGCTCGCCGACGCGGTGGGCTCCACCACCGGGATCATCCAGGCGGCCGAGCGCCTCGGCGCGAAGGAGTACATCGTCGCGACCGACGGCGGCATCATCCACCAGATGCGGAAGCGCATGCCGGGCGTGACGTTCATCGAGGCGCCCACGGCGGGCAAGGGCGCGACCTGCCAGAGCTGCGCGCACTGTCCCTGGATGGCGATGAACGGCCTCTACAACCTCATCGAGACGCTCGAGGGCGCGCCCGGCCACGAGGTGCTCGTCGATCCGCAGGTCGGCCGGCGCGCGCGCGCGCCGATCGAGCGCATGCTCGATTTCGCAGCCACGTACCTGCCGACGTTCCGCGGCAGCGGCGACGCCTGAGCCGGATCGAAAAGGCGTCAGATCACCTTTCCGCCCGGAAAGAAGCAGTCTGGCCCCGTTGTCGTTCTCACCCCTCGCGATAGCGGCGTGCGGCCTCGCGGAGGAAGCGCAGCTGGGCCTCGAAGTTCACGCACATGAGGCACTCGTCGAGATGGCGCCGCAGCGCGATGCGCTCCTCCTCGCTCAGCGCGCGCTCGAAGGCGAGCGAGACGAGGCGCGAGGCCTCGCGGCAATCGAGGTCGGTGTCAGCTTCCATCGCCCGCCTCGCCGTCGAACCAGCGCAGCTCCAGGCACGCGCGGAGCGAGACGCGCGCGCGGTGCAGGATCACCCAGCAGTTGTTCGCGGTGATGCGCTCGGCGCGGCAGATCTCGTCGGTCTCCTCGCCCAGCACCTCGCGCTTGAAGAACACGCGCCCTCCCGCGCCCGGCACGCGGCCGAGGCAATCCTCGAACACCTCCCAGAAGCGCCGCTGCTCGAACGCCGCCTCCGGGTTGGCCCACGCCCGCGGCGGATCGCGCCAGTGGCCGGTCTCGTCGAACAGCTCGTCGAGCCACGCCGCGGCGTCCGCCTCGCCCGCGTCCTCGAAGCGCGCGCGATCCTGCACTGCGCGACGCTGGTGGTCGGCGACCTTGAAGCGCAGGATCGAGGTGAGCCAGGTGCGAAGCGTCGATTGCCCCTGGAACGAGCCGATCGCCTCGAGCGCGGCGAGGAGCGCTTCCTGGACGACTTCCTCGGCGGTCTCCGCGTCGCGCAGCTGCGCCAGCGCGTAGCGCACGAGGTAGGGGCGGTGGCTCTCGATCTCGGCGAAGCGCGGATCGCGGACGGGCATGTCGCTCATGGCCGATCATGGTACCTCCACAACCCGTTGCCACGACCCTCCCGCCGCCCCTCGCCAGGCGCAAGGGCGCGGCGAAACCGGGGCGTAAGCGCGGTAAATCGGCTAAAATTTCGCCTCTGAATCAGACGCATCGGACGTGAACGCCCCGACCCCCCTCACCTACCGCGACGCCGGCGTCGACATCGACGCGGGCGACGCCCTCGTCGAGCGCATCAAGCCCTTCGCGAAGCGCACCCTGCGCCCCGAGGTGCTCGGCGGCATCGGCGGCTTCGGCGCCTTGGTGGAGGTCTCGAAGAAGTACCGCAACCCGGTGATGGTCTCGGGGACCGACGGCGTGGGCACCAAGCTCAAGCTCGCGTTCCGCATGAAGAGGCACGACACGATCGGCATCGACCTCGTCGCGATGAGCGTGAACGACATCCTCTGCTCGGGCGCCGAGCCGGTCTTCTTCCTCGACTACTTCGCCTGCGGCAAGCTCGACGTCGACGTCGCCGCGGCCGTGGTGAAGGGCATCGCCGCGGGCTGCGAGCTCGCCGGCTGCGCGCTGATCGGCGGCGAGACCGCCGAGATGCCGGGAATGTACGACCCGAACGAATACGATCTCGCGGGCTTCGCGGTGGGCCTGGTCGAGAAGTCGAAGATCCTCGACGGCTCGAAGATCGCGCCCGGCGACGCCGTGATCGGGCTCGCCTCGACCGGCCCCCACTCCAACGGCTACTCGCTGGTGCGCAAGGTGCTCGCGGTGAGCGGCGCCGAGCTCTACGAGGGCTTCGACGAGGAGCGCACGCTCGGCCAGGCGCTCCTCGAGCCCACGCGCATCTACGTGAAGCCGGTGCTCGCGGTGATGGAGAAGCTGCCGGTGAAAGGCCTCGCCCACATCACCGGCGGCGGCCTCACCGAGAACGTCCCGCGCATCCTGCCCGAGGGCACCTGCGCGCGCCTCGATTCCGGCCGCTGGCCGCGACCGGCGATCTTCAGGTGGCTGCAGCGCCAGGGCGCGATCGAGGAGGCCGAGATGCTGCGCACCTTCAACTGCGGCATCGGGATGGTCGCGGTCGTCGCGCGATCCGAAGCGAAGGCCGCGCTCGACGCGTTCGCCGCGACGGGCGTCGAGGCCTTCGAGGTGGGCGCCATCGCCGAGCGGACGGCGGGCGCGCCGGCGACGATCGTCGACTGAGCCCGCGCGGTGAGATCGGCCGTCATCCTCGTCTCCGGCCGGGGCAGCAACATGCGCGCGATCGTCGAGGCGCGCACGGGAATCGAGGTGAAGGCGGTGATCTCGAACCGGCCCGATGCGGCGGGGCTTGCGTGGGCCGCGGAGCGCGGCATCGCGACGCGGATCGTCGATCATCGCGAATTTGCTTCGCGCGAGGCGTTCGACGAGCGGCTCGCCCTTGAAATCGAGCGCCTTCGCCCCGACTTCGTGCTGCTGGCGGGCTTCATGCGCATCCTCACGCAGGGCTTCGTCGAACGCTTCCCGAGACGCATGCTGAACATCCATCCCTCGCTCCTGCCCGCGTTCCCGGGGCTCGACACCCACCGCCGGGCGCTCGCCGCGGGCGTGAAGCTGCACGGCGCAACGGTGCATTTCGTGACGCCCGCGCTCGACGACGGGCCCATCGTCGCCCAGGCCGCGGTGCCGGTGCTCGCCTCGGACACCGAGCAAAGCCTCGCCGAGCGCGTGCTCGCCGTGGAGCACCGCATCTACCCGCAGGTCGTTCGCTGGCTCGCCGAGGACCGCATCGAATTTACCGGCCGCGATGTCGTCCAAGTGCGGCGCTGCGGCGTTTCCAGCGACTGGATCGTCGCTCCGCGCAACCCGGAATGAGAACTTTCCTCGCCTTCCTCGCCTTCCTCGCCGGCCTCGCGATCTGCACCGCCGCGTTCGCCTCGGTCCCCACCGACATCGCCGCGGAGTATCGCCTCGTCTTCACCGGCCTCACCATCGGCCACGTCTCGGAAACCTATTCCCGCAGCGGCGACACGTATGCCATCCGCAGCGTCGCGCGAGCCGAGGGCCCGCTCAAGCTGTTCCTCGACGACCAGCTCACCATGCAGAGCTCGGGCCGCGTGGTCGCCGCGGGCCTGCAGCCGCTCGAGTTCGCGCAGCACCGCAGGAACACGAGCAAGGGCGCCGTGCGCGCCACCTTCGACTGGGAGCACGGCGTCATGCGCTCCACCTCCGGGGACAATCGCAGCGAGGTGCCTTTGCCGGAGCACACGCAGGACCGCATCTCGGTGATGTACCAGTTCATGAACCTCAAGCCGGGCGCGGGCACCGTCACGATGCCCATGTCCAACGGCAAGAAGGTGGAGCTCTACACCTACCGCTTCGTGGACGAGGAGCCGCTCGATACGCCCGCCGGCCGTTTCGACACGCTGCATTACGAGCGCGTGACCTCCGGCCCGAAGGAGAGCAAGGCGCAGGTGTGGCTCGCGAAGGACCGCTTCAACTTCCCCGTGCGCGTGGTGTTCGACGATCCCCAGGGCCTGCGCGTCGAGCAGATCCTCGTCGGCCTGCAGGCGCACTGACGGCGCATGCCGCGCGTCACCGCATACCTCTCGCGCTACCGCTTCCTCGCGGCCGCGCTCGCCGCCTCCGTCGCGCTGCACGCGGCATTGTTCATTTCGCTGCCGCCGCCGCCCAATCCCGTCGACGTGGTCGCGCAACCGTTCTCGGCGGAGCTCCTGCCGCCGCCGCCCGCGCCTGCGCCCGTCGAGGCGAAGCCGCACGCGGCGCCGCCCAGGCCGGCTGCACCGAAGGAGGTGCGTCGACCGCCGCGTCCCGCCGCACGCCACGCCGTGGTGAAGGCGTCCCCACCCGCGCCCGCGCCGAAGCTTCTCGCAGCGCTCGCTCCCTCCGCGGACCTTCCGGCCGTCGCGCCGCCCGCGCCGCAGGCACCCCCGCCGCCCCCGCCCGAAGCGGTCGCGCTCGCCGAGCCGATCATCCCCTGGATGCCGGACATGCCGCCGGTCGCCCCCCAGCCTGCGTTGTTCCCGATGGATGCGCTGCCGAAGCGGCTGTCCATCGATTACCGGCTCTCCACCGGCCCGCTTACCGCCCATGCCGTATACCGCTGGCGGCGCAAGGGCGACACTTATCGCATCACCGGGGAGGGCGAGGCGACGGGCCTCTTCCGCATCTTCATGGACGGCGCGATCCTGCAGGAGAGCGAGGGCACCATCACGTCGGCGGGGCTGCGGCCCGAGCGCTTCCTCGAGAAGCGCACCGGCGCCGACGACGAGGGCCTCGATTTCGACTGGCTCAAGCACGAGGTCACGCTCGAGCACGGCGACGCCCACAAGACCATGGCGCTGAGCGACGACACGGTCGACTGGCTCACGATGATCTTCCAGCTCGCGCACGTGCCGCCGCGCGCGGACGGCGAGACGCTGCACCTGCGCGTCTTCACCCAGCGCAAGCTCTACGACTTCGCGCTCAAGGTGGTCGGCATCGAGGACATCGACATTCCGCTCGGCAAGGTGCGCGCGCTGCATTTGCGGCACGTCGACCCGAAGGACGGCGACGTGATCGACGTCTGGCTCGGGGTCGACCAGCATTACCTGCCGGTGAAGATGCGCTACCCGGTGGCCAAGATGAAGTTCGTCGTGGAGCAGGACGCCGCACGCATCTCGGAGCGCTGAGGTGGCGATCGGCCGCGCGCAGCTGGAGGCGATCGTCGAAGCGCTCACCGTGGCGCTTCCGGCGCGCGAGCCGGCGGATGCCGTGCTCAACCGCTATTTCCGCGAGCATCGCAACCTCGGCCAGCGCGACCGCGCGCTCGTGGCCGACACGGTGTATGCGGCGCTGCGCCGGCGTCGCCTGCTGGAAAGCGCGACGCCCGCCGCGACCCCGCGCGAGATCGCGCTGGCGGCCCTCGTGAAGCTGCAGGGCGTGGGCCTCGGCCAGATCGAGGCGGCGCTGCGCCCGGGCGAGAAGGAGTGGCTCGCCCGGCTCAAGGCGCTCGACCTCGACTCGCTCGCCTTCGCGGTGCGCGCCGACCTTCCCGACTGGGTGATCGAGCGCCTGCGCCCCGCGCTCGGGGAGGAACCGCTGCTCGCGCTCGCGCGCGGCCTGCAGGAGCCCGCGCCGCTCGACCTGCGCGTGAACACGCTCAAGGCGCCGCGCGAGGCGGTGCTCGATCGCCTCGACTACGACGGAATCGCCGCGGAGCCGACGCGCTTCTCGCCGCTGGGCGTGCGCGTAAGCGGCAAGCCGGCGCTCGCCAGGCATCCGATGTTCCTCGACGGCGCCGTGGAAGTCCAGGACGAGGGAAGCCAGCTTCTCGGCATGCTCGTGCAGCCGAAGCGCGGCGAGATGGTGGTCGACTTCTGCGCGGGCGCGGGCGGGAAGACGCTGCAGATGGGCGCCGCGATGGCCTCGAGCGGCCGCCTCTACGCGTTCGACGTCTCCGCGCGCCGCCTCGACAACCTCGCCCCGCGCCTCAAGCGCTCGGGCCTCTCGAACGTGTTCCCGCAGCGCATCGCCGGGGAGAACGATGCGAAGGTGAAGCGCCTGCGCGGCAAGATCGATCGCGTGCTCGTGGATGCGCCTTGCACGGGCCTCGGCACCCTGCGCCGCAATCCCGACCTCAAGTCGCGCCAGACTCCGGAGGGTCTCGCGGAGCTCAACGCGAAGCAGCGCTCGATCCTCGATTCGGCGGCCTCGCTCGTGAAGCCCGGCGGACGGCTCGTCTACGGCACCTGCAGCCTGCTTCGCGAGGAGAACGAGGAGATCGTCGAAGGCTTCCTCGCCGCGCATCCCGATTTCCATCTCGTGCCGGCCGCTCCCGTGCTGGAGAAGCAGGGGGTACGCGTGCCGATGGAAGGCCCGTACCTGCGCCTCTATCCGCACCTGCACGGCACCGACGGCTTCTTCGCCGCGGTGTTGGAGCGCGAGAGCGCGAAGGCCGCTGCATGACCCGCGCCGCCGCGCTCGCCGCGCTCGTCCTCGCGCTCGCGACGCCCGCCTTCGGCGCGGCACGCGGCGTCGCCGAGGTCGAGGTCCTCTTCACGCCGGGCGACGACGTCGAGGGCCTGCTCGTGCAACGCATCGCGGGAGCCCGCGACAGCGTCTACGTGCAGGCCTACCTCTTCACCGATCGGCGCATCGCCCGCGCGCTCCTCGACGCGCTGCATCGCGGCGTGCAGGTGGAAGTGATCGGCGATGCCCGCCAGGCGGCGGACGGCGGGCTTCCCTGGCTGCGCGCGCTGGCTCGTGCCGGCGCCCGCGTGTACCTCGACGCGACCGCCCGCGCCTCGCACAACAAGATCGTGATCCTCGACGGGGACCGTCCCGAGGCGGCCGTCGTCACCGGAAGCTACAATTTCACGCGTTCCGCCCAGTCCCGCAACGCGGAGAACGTCGTCGTGATCTCGGCAAACCGCACCGTGACGGACCGCTACGTCGCGAACTTCCGCGCGCGCCGCGCGCAGGCCGCTCCATGGCGCTGAGCCTCGACTTCACGCCCGCCTGGGATTTCGTCCGCGACGTGGCCACCTCGGCCACGCCCGCCGAGTGGGTGTGGCAGCTCGCGGCGATCGGCGTCGCCCTCCTGCTCGGCCTCTTCACGTCGCGCGCCGTCTGCCACCGCATCCGCATCCATCCGCGATGGAAGTTCGGCAAGGGCGATTTCGAGCGCGTGGCGCGACCGCTCTTCACGCTCGGCTTCGTCGCCCTGGCGGAGATCGCGCTGGGCCATTTCCAGACCGTCGTGCTGGTGAACGTCGTGAAGTCGCTGCTCATGGCGCTCGCCATCATCCGCGCGGCGGTCTTCATCCTCGGGCACATCCTGCCGGAGGGCGCGATCCTGCACGTCGCGGTGCGCGCCATCGCGTGGGTCGCGTGGATCGCGGTCGTGCTGCACGTCACCGGCCTCCTTCCCGACGTGGTCGACGCGCTGAACAACGTCGGATTCACGGTCGGCAAGTCGAAGCAACACATCACACTCTGGCTCGTGCTGCAGGGGTTCGCCGCCCTCGGCGTGTCGCTCGCGATCACGTTGTGGCTGGGCCGGATCACGGAAACGCGGGTGCTCGCCGCGGACTCGCTCGAGATGTCGACGCGCATCGTGATCGCGAAGGTCGTGCGCGCGGCGGCGGTGCTCCTCGCGATCTTCGTCGCGCTTCCGATGGTCGGGATCGACGTCACCGCGCTCTCGATCTTCAGCGGCGCGCTGGGCGTCGGCCTCGGCTTCGGCCTGCAGAAGATCGCCAGCAACTACGTGAGCGGCTTCATCGTGCTGCTCGACAGGAGCATTCGCATCGGCGACGTGGTCACCGTCGACGGCCGCAAGGGCGAGGTGAAGGCCATCGACTCGCGCTACACGGTGATCCGCGGGCTGGACGGCGTCGATTCGATCGTCCCGAACGAGACGCTCATCACGCAGACGGTGAGCCACCATACCTACAGCGACCCCAAGGTCTCGGTGGTGATCCCCGTTTCCGTCGCCTACGAGAGCGACGTCGCGAAGGCGCTCGAGCTGCTGCTCCGGGCGGCCAAGCGCCACGAGCGCGTCCTCGACGAACCGGCTTCGGCCGCCCTGGTGAAGGGCTTCGGGGACAACGGCATCGACCTCTCGCTCATCGTGTGGATCGCGGACCCCGCCGTGGGCGAGGGAAGGCTGCGCAGCGAGCTGCTGCTCGACATCCTCGAGGGCTTCAAGGCCCACGGCATCGACATTCCATACCCCAGGCGCGACGTGCGTATCCTCGCTACGCCTGAAACACCGGAAACTTCTGCCGGCTCAAGGGCTTGAGATCGAATTCCCGCGCCGGCGCGCACCCGCGACCGGCGCGAGGTACAATCGCCATCTACAACTCCCGTCCCGTTCGAGGACGGACCTCCTGTGAAAGGGCGCACCCAGCATGTTCAGCGGTCTCCTGAATCTTCCGTGGTGGGGCGATGTCCTCGCGGGCCTCGTGCTCGTGCAGACCACCATCGCCGCGGTCACCATCTACCTGCATCGCTGCCAGGCGCACCGCGCCCTGGACCTGCACCCGGCGGTGTCGCATTTCTTCCGTTTCTGGCTCTGGCTCACCACCGGCATGGTGACGAAGGAGTGGGCCGCCATCCACCGCAAGCACCACGCGAAGTGCGAGACGGAGGAGGACCCGCACAGCCCGCGCACCTACGGCATCAACCGCGTGCTCTTCGGCGGCGTCCTGCTCTACGTCCAGGAGTCGCACAATCCGGAGACCATGAGCCGCTACGGCCATGGCACGCCGGACGACTGGATCGAGCGCAACCTCTACACGCCGCTCACGAAATGGGGCGTGATCCTGCTCGCGGCGATCGACCTCGCGGTTTTCGGCGTCATCCCGGGCGCCCTCATCTACGGCGTGCAGGTGATGTGGATCCCGTTCTGGGCCGCCGGCGTCATCAACGGCCTCGGCCACTACTTCGGCTACCGTAATTTCCACACCGACGACGACAGCACCAACATCGCGCCCTGGGGCGCCTGGATCGGGGGCGAGGAGCTGCACAACAACCACCACGCGTACCCGACGTCGGCGAAGTTCTCCCTTCGCTGGTACGAGTTCGACCTCGGCTGGGTGTACATCCGCGGACTGCAGGCGCTCGGACTCGCGACCGTGCGGCGCAAGGCGCCGAAGGTGAAGCTCGATCCCTCGAAGTTCGAGGTGGATGCGGCGACGCTCCAGGCCGTCATCGCGCACCGCTACGACGTCATGATGAACTACGCGAAGTCCGTCAAGCGCGCGACCAAGCTCGAGATCGCGGCGCTGCGCGAGAAAGGCGCGGACTGCTCGCCGCTTCGCAGCATCCGCCGGTGGCTGCATCGCCATGATTCCGTGGTGCCCGCCAAGCATCGCGCGGCGATCAACCTGATCGTGGAGTCGAGCCCGGCGCTCAAGACCACGCTCACCATGCGCGAGGAGCTCGCGCGCATCTGGGAGCGCTCGACGCTCAACACGGAGCAGCTCGTGGGCCAGCTCAAGGACTGGTGCGAGCGGGCGGAGAAGACCGGCATCGAGCCGCTGGTCGCGTTCTCGCGGCGACTGCGCTGCTACGCCGCCTGACGTCACTCCCGCGAAGGCGGGGATCCACGAAATCCCGAGCCCCGCCATGCGGGGCTTTTTCATGCCCGTCGAAGGAAGGTGCTTCGTTCCCTGGCGGGCGGCCTGCGTTGCGCTCGATCTTCGGTTGGCCGCTCTCGGTGAGTAGCGGACGTTGGCGCGGTGAGCGAAGATTGCGGAACCAGAATTCTCGAGCTTGTCGGCGGGTGAGCGAGGATGCGTACGGCCCTGATTACCGGAGCGAGCCGCGGCATCGGGCGCGAAGTCGCCCGCACCCTCGCGTCCGAGGGCTGGCGCGTGCTGTCCGCCGTGCGAGATCCGGAATCGGCACCTCCGGGAACCGATCCCGAGCGCCTGGACGTCGCGGACCCCGAGTCGATCGAAGCCCTGGCCCAACGGCTTCGCTCGCGCAACGAGCGGCTGGATGCGCTGGTCAATAACGCGGGCGTCTACAGAGCACCGGCGCGTCTCGTCTGGGACGTCAACGTGCTCGGCCCGTTGCGGCTTACTCGCGCGCTGCAACCGCTCCTCGCACCGAATGCACGCGTGGTGATGGTCACGAGCGGCCTCGGGCGGCTTTCGGCCCAGTCGCCGAGCCTCGCCGAGCGGCTGTCGGATCCGAAGCTGTCGCTCGCGGAGCTCGAACGCCTGGCCCGGGAAGCGCCGGGCGGCTACGGCGCGAGCAAGGCCGCGCTCACCGCGATGGCGCGGTTGTTCGCAACCGAGCTCGAGGCGCGCGGGATTCTCGTGAACGCGGTGAGTCCCGGTTGGGTGCGCACGGACATGGGCGGGCCCGGCGCGCCGCGATCGGTGCAGCAGGGCGCGGCGAGCATCCTGTGGGGCGTGCGGTTGCCGCCGGGCGGACCGACCGGCGGCATGTTCGAAGACGGAAAAGCGATCGCCTAGTTCTTCACGACACCAGGAGGATCCACGGCACGCCGATCACCATGAAGACGGCGAGGAAGAAGAGCGTCGTGAGCAGTCCCAGCCGGTAGAGCTCGCGCTGGGTGAGGTAGCCGCTCCCCACGAAGATGATGTTCTGGCTTCCACCCTGCGGCGTGATGACGGAGAAGTAACTGCTGGCGAAGAGCAGCGAGAAGCCCATCAGCGACGCCGGCACGCCGCCTCGCACCCCGACATCCATGAACACCGCCAGCAAGGCGAGGATCTGCGACGACTGGCTCACGAACATGTAGTGGACCGCGACGTACAGCACGATGAGCGTCACGAACGTGACCGGCCACGACAGCCCCCCGAGCTGCGCCGCCAGGCGCTGGCCCGCGTAGGTCATGAAGCCGAGCTCGTTGAGCTGCCCGCTCAACGCGAAGAGCACCGCGAGCCACAGGAACGTGGCGAGAGTATCGCCCTGCTGCGAGATGTCCTTCATGGTGAGCACGTTGGTCATCAGCAGCACGCCGAGTCCGGCGAAGGCCACGATCGTCACGTTGAGGTGGAGCGGAGTGGCGAAGATCCATCCGCTCACCATGAACGCGAACGCGATCGCGGTGATCCATTCGTCGCGGGTGAGCGGGCCCATGTTCGCGAGATCCGCCTTCGCCCGCGCGGGCGCCTCCTTCGTCGCCTCCACGCCGTGGGGATAGAGCTTCTCCAGCAGGCGCGGCAGCAGGAGGAGCGCGGTGAGCGAGGGAACGCACGACACCGCGAGCCATTTGCCGAAGTTCACGTCGAGCCCGAAGTCGTGCGTGATCTGCACGCCGATGGGATTCCCCGACGTGGCGGTCATCCACAGCGCGGACGACACGGCGAGGCTCGCCATCGCGCAGAACATGAGGTAGCCGCCGAGCTTGCGGCCGGTGGGGTCGTCGGGACGCGAGCCCGCACCCTGCGCCACGGCGAGGACCACCGGAAAGAGCACGCCGCCGCGCGCGGTGTTGCTCGGGAACGCCGGAGCGAGCACCGCATCGGTGAGCACGATGCTGTATGCGAGGCCGCGCGGGGACGCTCCGAAGCGGCTCACCATGAGCAGGCTGATGCGATGGCCGAGCCCGCACTTCACGACCGCCTGCGCCACGAGGAACGCGACCACGACCAGCAGCACCGTGGGATTCGCGAACCCGGCGAACGCCTTGGCGGGCTCGAGCGTGTCCGTGAGCACTACCGCGGCCGCGGCGAGCATCGTGGAGGTGAGAAGCGGGAATGCGCCCAGCAGCACCGAGAGGATCGCCGAGACGAAGATCGCGAAGAGGTGCCATGCGGGCGGCGTGAGCCCCGCGGGAACCGGCACGAGCCAGATGCCGATCGCGATCGCGAACGGTGCCGCCATCTTGAGGACGGACAAGATCGTCGTGGGCGAGCGCTCCGCCTTCAGCGGCGCCTCGGAACGCGGCGGTGCTCGCTCATCGGCGCGAACGTCGGTGCTCATCGATTCCTACCTCGCCTTGTCGCCGGGCTCGCCGGCACCCACGTGAACGCGCCCCTTGAGGCCCACCGCGCGCCCTTGTACCGTCCCGTCCTCCGCGGCGAGCACGTACTCCCACGTGAATTCATAAGTGCCGGTCGCTCCCCGGTAGCGCCCGGTGCCGCCGATGAACGTGCCGGTGACGTGGCTGCCCTTCGAGGGCCCGCCCCCGCGGATCTCGCTGAACACCTGGTCGCCGTGCTCGTCGGTCCACGCCGCGCGGCCGACCATGCCGCTCTCGCTGTCGGAGAGGGCGATGGCATCGCCGCGAAATCCGACCGCGGGACGCGAGGCTCCCGCGAGCTCGAGCGTGCCGCGCAGGTCCGCGACCGATGCCTGGCGCGTATCGCCCAGCTTGATGGTGCGCACGCTTCCGGTCGCGATCCAGGAGCCCTCGAAGTCGTGCCATCCGTCCGCCGACGTGGGGCCGCTCCGCGACGAGGATTGCGTGCCGCACGCAACGAGGGCGAGCAGTGCGGCCAGGAGTGAGTTCTTGATCGCCGATGACATGCGCGGGTGCCTCACCGCTTTGCCCCGCACGACGATGCCGTGGCGGTGCAGGCGCGGCGCGTATGTTGAGACTATGCGCTTCCAGGAGCGGCGAGCCCATGGCACCAAGGTGCCGCGCTGCGCCGCGGGCGATGCGTCGCGCATCGATCCGGCGATCGCGCTAGAGTAGGCGCCCCGAAAACGACAAGGGGGATTCGCCATGAAGCTGCTCGCTTTGCTGGCCATCGTTTCCTTCGCTTCGCTCGCGGCGCAGGCGGCGGACGTCGCGGGGGCCAAGGATCCGCCGTACCTCAAGCGCTACGAGGGCTCCGAAATCGTGAGCTACCAGGCCCTGCCCTACGAGAGCTACAAGGTCTGGGTGCCGGACCCGAAGAACCCCTCGGCGCCGTGGATCACCGACCAGGTCGAGGGCCAGATCACGCGCGCGTTCTACAAGGTGCCCTCGGGCCACACGGTGCTCGAGATCTACCGCAACTACGAGCAGTCGATCAAGGACGCCGGCTTCGCCGTCAAGGCATCCAGCCCGTCGTTCTGGGACCAGAACTGGGCCGACGCCTTCTACCACCAGAGCTGGCAAATCCACGGCGACTACGCGTGGAGCAACCTCGCGCTGAACGGCGTGCAGAAGATGGCGTACCTCTCGGCGTCGGGCGCGAAGGATGGCAAATCCGTCACCGTCGCCGTCTACGTCTCCAATTACAAGGAAGGCAAGGACGTCAAGTACGGAGAGAAGTCGTTCCGCTTCAATCCCGACAACGTGCTCGTCGTCGCGGACGTCGTCGTCTCGAAGGCGGTCGTGAACAAGATGGTGCTGCTCAAGGCTGCCGACATGGCCCAGGCGCTCAAGAGCAAGGGCTCCGTCGACATCTACGGCATCTACTTCGACACCGACAAGTCGGCGATCAGGCCCGAGAGCGCACCCACGCTTGGGGAAGTGGCGAGCCTCCTCAAGATCGACGACCGGCTGAAGCTCGAGGTTTCCGGCCACACCGACAATACCGGCGAGAAGGCGCACAACCTCAAGCTCTCCGAGGACCGCGCGCAGGCCGTCGTGAGGACGCTCACCGCGAGCTACGGCATCGATGGAAAGCGGCTCGTTGCCAGGGGCTACGGCGACACCCGGCCCGTGGTCCCGAATACGAGCGAGGAGAACCGGGCCCGGAACCGGCGCGTGGAATTGAGGAAGTTGTGAGGCGTTCCGACGGCGCCGGATCGCTACCGTTAGCAATCTTCGTTCTCCCCGTCGGGGCGGCCCTTGCAATCTCCTCGATCTGCAGCTCGTCCTCGTCCACGGAATCTCGTGGACCTTCGACAGCGGCCCCCTGGCGACGACGACCAGCGCCGGGTTCGTTTCGCTTCCCGCTTCGTTTCCGGTGGACCTCACGAGCCCGGCCCTGCCGCTCGCGGCCGGGCCGTACGTGACGACGCAGACGTTCCTCGACAAGGCGACTCTCGCGGCGCCGGTCGATGCTCCGGTCACGGCCACGGCCGACGCTCTCCGCCGCCGGCGTCGTCACGCTCGCGGCGATGCTCATCGCAACCGGCCTGTTCGCGGCTCGGCGACGGGTGGTGCGCAAGCCGGGAAAAGAATCGGGCTCGCCGCATCGGGCCGACCTCCGGCGCGACTAGGGCGAATCGCGCTTCTTGCGGTGCGGACCGTACGCCTGCCGCTGCAGCCACAGCAGCAGCGGGACCGCTTCGCGATGCGCCGCCTTGCGCAGCAATCGCTCGCAGCCGAGCGGCGTGAGCGCCCAGTTGCCTGCGGCGTCGCGGAACCGCTCGTCGGGTCCGAAGAGCGCGACGACCGAGCTCGCTTCCAATCCGAGCACCTCCAGCACGTCCTCCTCGAGGAATGCGAGCTCCCCGTCGTGCTCGAAGCAGCGCAGGTGCACGCCCGCGAACTCGTAGTAGCGGCCGTGCCACCCGGCCAGCGCCGAACGGCTCGCGTGGCGCGCGAGCCCGACGCCGAAGTGCATCGCGGCGCGCGCGGCGAACCAGGCGAACAGCGGCACGAAGAGAAGCGCCGCGACCGGCGATGCCCAGGTCCACGCCGCGGTGAAGGCGAGCGCCGTGGCGAGCGCGCCGGCGCATTGGCGCAGCAGGATCGCGCGCTCCGAGCTCACCAGGTCGGCCATCGGTGCTCCTTTGCGACGAATGCCGGACAAACGAAAAAACCCCGCATTGCGGGGCTTCTCGTGGCTGCTTGTGTTCGCCGGTATTGAGCGGCGCGTGGCGTCCGCTCCGACACCGTGCCCGCTCGCCGCGCTACTTGAGCTTTCCCTCTTTGTAGACGACGTGCTTGCGCGCGACCGGATCGTATTTCCTGATCTCGATCTTGTCGGGCGTCGTGCGCTTGTTCTTGGTCGTGGTGTAGAAGTGGCCGGTGCCGGCCGAGGATTCGAGCTTGATCTTCTCGCGGGGCATGTTCGTTCCTTACACGTTCTCGCCGCGCGCGCGCATCTCGGCGAGCACGACGTCGAGGCCCTTCTTGTCGATGAGCCTCAGGCCCGCGCTCGAAAGGCGCATCTTCACCCAGCGGTTCTCGCTCTCCACCCAGAACTTGCGGTATTGCAGGTTGGGGAGATAACGCCGCTTGGTCTTGTTGTTCGCGTGGGACACGTGGTGCCCGACGCGGGGGGTTTTGCCCGTCACTTGGCAGACGCGGGACATGTCGGAAGGCCTCTTGAATCCGTTAGAATCAAAGCGTTGAATTGTAGCAGTTTTTCCGCTTCTCCGGCAACCGGAACCAAGCCTCATGCTTTCCCGCAGCCTCCGCGGCACCGCACGTTTTTTCCTCGCCGCATCAACCGCTTGCACCGCTCTCGCTGCACCGTCGACCCAGGGACGTTCGACGATCGCTTCTTTCCCTTTGCCGGACGCGAGAGCGAGGTGGAGCCCGCCCTCCAGTTCACGCTCAACGTGAAGAGCATCCAGGCGTTCACGCCGGGAAGCGCGGCCTACGGGCATCCGACGATCGAGCTCATCGACCAGCGCTCGGGCCATCACCTCTACTTCACGGTGATAACGTACGGCACGCCTCCCGCCGTTCCCGCCGGCGACTACCTCGCGCCCGACGTCGGCACGGGCAAGGTGATCGTCGGCACGACGTTCCGCGCCGATTCGCCCTACGGGCGCAGCCTCGGGCTTCCCACGCTCGCGACGCCGTCGGGCTTCGTGCCGCCGAATCCCTGGGGCTGGGGGGGCTACTTCGAACTGCGCATGGATCGCGACGAGTTCCAGAACGTGCTGGACGCCGCGCGAACCATCGACACCGCGCTCTCCCCGTCGCCCGCCGATTACCTGATCGACAATTTCCACTTCAACAACGAGGTATACGGCGACGGCGAGATCGGCATCAACCTCGCCGGGTACACGCTGCAGCTCCTCAGGCGCTAGAGCAACCCGCGCTCGGCGAACGACAGACACGCTCCCGGCGCGACGATGAAGTGGTCGAGCACCTTCACGTCCACGAGCGCGAGCGCCTCGGCGAGCGTGCGCGTGAGCGCCTGGTCCTGCAGGCTCGGCTCCGCCACGCCCGAAGGATGGTTGTGCGCGAGGATGACCGCCGCGGCATTGTGCGCGAGCGCGTGCTTCACCACCTCGCGCGGATAGACGCTGGTCTGCGTGAGCGTGCCGCGGAAGAGCTCCTCGGCCGAGATCACCCGGTTCTGGGCGTCGAGGAACACGCAGTAGAAGCATTCGTGCCCCAGTTCCTGCATGCGCAGCCGAAGGTAGCCGCGCACGGCGGCCGGCGAGATGAGGCTGTCGCGCGCCTTCATCTCCTCCGACAACGCGCGGCTCGCGAGCTCCATCACCGCCGCGATCCGGGCGCAGCGCGCGGGACCGACGCCGTGGAGCGCGGCGAATTCGCGCGGCGCCGCGGAAAGCAGCCGTGAAAGGCGCCCGAAGCGCCCGATGAGCCCGCGGGCGAGATCGAGCGAGCTCTTTCCGCGCGCGCCGGTTCCGAGGAAGATCGCCACCAGCTCCGCGTCGGAGAGGGAAGCCGGGCCATGCGCCAGCAATCGTTCGCGCGGAAGCTCGGCGCGCGCCGCTTCGGACCGATCCATGCAAGCCTCGGGGGTCGTGGGTAAAATGCCTTTATGGACAAGCTCTTGAATCGCCGCCTGTTGCTCGGCGTGAGCGGTGGGATCGCCGCCTACAAGGCGGCCGAGGCCGCCCGCCTCCTGATGCGCAATAACGTCGACGTTCAGGTAGCGATGACCGAAGCGGCGACGCGCTTCGTCGCGCCGGCAACGTTCCAGGCGCTCACCGGCAAGTCCGTCGTGACCGACCTGTGGGACGCGAGCTTTCCCAGCTCCATGGCGCACATCGAGCTCACGCGCGACGTGGAGGCGGTGCTCGTCGCGCCCGCGAGCGCCGACTTCCTGGCGAAGCTCGCGCACGGGATCGCCGACGACCTGCTGTCCACCGCGTGCCTCGCGCGCAACTGCCCGCTCCTCGTCGCGCCCGCCATGAACCGCGAGATGTGGGACAACCCCGCCACGCAGCGCAACGTCGCGACGCTTCGCGGCGACGGCGTGCGCATCCTCGGACCGGCCTCGGGCGACCAGGCGTGCGGCGAGGTCGGCATGGGACGCATGCTCGAGCCCGAGGAGCTGCTCGAGGCGGTGCTCGAGTTCCTCGGTCCCAAGAAGCTCGCCGGTCGCAGCGTGCTCGTCACCGCCGGCCCGACGTTCGAGGCGATCGACACGGTGCGCGGCATCACGAACCTGAGCTCGGGCAAGATGGGATATGCCATCGCCGAGGCGGCGCTCTCGCTCGGCGCCGAAGTGACGCTGGTGAGCGGCCCCACGAACATCGCGCCGCCGCAGGCGGCGCACTTCGTCTACGTGACGTCCGCCGCGGAGATGATGAGCGCGGTGAAGGCGAGCCTTGCCCACGCGGACTTCTTCTTCAGCGTGGCCGCGGTGGCCGACTACACGCCGGTCGCGAAGTCCGCGCGCAAGATCAAGAAGAGCGACCAGGACATGGAGATCCGGTTGAAGCCCACCGAGGACATCCTGGGGCACGTCGCCGCGCTCCCCGACGGCCCCTTCTGCGTGGGTTTCGCCGCCGAGAGCGAGGACGTGGCGCGCTTCGCGCAGGAGAAGCGCGCGCGCAAGAAGATCCCCATGATCGTCGCGAACCGGGTGCAGGACGCGGTGGGCCGCGACGAGAACGAGGTGACGATCTACGACGACGACGGCGCTCATCCGCTCGCGCGCGCGCCGAAGTCGAAGATCGCGCGCGAGATCGTCGCCCACGCGCTCGCGCTCGCCGAGCGCCGCGCGAAAGCCCCGCCCGCGCTCAAGCAGGTTTCCTGAGATCCTTCCGATCTGCGACCGCGGCGGCACGCGCGGGCAAGAAGCTTTGAATCCACCGATGAGAAAGCTCGACATCAAGATCCTCGACGAGCGCATCCGCGCGAACCTTCCCGCACACGCGACGGGCGGCTCGGCCGGGCTCGACCTGCGCGCGTGCATCGCCGAGCCGGTCACGCTCGAGCCCGGCGCGAGCACGCTCATCCCCTCGGGGATCGCGATCCATCTCGGCGATCCGGGGCTCGCCGCGATCGTGATCCCGCGCTCGGGCCTCGGGCACAAGCACGGCATCGTGCTCGGAAACCTCGTCGGCCTCATCGATTCCGATTACCAGGGCGAGGTGCTCGTCTCGTGCTGGAACCGCGGCAGGGAAGCGTTCGTCGTGAACCCGCTGGAGCGCATCGCGCAGCTGGTGGTCGTGCCCGTCGTGCAAGTGCAGCTCAACGTGGTGGACTCGTTCGAGGAGAGCGCGCGGGGCGCGGGCGGCTTCGGCTCCACCGGCAGGCACTGAGATGCGCGGCGTCGTCCTTTTCGCCCACGGCTCGCGCGACCCGGAATGGGCACGTCCCCTCGAGGCGATCCGCGAGCGGGTGCGTCAAAGCCGCCCCGAGTACCCGATCGAGCTCGCGTACCTCGACTTCATGGCGCCGACGCTGGAGCAGGCGATCGGCTCGCTCGTCGAGCAAGGCGCGCTCGCGATCACCGTGTTCCCGCTCTTCCTGGCCCAGGGCGGCCACCTGCGCCAGGACCTGCCGCGGCTGGTCGAGGCGATCCGTGCCTCGCACCCGCGCATTCCCATCGGCCTGGAGTCGGCGATCGGCGACGCGCCCGAAATCCAGAGGGCCATCGCGGAGTGGATCCTCGCGCGCGCGGCCTGAGCCGCTAGCGGGTGGAGCAGATCGAGTAGCCGTCGTTCCAGCCCATGGCGTATTGCGGGTCGTCGGCCATGCGCTTCGGGTCCTTGTGCGCGTACTCGGATCGCTTCGCCGATTCGCAGCCGTCGATGTAGCCGTCGCGGGCGGCGGGCGGATATCCGGCGAGGTTGTAGGCGGGACGCGGCGCATGCGTGCGGCGGGCCTCGGCCTGCGTGGCCGTTTCCGGGCTCTCGGGGATCGAAGCGCATCCGGCGGCGAAAAGCCCCAGCGCGAAAAGCAGGTGTCGGCGCGTTGCAAGCCTCATGCGGTACCCTTACGCGTCATTCCGAGGAGAGCCTTCGTGGACCCCGTTTCCGTCCGCTTCGACCGCCGTTCCCTGCTGGCGGTTCTCGCGGCCTCGATCACCGCCGCCGCGTT
>DATIZV010000347.1:0-19129 GCA_035516915.1 Usitatibacter sp. | reverse complement strand
GTGCTGCAGCCGATCCTGCTCGAGGGACTCCTGCAGTACCCGATCGTCACGACCGGCTTCGTGATGGCGCCGCGCGGGGTGGCGACGGCGGTGGCCATGATCGTCGTCGGGCGCCTGGTGGGCAAGGTGGACACGCGCTGGCTCATCGCGGCGGGCATGGTGCTGGGCGCGACGGGGTCGTGGGCGATGACGCACTACTCGCTCGAGGTGAGCACCTTCTGGATCATCTGGCCGATCATCGTGCAGGGCCTGGGCTTCGGCCTCGTCTTCGTGCCGCTCTCGGCGATCGCATACCTCACGCTGCCGCGCTCGCGCACCGCGGAGGCCGCGGGGATCTACAGCCTGGTGCGCACCCTCGGCGCCTCGGTCGGGATCTCGGTCGTCACCACGCTCGTCACCCGCGAGACGCAGGTGAACTGGAACGAGCTCGGCGCGCACGTCACGAAATTCAATCCCGCGGTGACGGCGTACCTGCAATCGCTGCACCTCCAGCCCACGGACCCGCTCGCCGCGCAGGTGATCGCCGCGCAGATCGCGCAGCAGGCGCAGATGAGCTCGCTGGTGGACGTCTTCCGGCTCACGGCGTGGAGCTTCGTCGCGATGCTTCCGCTGGTGCTGCTGCTGCGCGGGAAGAAGGGCCGAGGCGCCTGATGCAGGGGCTCGTCGCGGGCGGCCCCGGCGAAGAGTCCTACCGCGACGGGCGGTAGCCAAAGCTCCCGAAGGGGGATATCGTCTTGCGCGTCGGCGTCGAACCCGCCGCAAGATCGGGGCGTTCCGTCCCGACAAATAAAGGGGAAATCCCTGACAAATCAAAGGAGGAGCGCGCAATGAGCACGACGACTCAAGATGCGTGGAACGAGGGCGGCTCGGGACCGAAGCCGACGACCGCGGGCTGGAAGGACCTCTATCTCAAGGAGGACTGGTGGGCGATCTGGCTCGGCATCGGCCTGATGGTCCTCGCGATCCTGTTCTTCGAGGCCGGCCACAGCAACGTCCTGAAGGCGCTCGCGATCAACCCGGGGGGCCTCAAGTGGTCGAGCTTCGGCCAGCTCACGGCGCACTTCTCGGCGAACGCCAACCTGTACCTCTACCAGTTCCTGTTCTGGCTCGTGCTGTTCGCGGTCACCACCCGAATCATGGGAGTGTCGCTCGCGAAGTTCATCCCCGCGTTCCTGGTCCTGTACGTGCTCTCGGTGGTCATGTTCGCCATCGCCGGCTGGGCGAACGCGGCGAAGTTCAACATGGAGGCGCCGCTCGTCGCGCTGATCCTCGGGCTCGTGATCGCGAACGTCCTCCCGTTGCCGAAGTGGATGGATAGCGCGTTCCGGGTCGAGTACTACATCAAGGTGAGCATCGTGCTGCTGGGCGCCACCTTCCCGATCACGCTGGTGCTCACCGCGGGTCCGGTTGCGATCGCGCAGGCGACCCTCATCTCGCTCGTCACCTGCCTCGTGATCTACTTCCTCGGCACTCGTGCCTTCGGTCTCGACCGGCGGCTCGCGGCCGTGCTCGGCGTGGGCGGCGCGGTGTGCGGGGTCTCGGCCTCGATGGCGATCGCGGCCTCGGTGCAGGCGAAGAAGGAGCACCTCTACACGTCGGTCACGCTGGTCGTGGTGTGGGCGCTGGTCATGATCCTCGTGCTGCCGTTCGTTTCGCGCGCGTTGGGATTGTCGGCCGGAGTCGCGGGCGCCTGGATCGGCACCTCGGAATTCGCCGACGCCGCCGGGTTCGCCGCGGCGACGACCTACGGGCACATGAGCGGCAACGAGGATGCGGCGATCAAGGGGTTCACCCTGATGAAGGTGATCGGGCGCGACCTGTGGATCGGCATCTGGTCGATCGTCTGGGCCGCCATCGCGACTATCGTCTGGGAGAAGAAGGAAGGCAAGGGCCCCGACGCGCGCGAGATCTGGTGGCGCTTCCCGAAGTTCGTGATCGGCTTCTTCGTCGCCTCGATGCTGATGACCACCTTCACCAGTTCGTTCGCCACGGCGGACTTCAACAAGTCGGTCCGGCCCGAAGTGATGCTGCCGCTCGCCTCGCTCCGCACGTGGACGTTCATCTTCTGCTTCCTCAGCATCGGGCTCACGACGCGCTTCCGCGAGCTGCACGCGATCGGATGGAAGTCCTTCTGGCCCTTCACGATCGGCGTCGCGGTGAACGTGGTGCTCGGCTACGTGCTCTCGGTGATCGTGTTCGGCAACTACTGGGGCGCGCTGTGAGGGCGATCGCGCCGTGAGCGACGCGCAGATGCGCTGCGGCGCGTGCCGGTTCCTGATCGGCACGCCCGCGGCGCTGGAGCGCGCGATCCCCGGGCTCAACATCCTGAGCTCGGCCTACGGATCGGTGCGGGGGGATACCGCGCTCTGCGGGCGGCACGACCACTTCGTCACCTCGTCGACGCCGGCGTGCCGGGAGTTCGCGCCGGCGGGCGCAGCGTGCGATCCCTGAGTCGCGGCGCGCCTCGGCGTTCCCCGGACCGGTGATAGATTGGCGGTCCCTTCCCCAGGAGACGGAGCCATGGACAAGGCGTTTTTCGATACGTGGACCCCGCGAGCGCAGGGCCTCCTGCGGATCGTCGTCGGCTACCTGTACATCTCGCACGGCACCGCGAAGCTGCTGCACGTGCCGCACCAGGCCATGTTCGACAACCTGCAGCTCGCGTCGCTGATCGGCCTGGCGGGAGCTCTCGAGCTCGTCGGCGGCGCGCTCATGATCCTCGGGCTCTTCACGCGCGTCGTCGCGTTCATCCTCTCGGGCGAGATGGCGTTCGCCTACTTCATGGGCCACGTCGGCGCGAAGGGAAACCTCCTCGTGCCGCAGCTCAACGGCGGCGAGCTCGCCGTGCTCTACTGCTTCGTATTCCTGTTCTTCGCCGCGGCGGGCGCGGGTTGCTGGAGCATCGATGCGGCCCGGGCGAGATCGCCTTCGGCGCCGGGTGAATCGCGGCGGGAGGGTTGAAGCGCGTGGCGCTCCGCGCTCCTCCCTGGCAGCGCGGAGCGTAGTACTCCCTGCTGCAGGACGTCGAGAGCGTTGCTTTGACCTTCATCAACGGCCTCTCCCCTCCGGGGGGGTAGCTTCCTACCCCGAGGATGGGCTGTGTACATGTACGAAACCCCGGTCGAAAGGATCATGCGCCGCGACGTCCTCGTCACGACGCCCGGAGCCTCCGTGAGCGAGGCCTCGAAGCTCATGTCCGCGCACAAGGTCGGAGCGATCCTGGTCGCGGACGAGAACGGGCTCGCCGGAATCTTCACCGAGCGGGACCTGCTGTGCCGGGTCGTGGCGCGCGGGCTGGATCCGGCGCAGACCAGGGTCTCGGAGGTGATGACGCCCGATCCCCGGACGATCCACGCGCGCACGCCCTTCGGCCAGGCGCTGGTCGTGATGCAGGAGCACGGTTTCCGGCACCTTCCCGTGATCGAGGAGGGGAAGCCGGTCGGGATGATCTCGGCGCGCAACGCGATGGATCCCGAGCTCGAGGAGTTCCGCTCCGAGACGCTGCGCCGGGAGTTCTGGAAGAAGGCCGCGCGCAAGGCCTGAGCGGCTCGGTCCCGCGATTCAGCGCGCGAGGAGCCCGCTCGCATCCATGTATTCGGGCTCCGCGGTGGTCCTCGACGCGATGGAGAGGGACATCTGCATCCGGCCGTCGGCGGTTTGCGCGAGGTGACCGGTCCAGCGCCGGTTGAACGACTCGTAGTGGCAGCCGGTCATGCGCAGGTCCAGGTCGTAGAGGTTGCGCGAAAGGCCCTTCTTCACGATTCCTTCCATTCGGCATCCGTTCGCGTCGGCGGCGTCGACTTCGCCGTCCCCCGTGATGTTCATCGAGAGCGGGCCCACCGAGTGCACGTTGGCGATGTTGCGCGCGTCCATGGTGACGGCCCCGCTCCAGGTGCCGGAGATGTCGTCGAAGGTCTTCGCGGCGCAGGGCAACGCCACGGCGAGCGCCGCTGCGGCGAGGAGGATCCGTTTCATGGGCCGTTGGACAGCGCCTGCGAACGCCGCGTTCTCACGCCCCGCCGGCGAAACGGGTTAGCATCGCGCTCGCTAGCTCACCGCACGAGCTTCCCACTCCGTAGCCTGTAGCGCTTTCTTCGACGAGGAGCGCTCCGGGCGACCGGGGCGAGATGCGCAATGGACATGGGAGTGCAGGCGCTCGTCGTTGCCGATTCGTCGGGAACGCGGCGCAAGCCGACGAGGATGGACCGCACCGAACGGTTCTACAAGATCGACCAGATGCTGCAGTCGCGCGGGCGCGTGAAGGTGCGCGAGTTCCTGGCGGAGCTCGGCGTCTCGCTCGCCACCTTCAAGCGCGACCTCGAGTACATGCGCAGCCGCCTCAACGCGCCGATCGTCTGGGATCGCGAGCAGGAGGCCTATCGCTTCGAGGAGGGACGCGCGGGCAGGGGGCCGAAGTACGAGCTGCCGGGCCTCTGGTTCAGCCCGAGCGAGGCGCTCGCGCTCCTCACGCTGGAGCACCTGGTCGAGGGCATGGAGCCGGGACTGCTCGGCGCGCACGTGAGGCCGCTCAAGGCACGGCTCGCCGCGCTCCTCACGACGGGCGAGCATTCGCTCGACGAGGTGCGCAAACGCATCCGCGTGATCGCCTCCGGCGCCCGGCGCCACGAGCCGAAGCATTTCGAGCTCATCGCCTCGGCGGTTCTCGGCCGCCAGCGCCTGCGGCTCGTCTACTGGAATCGCACGAAGGACGAGACCACGACGCGCGAGGTGTCACCGCAGCGGCTCGTGCACTATCGCGAGAACTGGTATCTCGACGCCTGGGATCACCTGCGCAACGACTTGAGGACCTTCGCCCTCGACGCGATGCGCGGGGTCGAGATGGTCGAAGGCAAGGTGAAGGAGGTGCCGGACGCGGAGCTCGACGCGGTGCTCGCGAGCGGCTACGGAATCTTCTCCGGCAGGAAAGTGCAGTGGGCGACGCTGCGGTTCACGCCGGAAAGGGCGAGGTACGTCGCGATGGAGGAGTGGCACCCGAAGCAGCGCGCGCACCGTGAGAGCGGTGGAAGCTATGTCCTGGAGATTCCGTTCACGTCCGAAAAGGAGCTGGCGATGGATATCCTCCAATACGCGCCGGACGTCGAGGTCGTGAAACCGGACTCCCTCCGAGCGGAGATAGCGCGCCGCGCCGTGGAGATGGCGAGGCGGAACGGACCGGGCTAGCGGCGCAGGAGGCGAGCCAGCCGGAGGCGAGCCGCTCGCCCGTTCCGAGGAACGGGGCGGCACGAAAACGACCTGTCGGAATCCTCCTACATCCTCGGCCCGAAGCCTACCCCATAGTGGTTGATCGACCACGAGGGAGAAGCGTCCGATGGACCAGAGGGTCGTGAGGCGCAAGACGACGGGCATCTCCGGGCTGGACGAGGTCCTGCGCGGCGGGCTCGCCGCCGACCGGATGTACCTCGTGGAGGGAGAGCCCGGCGTGGGCAAGACGACGCTCGCGATGCAGTTCCTGCTCGAGGGCGTGCGGCGCGGCGAGCGCGCGCTGTACGTGACGCTCTCCGAGACCCGCGACGAGCTCGAGGCCATCTCCGAGTCGCACGGCTGGAGCCTCGAGGGCATCGACATCGTCGAGCTTTCGCAGGTCGAGAACCTGTTCAACGTGCGGGCCCAGAACACGCTCTTCCAGCCGCCGGAGATGGAGCTCGGCAACCTTTCGTCGCTGCTCGTCTCCGAATTCGATCGCGTGCGGCCGACGCGCATGGTGCTCGATTCGCTGTCGGAGCTGCGGCTGATGGCGCAGAGCCCGCTTCGCTACCGCCGCCAGATCCTCGCCTTCAAGCACCACTTCGCCACCGGCGACTGCACCGTGCTCCTCCTCGACGACCGCAGCGCGAGCGGGCAGGACGCGCACGTGCAGAGCATCGTGCACGGCATGATCTCGATGCAGATCGTTCCGCTCAAGTTCGGCATCAACCGGCGCTTCCTGTCGATCGCCAAGATGCGCGGGTCCGCGTTCCGCGAGGGCAACCACGACTACGTCATCAAGTCCGGCGGCCTGGTCGTGTTTCCCCGACTGGTCGCCGCCCAGCGGGAGGTCGTCTCGAGCGGCGAAGTCTTCGTGAGCGGCAACGAGGAGCTCGACCGCCTCCTGGGCGGCGGATTGCACGCCGGCACGGGTACGCTCTTCATGGGCCCTGCCGGCAGCGGCAAGTCCACCATCGCGAGCATGTACGCCTCGCAGGCGGCCGAGCACGGCCATCGCACGATCTACTTCGCCTTCGACGAGCTCATCTCCACCCTCGTGCACCGTGCGAACGAGCTGGGCCTGGGCTTCGACCGCGCGGTCGCCGAGGGAAGGCTGCGCCTGCGCCAGGTCGACCCGGCCGAGATCGCGCCGGGCGAGCTCGCCAACGAGATCATCGACGGCGTGGACCAGCACGGCGTGCGCATGGTCGTGCTCGACAGCCTGAACGGCTACGTGAACGCGATGCCGCAGGAGGATTACCTGCACCTGCACCTGCACGAGCTGCTGAGCTTCCTCAACCAGAAAGGCGTCTGCACCATCATGGTCCTCGCGCAGCACGGCCTGCTCGGGCACATGGGCACGCCGGTGGACGTGAGCTACCTCGCCGACACGGTGCTCCTCACGCGCTTCTTCGAGGCGCGCGGCGCGATGAAGAAGGCGGTATCGGTCGTCAAGAAGCGCAGCGGCTCCCACGAGGACACGATCCGCGAGCTCACCATGAGCCAGAACCGCATCGACGTGGGCGGACCGCTCGTGAACTTCGAGGGCGTGATGACGGGCGTTCCGCGCTACCTCGGCGGCCTCGGCGGCCTCGGGGTCCCGGGCCGGGACCCGGACTGACGGAGGCGAATGAAAGTCGTCGTCGTGACGCCCAACGAGGCGGACCGGGCGGGCGCCGAATCGATCTTCGCCGACCAGCGCCTCGACACGTTCGCGTGCTCCGCGCTCTGCGAGCTCGCGCCGCTCGAGCTCGCCGACATCGGCTGCGTGGTGCTGGTCGAGGAGGCGCTCGCGGAGCCCGAGGTGGATGCATTCCGCGCGAGCCTGCAGGCGCAGCCGCCGTGGTCCGACCTGCCGATCCTCCTCGTCGCCGCCCGCGACAGCTCGCTTTCCGCCGTGGTCGAAGGCCTGTTTCCGGATTCGGGCAACGTCACGGTGCTGCAGCGTCCGCTCCACCCCGTGAGCCTCGTCTCCGCGGTCAACGTGGCGCTGCGCTCGCGCCAGCGCCAGCTTCAGGTGCGCGACCTGCTCGCGCTGCGCGACCGCGACGTGCGGCAGCGCGACGAGTTCCTCGCGATGCTCGCCCACGAGCTGCGCAATCCCCTCGCGCCGATCCGCAACGCCGTCTACCTGCTGGGCACTCTGCCGTTCGACGATCCGCTGTACCTCAAGTGCCGGGCGATGATCGAGAAGCAATCGCGCCACGTGACGCGCATGGTGGACGACCTGCTCGACGTCTCGCGGCTGGAGCTCGGGAAGGTGGAGCTCAGGATGCAGCGGATCGACCTGAACGAAAGCATGGCCGCGGCGGTCGACGCATGCGCTCCCCTCACCCACTCGCACCGCCACGTGGTGAGCCTGCGGCGCTCGCCGCGTCCGCTCGCCGTGCGCGCGGATCCGGTGCGGGTCGAGCAGATCATCGGAAACCTCATCGTGAACGCCGCGAAGTTCACGCCGGACGGCGGTGCGATCGAAGTCGTCGCGAACACGGTCGAAGGTGACGCCGTGGTCGAAGTGATCGACAACGGCGTGGGGATCAAGCGCGAGATGCTCGAATCGATCTTCGGCCTCTTCACGCAGGAGACGGTGACCCTCGCGCGCTCCCAGGGCGGCCTCGGCATCGGCCTCACGCTCGTGCGCCGCCTCGTCGAGCTCCACGGCGGCACGGTGCGTGCGTACAGCGAGGGGCTCGGCTCGGGCGCGCGTTTCGAGGTGCGGCTGCCGCTCGACGCGCGCCTTGCGGACAGGGAGGCGCCGATCGCCCACACGGCCGACGCGGGCCGGTCTAAGCGCATCCTCGTCGTCGAGGACGGCGCGGATACGCGCGAATCCCTCGCGATGCTCATGGCGACGTGGAAGCACGAGGTGATCTTCGCGGCGAACGGGCCCGAGGGCGTCGATCGCGCCCGTGAGCTGCGTCCCGACGTCGCGCTCATCGACATCGGCCTTCCCGGCTTCGACGGCTACGAGATCGCGCGCCGGATCCGCGGCGAGGGATCGGCGTGGGCGCGCGGGGTACGGCTGATCGCGTTGACGGGGTACGGCCAGGCTACCGACCGTGCTCGCGCCCTGGAGGCCGGCTTCGACGTGCACCTGCTCAAGCCCGTGGATCCGGCCACGCTGCGCGAGCTGATCGCCGGTTGACGATCCTCCCCCTCAGTGCCGCTTGAAGTACTGCACCTCGCGCTCGTGCTTCTTCGCGCCCTCGAGCGTCGGGAAGGTGCCGAGGTTGCGGCGCTTGCCGGTCTTCGGGTTCACCTTGCGGGAGTAGAGCCGGTACTCGCCGGACTTGAGCTTTCGGATCATCGATCACCTCGCGGCCGTCTGTCGATATCGCGGCTCCCGTTCGACTCCTTCGGGAAGGCCGAATTCACCACGCTGCCGGGTCGACGCGGTACAGGCTGCGCAGCTCGCCATAGAGCGCGGGATGGAGCGCCGCCATCTCGCGCGCGCGCTCGAAGAACGCCTCCGAGGCGACCGCGAAGAATTCCGCCGGACTCGTCGTGCCGTAGAAGTGCAGGAGCGCCGGCTCGCCGTGCGCAGCCTGCTGCCGCAGGCGCGCGTACTCCTGGTGCATGACGGACGACCAGCGCGGATACCGGTCGCGGCGCCCGAGCCACGGCGCCCCGTTCGCGTACCCCTTCCATTGGTCGAGCTGGTGGGCGAACTCGTGGATCACGACGTTCGCTCCATCGTCGGGATCGGCGGCGCCGGCCAGTGCATCCTCCCAGGAGATCACGACCTGGCCGTGCGTCCACGATTCGCCGCTGCGCGTCGTGCGATTCTCGTGCATCAGTCCGGGGATCCCCGCGCCCTCGACGCGCTCGACGGCGAACGGTCCGGGGTATACGAGGATGTCGCGCGCCTTCGGGAACGGCTCGCCGCGACGTCCGAGCACGAGGAGGCAGGCCTGCGCCGCGATCACCACTCGCACCTCGTCGGTCACCTCGAGGCCCGCGCAGCCGACGAACTGCTTCTCCCCGAGGAACACCTGCACGTGCCCCTCGATCTCGCGGCGAAGGTGCGGGGGCAGGCGCCGCAGGTAGGGAACGCGGCGATCGAGGATCGCGCGCCATTCGGCGGGAAACGGGCGCGCGCGCAGTCGATCGCGTCGCCGCTCCATCAGCCACGGGCCGGCGGCCACCCAGGCGATGAAGAGCGCGACGAGGCCGACGGCTAGGAGGAGGGCCATGGCGCGCAAATGGGTGCCATGGCCGGCGTTTCAAGCGATCGAGCGGCTACGCCACCGTGCGGATGTTCGTCGCGGTCGGACCCTCGGCGCGCTGCTCGACCTCGAACTCGACGCGCTGCGTGGGCTTGAGCTTCTTCACGCCCGGCGTGCGGATCTCGGAGCGTTGCGCGAAGAGCGCCGGGCCGGCGAGATCCGGCGTGATGAGCCCGAAGCCCTTGGTGTCGTTGTAGAAGCGGACGATGCCTGTTGCCATGTGGATTCCTCGAAATGAAAAAGGCCCGGTCGCCCGGGCCTTCTCTTCGCGCGGGACGCGGTCCCGCGGATGTCCAACGCTCAGACGGCGCGAATCTTCGTCGCGGCCGGGCCTTTCGGTCCCTGCTGCGGGTCGTATTCCACCTTCTGGCCTTCCTTCAGCGACTTGAAGCCGCCCATCTGGATCTCGGTGTGATGCGCGAAGAGATCCTTGCTGCCATCGTCGGGCGTGATGAAGCCGAAGCCTTTCGCGTCGTTGAACCACTTGACGGTGCCTGAAGCCATTTGCGTGTTCCCTTTACTGTGTCCCGGGTGATCCCGACCCGGTGCGGGTCACGACGATCAAGGAAGGGAATTGACTGCCGCTTCGGACACCGCCGCGAACGGCGGGTAGGAGGGAGACTGAAACTTCACTGCTTGATGTAGTCCTGCGGGATCCATCATACAGGCATTTGCCTCCGCCTGCCGGCCTGTTTCATCGCCGGACTCCGCCGGCAGCTTGCTCGGGCTCAGTGCGCGCCCGCCGCCTCCGCGCTCCCGCCGCCGGCGTGCACCGGCCGCGTGAGCCACACCACGAGGATCAGCGCGGCGAAGAGGTACGCCGAGGCGCGGAAGATGTCCGTGGCCGACATGAGCGAGGCCTGCAGGTTGATCATCTGGTTCAGCACGCCCGCGCTCTGCTCGGGCGTGAGGCCGCTCGACTGCAGGGCGTGAAGCGCCTGCACGCCGGTGGGATCGAACGCGCTGATGTGCTCGGCGAGCTGCGCGTGGTGCAGCGTCGCGCGGTGGTCCCACAGCGTGGTGGAGATCGAGGTCCCGAAGGAGCCCATCGTGATGCGCACGAAGTTGTTGAGGCCGCTCGCGGCGGGGATCTCGCGCGGCTTGAGCCCCGCGAGCGTGATCGTGACGAGGGGGATGAAGAAGCACGACACCGCCGCGCCCTGGATGATGGTCGGGACGAGGATCGTCCACAGGTCCGCCTGGGTGTTGAACCCGGCGCGCATGTACATCACCACGGCGAAGACCGCGAAGGCGACGCTCGCGAAGATGCGCGGGTCCACGCGATGGATGTTGCGGCCGACGAGGGGCGTGAGCAGGATCGCGAGCGCCCCCACCGGCGCGAGCGCGATCCCGGCGAGGGTCGCGGTGTAGCCCATGTCCTGCTGCAGCCACAGGGGCAGCAGCACGACGCTTCCGAAATACGCTCCGAAGCCGAGCCCCAGGGCGAGGGTGCCCATCGCGAAGTTGCGGCTCTTGAAGAGGCGCAGGTCCACCACCGGGTGCTCCTCGGTGACCTCCCATGCGAGGAAGAGGGCGAAACCGAGCACCGCGGTGATCGCGAAGGCGATGATCATCGGCGAGTTGAACCAGTCGAGGTCCTTGCCCTTGTCGAGCATGACCTGCAGCGACCCGACCCAGATCACGAGGAGCCCGAGCCCCACCGCGTCGATCGGCAGCTTTTTCGTCGGCGTCTCGCGATGCCGGTAGATCGCCCACGTGCCGGCCGCGGCCGCGAGTCCCACCGGGATGTTGATGTAGAAGATCCACGGCCAGGAGATGTTGTCCGTGATCCAGCCGCCGAGGAGCGGGCCCACCACCGGAGCGACCAGCGTCGTGATCGACCAGAAACCGAGCGCGGTTCCCGCCTTCTGCCCCGGATAGCTCGATAGGAGCAGCGTCTGGGATAGCGGGATCCTGGGGCCGGCCACCGCGCCCTGGATCACGCGGAATAGGATGAGGAGCCCGAGCGAGGGCGCCAGCCCGCACGCGAGGGAAGCGAGGACGAAGAGCACGATCGACGCCGTGAACAGGCGCACCTGCCCGTAGCGCTGCGTGAGCCAGCCGGTGAGCGGCAGCGAGATCGCGTTCGCCACGGTGAAGGACGTGATCACCCACGTGCCCTGCTCGGGCGAGACGCCCATGTCGCCCGCGATCGCCGTGAGCGACACGTTGGCGATCGACGTGTCGAGCACGTTCATGAACGTCGCGAGGGAGACCGCGATCGTCCCGAGGACGAGGTTGCTCCCCTTGAGCGGCGCGCCCATCGCCTTCCTAGCGCGCGGGAGCGGCCGCGTAGGCGACGCGATGCGTCGAGGAGCCGGCCGCCTTGCCGTCGTTCGCGGCGATGATCGCGTGCACGCGCGCGTCGGCCTGCGCGCCGAACGCGTCGAACACCGCGCTCGCGTCCGCCGTCCTCGCCGGCGTCACCTCCGGCAGGCGCGCCCCGCTGCGGTCGTGCGTGTCCACCTTCACCTGCATCGAAAGCCCGATCTGCAGCGGATGCGTCACGAGCTGCCGGTGCTCGAGCGCGATGCGCACCGGCACGCGCTGCACGATCTTGATCCAGTTGCCGCTCGCGTTCTGCGCCGGAAGGAGCGCGAACGCGCCGCCGGTGCCCGCGCCGAAGCCCGACACCTTGCCGTGGTAATCGAGCTTGCCGCCGTAGAGGTCGGCGGTGAGCGTCACGGGCTGGCCGACGCGCATGTCGCGCAGCTGCCCTTCCTTGAAGTTCGCGTCGACCCACACGTCGTCGAGCGGCACCACGGCCATGAGCGGCGTGCCGGGTGCGATGCGCTGGCCGAGCTGCACCGTGCGCTTGGCGACGTAGCCCGAGACCGGCGCGGGCAGCGTGGTACGGGCGTAGTCGAGGTAAGCTTCGCGAACCCGGGCCGCCGCGTTCTGCACGTCGGGGTGGTCGTCGATGGTCGTGCGGTCCACGAGCGCATGCTGGGCGGCGAGCTGGCGCCGCGCGCCCTCCAACGCCGCTTCCGCCGCGGAAGCCTGGTCGCGCGCGTGCTGGATCTCCTCGCCGGAGACCGCGCCGGTGGTCGCGAGCTTCTCGCGGCGCCGGAGGTCGTCGCGCGCCTTCGCGAGGTCGGTCTCGCGCTGGCGCACCGCTTCCTGCAGCTGCGCCGAGGTCTCGAAGAGGTTGCGCACCTGGCGGACCGTCTTCGCGAGCGAGGCCTCCGCCTGCTCGAGCGCCACCTTCGCGTCGGCGGTATCGAGCTGCACGAGCGGCGTGCCGGCCTTCACGAAGTCGGTGTCGTTCGCGGCGATCCTCACCACGGTGCCCGGCACCTGCGAGGTGATCTGGACGACGTCCCCGTTCACGTAGGCGTCGTCGGTGGATTCCTCGTAGCGCAGCACGAGCGCCCAGTACGCGCTCCAGGCGATCGCGCCCACCAGGAACACCGCGAGGATGCCGACGATGAGCTTGCGGCGCTTCCCGTTGGCTTGTCCGTTGCCGTTCACGTTATCGCTCATTTTGGTTCCTTCAGTCCGTTTCGTAGCCGCCGCCCAGCGCGCGCGTGAGGCTCACGCTCGCATCGAGCTCGCGGGCGTCGAGCGTCGCCTGCAGGTTCTTCTGCGCGAGCACCTGCGTCTCGGCGACCAGCACCTGGAGATAGTTCCCGAGGCCTTCGCGATAGCGCAGCATCGCGAGGTCGTAGCCGTCCTGCGCGAGGCGCACGCCGTCGGCCGCCTGCGCGCGCTGCCTGTCGATGGAGCGCATCGAGACGAGCTGGTCGGCGACCTCGCGCAATGCGTCCGCGAGGCCCTGGTTGTACTGCTCGACCGCGATGTCGTAGTCGGCGTCCTTGCCCGCGAGGTTGGCGCGGAGCCGGCCGCCGTCGAAGATCGGAAGCCGGAGCGCAGGGCCGACGTTCACGTTGAGGCTTCCCGCCCTGAGGAGGTCCGACACGCTCAGGCTCTGCAGCCCCACGAGCGCGGCGATGTTCACGTCGGGATAGAACTCGGCCTTCGCCGAATCGATGTCGCGGCGCGCGGCCTCGATCCTCCAGCGCTCGGCGACGATGTCCGGCCGGCGCCCGATGAGGTCGGCGGGAACGTGGCTGGGAAGCGCCGGGCCGCCGAACGCCTTCATGCGGGGACGGGCGATGGCGAGCCCGCGGTCGGGACCCTCGCCGAGGAGCGCCGCGATCTGGTGGCGCGTGAGGTCGATCGTCTCGTCGAGCTGGGCGATCCGCTCCTGGGCTTCGGGAATGCCCGCCTGCGCCTGGCGCAGCTCCACGTCCGAGTCGAGGCCCACGGCCTTGCGCTGCTCGACCAGCTTCACGAGGTTGTCGCGATCGGCGAGCTGGGCGGTCGCGACGTCGAGCTGGTCGTACGCTCCCTGGAGCTGCACGTACGCGCGCACGATCGAAGTGGAAAGGAGGAGCCGCGCGCCCTGGCGATCCACCTGCGCCGCGTGCGCCTCGTCGAGCGCGCCCTCGTAGGCGGAGCGCAGGCGCCCGAAGAGGTCGAGGTCGAAATCGAAATTCGCGTCGAGGTCGGCGGGCGTGTTCCAGCTGCCGCCGAAGGGCGGCGGGAAGATGTAGTTCTCGGAGAAGCGCTGGCGCGAGACGTCCGCCGTGCCGCTGAGCTGCAGCTTGCGCGCGGAATTCGCGATGCCGGCGGCCGCCAGGGCCTTCCGCACCCGCGCATCGGCGGCGCGCAGCGTCGGGCTTCCCTCGAGGGCCTCGTCCACCAGCGCATCGAGCTGGTCGTCGCCGTAGCGCTTCCACCAGTCGCTCGCGGGCCATGCCGCGTCCGAAAGGGGCGTGTGCGCAAGCGACCGGCCCGCGGCGAGCGCGTTCGCGTCGGCGGGCGAGGCGAGCGGCTTCTCGCCGCCCGTGCTCGCGCACGCGGCGAGGAGGGTGCAGGCGATCGCGAGGGCGAGGAGGCGCCTCATCGCCGCCCCTCCTTCGCGAGCCGGGCGTTGTCCATCGCCGCGGCGTTGGCGAGGATGCGCTTCAACAGGTCCTCGAGCTGGCGGACCTCGGCCTTGGTGATGCCGTGCAGCAGCTCGTTCGCGCGATCGACCGCGGCGGCGAGGACCTTGGGATAGAGCTTCCTTCCTTCCGCGGTGAGCTCGAGCTTGATCGCGCGCCGGTCCTCGGCGCTGCGCACGCGGCGAACCAGGCCGCGCGCCTCGAGCGCGTCGATCTTGCGCGTCATGGCGCCGGGGTCGTGGGCGAGCACCGAGCAGACCGACGAGGCGGTGTCCGCCATGTCGTTGGCGAGCAGCACCAGCACGATGTAGTCCGCCGACTTGATGCCGAACGGCGCGAGCCGCTCGTCGAGCGCATCCATGAACGCGGTGCGCGTGAGCCCCACCAGCGCGGGCACCGAGTTGCGCACGTCGTAATGGTCGGGGTCGTAGATGCTCATTGCGGTTCCTCCGGTACGAGGCCCGCATTATGGTTGCCTTGGCAACCATTGTCAAGGCCAAGTTTGACGGGGCAACTATGTATCGGGCAATGAAATCCCCCGCGGGCGGTAGGGTCTTGTCCTTCCTTGCTGCGCGGCTCCTTCGCCCCGGGAACGCGGTGCTATGCTGCGGCCGATCTTCGGTGCCACGGCGGAGGAAGCGGCGAGTGGGGAGCGATCGCGGGGCGGCGGGCATGCCGAAGGCGCGGCTCGAGGCCTTCAGCGACGGCGTGATCGCCGTCATCATCACGATCATGGTGCTCGAGATGAAGGTGCCGCACGGCGCCGATTTCGCCTCGCTCCTGCCGCTGTGGCCGGTGTTCCTCGCCTACGTGCTGAGCTACGTGTACGTCGGCATCTACTGGAACAACCACCACCACCTGATGCACGCGGTGCAGCACATCAACGGCTCGATCCTCTGGTCGAACCTGCACCTGCTCTTCTGGCTCTCGCTGGTCCCGTTCGTCACCGGGTGGATGAGCGAGAACCACTTCGCGCCGCTGCCGGTCGCGCTCTACGGCGTAGTGCTGCTGTTCTCCGGGCTCGCCTTCGTGCTGCTCACGCAGTGCCTCGTGACGATCCACGGCGAGGACTCGCAGATCGCGCGCTCGCTGCGCGGCGACCTTAAGGGAAAGCTCTCGGTGGCGACCTACGTGGTGGCGATCCCGCTCGCGTTCGTGCGCTGGTGGGCGGCGCTCGCGCTCTACGCGCTCGTCGCTGCAGCCTGGTTCATCCCCGATCGGAGGATCGAGCGGAGGTCGGAATGACGCGCGGGGCTTCGCGTCACTCGGTGAGCTTCACGATGTAGCCGCCCGACTTTTCGTCGCGCTCGAGCTCCAGCAGGTGCCGGGAGCGCGCTTCCTCGAGGAGCTGGTTGAAGGAACGGAAGCCGTAGAAGGTCTCGTTGAAGCCGGGTTTGCGGCGCTTGAGCGTCTGCTTCACCATCGAGCCCCAGATCGTCTCGTCCTCGCCGCGCTCGTCGACGAGCGCTTCCACGGTCTCCACCACGAGGTCGACCGCTTCCTGGGCCTTGTCGGAGTCGCCCTCGCCCCGGCTCTCTCCCGGGGTGGACGGGGCGCCCTTGCCTTCGCCCGGTGCGGGAGCACCTCTGGCCGCCTTCCTGCGCGCCGGCCGCCTCGACTTCTCGCCCCGGACCAGGTCGTCGTAGTAGATGAACTCGTCGCACGCCGCGACGAGGAGGTCGGAGGTCGATTTCTTCACCCCCACGCCGATCACCGTCTTGTCGTTTTCGCGCAGCTTGCTCACGAGCGGCGAGAAGTCCGAGTCGCCGCTCACGATCACGAAGGTGTCCACGTGCGACTTGGTGTAGCAGAGGTCGAGCGCGTCCACCACCATGCGGATGTCGGCGGAATTCTTTCCCGACTGGCGCACGTGGGGAATCTCGATCAGCTCGAAGGACGCGCCGTGCATGGGCGCCTTGAAGTCCTTGTAGCGGTCCCAGTCGCAGTAGGCCTTCTTCACCACGATGCTGCCCTTGAGGAGCAGCCGTTCGAGCACCTTGCCGATGTCGAACTTCTCGTACTTCGCCTCGCGCACGCCGAGGGCGACGTTCTCGAAGTCGCAGAACACGGCCATGCTCCTGTTGTCCGGGGTCACCGCCATCGGCTCCTCCTTTCGCGTCCAAACTTACCACATCGACCGCCGGAACCTCGCCTCACGGCGGACGTCACACCGGCTTCCCCCAAAGGAGGCCGGCATGAAGCACGAGCAGGTGAAGGAGTTGCTGCTGCAATCCCTCGAGCACGAGAAATGCGGCGTGGAGGTCTACCAGACGGCGCTGCAGTGCGTTCGCAACGACGACCTGAAGGAGGAGCTGCGCAAATATCACGGGCAGACCCGTACGCACGTCCAGATCCTCACGGACCTCTGCGTCCGGATGGAGATCGATCCGGATGCGATGACCCCCGGGCGCGAGGTGGTGCGGATGATGGGCGATTCCCTGGTCGAGGCGATGCGCAAGGCGGGCCAGGCGGGCAAGCCCGACGCGGCCGAGATCGTCGCGTGCGAGTGCGTGGCGCTCGCCGAGATGAAGGACCACCTCGACTGGGAGCTGATCGGCCAGGTGGCGAAGAGCGCGAAGGGCGAGCAGATGCAGGCGCTGAAGGATGCCTACGACGAGGTCGAGGACCAGGAGGACGAGCACCTGTACCACTCGCGCGGCTGGGCGCGCGAGCTGCACCTGCAGGCGCTGGGCCTGAACGCCGTGCTGCCGCCTCCCGAGGAGAAGCGGCACGTGAAGACCGCGATCGAGGCGGCGCGGGCGCAGAAGAGCGCCGGGCACTGAGCGCTCATCAGGGCATCCGCACGGTGTAGATGAGGGGCGTGTTGTTCGCGCGGTGCGTCACCTCGACGCCCGCGCGCATCACCCACGGAATCACCTGGCGGTGCAGCGGGAGCACCGGGATCTCGCGCTTCAGGATCGCGACCGCCTGCCGGACCATCTCCTCGCGCTTCGCCGGATCCATCTCCGACTCGATGCGGTCGGTGAGCGCGTCGAGCTCGGGGATGCGGAAATCGCCGAAGTTGGAATCGCCCGCGCCCTCCTTCGTGCGCGAGTGCAGGATCGGCTTCAGCGTGAAGATGGGATCGGTCGCGGCGCCGCCCCATCCGACGAGGTAGGCCGAGACGTCGAGCCGCTCGCAGCGCTGGAAGAAGAGCGTCTTCGGCGCCGAGTCCACGTTCACCCGCACGCCCGCCTTCGCCCACATCCCGGCGAGCGCGATGCAGATCTTCTCGTCGTTCACGTAGCGGTCGTTGGGGCAGTGCAGCGTGAAGGCGAAGCCTTTCGGGTAGCCCGCGTCGGCGAGGAGCTTCCTCGAGGCGGCGAGGTCGAACGGGTAGCGCTCGTCCTTCACGCCGGGGAGGTTCGCGAGCGTGGGGAGCGGGATGCCGGTCGGGGTCGAAAGCCCGCGCATCACGCTCTTCTTCAACGCCTCGATGTCGATCGCCTGGTAGAGCGCGAGCCGCACGCGCCGGTCCCTGAAGGGATTGCGCCCCTTCACGTCCGAGTAGAGGAGCTGGTCGCGCCACTCGTCCAGGCCGATGAAGATCACGCGGTTCTCGTCGCCGGTGAGGACCCTCATCGAGGGATCGCGCATGAGGCGCGGCACGTCCTGCACGGGCGGGTCGAGCACGAAGTCGATCTCGCCGGACCTGAGCGCCGCCATGCGCGTGGCAGGGCTCACGATCGGCCGGTACACGACGCGGTCCGCGTTGCCCGTGAAGAGCCCCGCGCGGATTCCCCACCAGTCGGGGTTCTTTTCGTAGATCGACTTCACGCCCGGCTCGTAGGAGACGAGCTTGTAGGGACCGGTGCCCATCGCGTGGCGTGCCGAGTACGTCTCCTCGTCGTGCGCGTAGTCCTGCGGCTTCGTCGTGCGGTGCTTCTCGCACCACGCGCGGCTCATGATGAAGATGTTGGTGACGGTCGCCGGCTCCACCGGATTGGGCGCGTCGTTGGTGAATTCCACGGTGTAGTCGTCGATCCTGCGCGGCTTGCCGGCCTGCCTCGCGTAGAGCTTGTAGGTCGATCCCGAGCTCGAGGCGCGCTCGTAGGAGAACACCACGTCGTCGGCGGTGAAGGGCGTGCCGTCGCTGAACTTCACGCCGCGCCGCAGCCTGAAGACCCAGGTGCGCGGCCCGGTGGCCTTCCACTCCGTGGCGAGCGAGGGCGAGAGCCCGAGCTTCGTGTCGTAGCGAACCAGCGCGTCGTATACCTGCTGGTTCGCGATCTGCGTGAAGAGCTCGGCCTCGGCGTGCGGATCCTGCGTGGAGGCGTCGCCGGTGGCCGACCAGCGCAGCGTCTTCGCGGCAACCGGCGCCGCGCCGAAGGCGACGATGGCCGCGGTGAGCGCGATGCGAAGCGCCCTTCCTACCATCGGCAGGTTCCTTCCCCGAATTCGTTGGCGACCAGCGGCACCACGGCGGCGAGTCCGAGCGCCTGGTATGCGGTGCGGCAATCGGGCTTGCGCGCGTTCTCGATCGCCTTCTCGAGCTTCGATTCCCGCGGCGGCACGGGCGGCATCGGGAAGGCGAGGATCGCGGTCTGGCCCGAGCCCTCGCGGGTGATCTCTTTCACGCGATCGCGGAGGGTGTCGAGGTCGAGCGGCGGCCGGGTCGTGGAAGGCTCCGCACCTCCTCGCTTGAAGAGCGAGGGCGCTTCTTCCGGCGCGGAAGGAGCCGGCGCGGGTTGCGCGGGCGCCGTCGTCTCGGGAACGGGCGCCGCCGGGGCCGGCGCCGGCTCGATCGTC
>DATIZV010000346.1:0-4819 GCA_035516915.1 Usitatibacter sp. | reverse complement strand
GAACGTCGCCTCGACCAGGATCTCGGGGATCATCTCCGGCACGCCGTCCATCACGTCGCCACGCGCGAGGATCGTCGCGCCGTAGCTCATGAGCTCCGCGACGCTGCGGCCGTCGCGCGCCCCTTCGAGCACCGCCGCGGTGATGAACGCGACCGCCTCCGGGTAGTTGAGCTTGAGGCCCCGCTCCTTGCGCCGCTCGGCGAGGAGCGCGGCCGTGAAGACGAGCAGCTTGTCCTTCTCGCGCGGCGTGAGCTCCATGTCGCCTCAGGTGTGCCAGATGCGGGGGATCGCGGGCGGCGTTCCGATCACCGCCTCGCGCAGTCGCATCCAGGCATCGGTGAAGTATTCGCGGGCCGCCCCGGTCGAGTCGCCGCGATACCGGACGACGAGGACTCCCGGAAGCCGGGTCGCCGCGCCCTCGCCCTCACGGGGCCGCGCCTGCCTTGCCGCGGCGAGCCATTCGTCCTCGATCGCGGGCGCGGCGACGATCATCGTGCCGAACACCGCGCGCCGCGCGAGGCCGGCCGGCGAACGGCGCAGGGCGGAATCCGGCTCGACCTGCCCGCGCTCGAGCCAGCTCGCCTTTCCATCCCGGAAGAGGCGCGAAGCAAGCCGGCACCGTCCCGACTCGAAGCCCTCGCCGGAGCCCACGCGCCCCAGGCACACGATGTCCCACGCGACGAGGCGCGCATCGGCCTCGAGGTGCGCCTCCCACGCGATGTCCGCGCGTGCGCCGTCGTACACGATGGTCTCCTGCGGGAGCCACTCCACGCGGCTCGCGGCCGCGGCGTGGATCGACACGCGCTGGCGGGCCCACGCCCCGGCCGAGCGATACCACTTCCCCGCGCCCGGCGTCGTGAGGAGCACCCCCGCGTTCTCGCGCGCCGCGACCTCGATCACGAGCTCGTCTCCCCCCACGATGCCCGCCGGAGGATGCACCACGATCGCGTGGCACGGCGCGTCCCCCTCGGGGTGCAGCGCCTTCTGCACCACGAGGGGGCCGTCGTGCTCGCGCGCGGCGAGCACCGTGCGCGAGCCGCGCCGCTCGAAGGCGAGCGCGAGCCGCGCCCGCCATCCGCCCGTGCGCAGTCCCTCGTCCGGGGGCATGGGCCGCTCATACCGCGAGGCGGCGGCGCACGCCGTCGCGGTCCATGTCCGCGCCCGCGCCGCGCGCGACGATCTCCCCGCGCTCCATCACCAGGTACTGTCCAGCGAGCGAACGCGCGAAATCGTAGTACTGCTCCACGAGCAGGATCGCCATGTCGCCCGCGGCGGCAAGCGTGCGGATCGCGCGCTCGATGTCCTTGATGATCGAGGGCTGGATCCCTTCGGTCGGCTCGTCGAGGATCAGGAGCCGCGGCTGCATCGCGAGCGCGCGGCCGATCGCGAGCTGCTGTTGCTGGCCCCCGGAAAGGTCCCCCCCGCGTCGTCGCATCATCTGGCGCAGCACCGGGAACATCTCGAAGATCCTCTCCGGGAGCGAGGCGCGCCCCCCGCGCGCGGCAAGCCCCATCTGGAGGTTCTCCTGCACGGTGAGGCGCGGGAAGATCTCGCGCCCCTGGGGCACGTAGCCGAGGCCGCGGCGCGCGCGCTCGTCGGGCCGGGCATGGGTGAGGTCGCGCCGGGCGAACCGCACGCTTCCACTCGCCGCCGGAACCAGGCCCATGAGCGTCTTGAGGAGCGTGGTCTTGCCGACGCCGTTTCGCCCGAGCAGTACCGTCACGCTGCCGGCATGCACGTCGAAGCTCACGTCGCGCAGGATGTGGCTGCCGCCGTAGTACTGGTTGAGGTTCTCGACCTGGAGCATCGCGCTCGCTTCGGCGGGCTTCATCTTCCGAGGTACACCTCGATCACGCGCGGATCGGCCTGCACCGATTCGAGCGGCCCCTCCGCCAGCACGCGGCCCTCGTGCAGGACCGTCACCTTGCGCGCGATCTTCGCGATGAAGGCCATGTCGTGCTCGACCACCACGAGCGAATGCTGCCCGGCGAGGGAGACGAAGAGATCCGCGGTGCGCTCCCGCTCCTCGTCGCTCATGCCGGCGACCGGCTCGTCGAGGAGCAGCAGGCGCGGCTCCTGCATGAGCAGCATGGCGATCTCGAGCCATTGCTTCTGGCCGTGGGAAAGAAGGCCGGCGGGGCGGTCCGCGCTGTGCGCGAGCCGCACGCGCTCGAGCATCGCCGCGATGCGATCGCGCTCGGCCGAATCGAGGCGCGCGAAGAGCGTCCGGCGCACGCGCTTGTCCGCTTTCATGGCGAGCTCGAGGTTCTCGAACGCCGTGTGGCGCTCGAAGATCGTCGGCTTCTGGAACTTGCGACCGATCCCGGCGTGGGCGATCTGCGCCTCCGTGTAGCGCGTGAGGTCGATGGACTGGCCGAACCATGCGCGTCCCTCGTCGGGACGCGTGCGTCCGGTGATCACGTCCATCATCGTGGTCTTGCCCGCGCCGTTGGGGCCGATCACGCAGCGCAGCTCCCCGGCGTCGATGGCGAGCGACAGATGATCGAGCGCGGCGAACCCGTCGAAGCGCACGCTGATGTCCTCGAGGTAGAGGACGACGCCGTGCGCGACGTCCACCCCCTTGCCCGCCACGCGGCCGTAGCTCGCCTCGCCCGCCGGCGGATCGGAGCGCGGATGCCGGAGCAATGCGGCGATCGGCCCCGGCGACGCCGAGCGCCTCGGCGGCTCGTGCGCGCCGGATCGCTCGAGCGCCATCGCGTCCTCGCGCCTCAACGCACGCCTCCCCGCCGCACGCGCCGCGCGAGGCCGACGACTCCCTCGGGCAGGAAGAGGGTCACCGCGATGAAGAGCCCTCCCAGCACGTACAGCCAGTACTCGGGGAAAGCGACGGTGAAGACGCTCTTCGCGGCGTTCACGAGGCCGGCGCCCACGATCGGGCCCACCAGCGTGCCGCGTCCGCCGACCGCCACCCAGATCGCGATCTCGATCGAGTTCGCCGGCGACATCTCGCTCGGGTTGATGATGCCCACCTGCGGCACGTAGAGCGCGCCCGCGATGCCGCACAGGATCGCCGAGAGCGTCCACACGAAGAGCTTGTACCAGAGCGTGTCGTAGCCGCAGGACATCACGCGCGCCTCGGCGTCGCGGATCGCGGCGAGCACCCGCCCGAAGCGCGAGGCGACGACGAAACGGGCGAGGAGGAGCGTCGCGGCGAGCACTCCTCCGGTGATCGCGAAGAGCGCCATGCGCATCTCGCGCGTCGCGATGGGAATGCCGAGGATGCGCTTGAAATCCGTGAAGCCGTTGTTGCCTCCGAATCCGGTCGCGTTGCGGAAGAAGAGCAGCATCACCGCGAACGTGAGCGCCTGGGTGATGATCGAGAAATAGACGCCCTTCACCCGCGAGCGGAACGCGAAGTAGCCGAAGACGAAGGCGACGATTCCCGGCACGGCGACCACCAGGAACGCGCACCACAGGAAGCTCTGGGAGTTCCACCACTGCCACGGGAAGGTCTTCCAGTCGAGGAAGACCATGAAGTCGGGCATGTCCACGTGATACTGGCCGTCGGCGCCGATCTGGCGCATGAGGTACATGCCGAACGCGTAGCCGCCGAGGGCGAAGAACAGGCCGTGTCCGAGCGAAAGGATGCCCGCGTAGCCCCACACGAGGTCGAGCGCGACGGCGACGATCATGTAGCACATGATCTTGCCGCCGAGCGTCACGCCGAAGGCCGAGAGGTGGAGCGGGCTCGACGCCGGGACCGCGAGGTTCAGCACCGGCACGACCACGAAGACCACGGCCGCGGCGGCGGCGAACGCGCCCCAGGCCTTCGCGCCGTAGAGTCGCCCGAGCATCATGCTTCCACCGCGCGGCCCTTGAGGGCGAACAGGCCCTGCGGGCGCTTCTGGATGAAGACGATGATGAACGCGAGGACCGCGATCTTCGCGAGCACGGCCCCCGACCAGGACTCGATGAGCTTGTCCGCGAACCCGAGCCCGAGCGCCGCGTATACCGTCCCGGCGAGCTGCCCCACCCCGCCCAGCACCACCACCATGAACGAGTCGACGATGTACGACTGGCCGAGATCCGGCCCGACGTTGCCGATCTGCGAGAGCGCGCAGCCCGCGAGGCCCGCGAGCCCGGCGCCGAGCCCGAAGGCCCAGGTGTCGATGCGCGCGGTGCGCACGCCCACGCAGGCAGCCATCGCGCGGTTCTGCGTGACGCCGCGCACGAAAAGGCCGAGGCGGGTGCGCGCGAGGAGCACCCCCACCGCGGCGAGCACGGCGGCGGCGAAGCCGATGATGACGATGCGGCTCCACGGCAGCACGACGCCGGGGAACATCTCGATGCCGCCGGACATGAAGGCGGGATTCTCCACCTGCACGTTCTGCGGGCCGAAGATCGTGCGCACCGCCTGGATGAGGACGAGGCTGATGCCCCACGTCGCGAGCAGCGTTTCGAGCGGTCGGCCGTAGAGGCGGCGAATGACGGCGCGCTCGAGCGCCATGCCCACCGCAGCCGAGGCCGCGAAGGCGAACGGTACGGCGACCGGCAGGTACCAGTCGAACGCCGCGGGCCAGCGCGAGCGGAAGACCGATTGCACGACGTAGGTGGCGTAGGCGCCGATCATGATGAGCTCGCCGTGCGCCATGTTGATCACGCCCATGACGCCGAAGGTGATCGCGAGGCCGATCGCCGCCAACAGCAGGATGCTGCCGAGGCTCAATCCCTCGAACGCGGTGGCCGCTGAACGGTAGATGGCGATGCGGCGCGACATCGCGTGCAAGGCATCGTCGAGCGCGCTGGCGACCTCGGGATCGAGACCGGAGGCGTGGCGCGTCTCGCTCAGGATGTTGAA
>DATIZV010000345.1:0-5500 GCA_035516915.1 Usitatibacter sp. | reverse complement strand
AGCGCGGGCAACCGCGACATCGTGTTCTGCCTGCGCGGCATGAAGACCCACTTCGGCGACCCGCACAGGAACCTCGTCGACTTCGCCCACGTGCCGGTGGTGAAACGCCTCACGCGCATGCCGGTGTGCATCGATCCTTCGCATTCGGTCGGGCTACGCGCGGCCGATCCCGACGGCATCCAGGACATCTTCCATGCCGCCGCGCAGGGCATCGTCGCGGGCGCGAACCTGGTCCTCACCGACATCCATCCCGAGCCGCGCAAGGCGCTGGTCGACGGCGCGCAGGCGATCACGCTCGAGGAGCTGCCGGCCTTCCTCGAGGATTGCGCCATCGCCCGCGAGGCGTACCTCAAGCGCCGCGCGCTCCTGGGAAAGGCGAAGGAACCACCGATGAACACGGATGAACACAGATTGGCTTCGAAGGTTCAGACGATTTCGAAGTGACGCCTGAAGGATTCGGGGTGCGATTCCTGCGCGGAGACCATCCGTGTTCATCTGTGTTCATCCGTGGTTTCCTCGCCTTTTGCATCAGTCTCTCCGCCGCCGCCTCTCCGATCGCCGTGAAGGACGACCTCGGCCGCACGGTCGAGCTCGCGCATCCCGCGCAGCGCATCGTCACGCTCGCGCCGTTCCTCACCGAGCTCGTGTTCTCGATCGGCGCGGGCGATCGCGTCGTGGGAGCGAGCGCGTTCAGCGACTATCCGCCCGAGGCGAAACGCCTGCCGCGCGTCGCGACCGCCGCCGGCCTCTCGCTCGAGGCGCTCGCGGCGCTGCGTCCCGACCTGGTCCTCGCATGGAAGGACAGCATCCGTCCCGAGGAGGTGGACCGGATCGCGCGGCTCGGGCCGGCGGTCTTCGTCGCCGGGGCGCGCACGCTCGAGGACGTGCCGCCGCTCCTCGCGAGGCTCGGCGCGCTCGCCGGCGCCGACACGAAGGCGCAATCGGCGGCGTACGAGGAGAAGCTCGCGCGGCTGCGGCGCACCTACTCGGGAAGGCCGCCGGTCCCGGTGTTCCTCGAGATCTGGGACCGGCCGCTCACCACCATCTCCGGCAAGCACTTCATGAACGAGGCGCTCTCGATCTGCGGCGCGCGCAACGTCTTCGCGGACCTTCCCGGGGTGGCACCCGAGGTGTCGCTCGAGGCGCTCTACGCTCGCGATCCCGCGGTGATCGTCGGCGTGGGCTCGGCGCCGACGGCGAAGGCGTTCCGCGAGAACTGGCAGGCGCATCGCGCGCTCTCCGCGGTGCGCGAAGGACGGCTGATCTTCGTTTCGCCCGACCGCCTGCAGCGCCCGACGCTGCGCACGCCCGACGGCATCGCCGAGCTTTGCCGCGCGCTCGATCGCGAGCGGCGCTAGCTCGCTTCGCCGCCCGGCTGCCAGATCGTCTCCGGCGATGCCGCCGCCGCGTTGATCGTGCGCGCGGCGAGGAAGAGCAGGTCCGAGAGGCGGTTCAGGTACTTCACGCTGAGCTCGGAGACCTGCTCGCGCGCGCCGAGCGCGACCAGCGAGCGTTCCGCGCGCCGGCAGACGGCGCGGGCGAGGTGGCACATCGCGCCGGCGCGCGAGCCGCCGGGGAAGACGAAATCGCGAAGCGGCGGGAGCGGCTCGCGCAGGCTCTCGATCCTCGCATCGAGCCGCTCCACGTGCGCGTCCCACAGGGCGGAGCGCCCCGGGATGCACACCTCGCCGCCGAGGTCGAAGAGGTCGTTCTGCACCGGAGCGAGCGCCTCGCGCACCGCGTCGGGGAGCGCCTCGGCGAGCACGCAGCCGATCGCCGAGTTGAGCTCGTCGACGTTGCCGAGCACCTCGATGCGCGGGGAATCCTTGCCGGTGCGCGTGCCGTCGCCCAGGCCCGTGGTGCCGTCGTCGCCGGTGCGCGTGACGATCTTCGTGAGTCGCTTCGCCATGCCGCATTGTATCGTCGGCTGCTATGATTCGTCGTCTCCCGAGATCTCCCGCGCCGTGAAGACCAGCTTCCTGGATTTCGAGCAGCCCATCGCCGAGCTCGAGCAGAAGATCGAGGAGCTGCGCTTCGTGCAGGACGACAGCGCGGTCGACATCTCCCAGGAGATCGAGCGCCTCTCCAAGAAGAGCCGCGAGCTCACCAAGGAGATCTACGGCAAGCTCACCGCCTGGCAGATCTCGAAGGTCGCGCGCCATCCGCAGCGCCCCTACACGCTCGACTACGTGAACGCGATCTGCAGCGACTTCGAGGAGATGCACGGCGACCGCGCCTTCGCCGACGACCCGGCGATCGTGGGCGGCCTCGCGCGCTTCAACGGCCGCACGGTCATGGTGATCGGGCAGCAGAAGGGGCGCGACACCAACGACAAGATCTTCCGCAACTTCGGCATGCCGCGGCCCGAGGGATACCGCAAGGCCCTGCGGCTCATGAAGCTCGCGGAGAAATTCGCGATTCCGCTCCTCACCTTCGTGGATACGCCGGGCGCCTATCCGGGAATCGGCGCGGAGGAGCGCGGCCAGTCGGAGGCGATCGGGCGCAACCTCTACGCGATGGCCGGGCTGCGCGTTCCGATCGTGGTCACCGTGATCGGCGAGGGCGGCTCCGGCGGCGCGCTCGCGATCGCCGTGGGCGACGTGACGCTCATGCTGCAGTACTCCACCTATTCCGTGATCTCGCCCGAAGGCTGCGCCGCGATCCTCTGGAAGAGCGCGGAGAACGCCGGAGAGGCGGCGGAAAGCCTCGGCATCACGGCGCCGCGGCTCAAGGCGCTCGGCGTGATCGACAAGGTGATCGCGGAGCCGCTCGGCGGCGCGCACCGCGATCCGGCGGAGGCGGCCAAGAACGTGAAGAAGGCGATCCAGGAGAGCCTGCGCACGCTGCAGGACCTCTCCGCCGAGCAGTTGCTCGAGCGCCGCCAGGAGCGCTGGGTGAACTACGGCAAGTTCAAATTGACCGCAGAATAGAGCGATGCCGGCAGCGGGAACGCCGTTGGAGCGGACGGAACAGGCATCCTCGCCCTCCCGGCACTGCGGCCGCCGCTCGACGTCGCCGGGCAAGCGGCTTCGCGCGCGCTATCCTGTCTCATGGACCTCGATCGGCACATCGCCGCGCGCCTCGCGGCCGCCGTTCCCGCCGGTGTCCCGATTTGCGTGGGACTTTCCGGCGGCCTTGATTCGGTCGTCCTCCTCGACGGGCTCGGGCTCGTGGCTCCGGCGCGAGGCCACGCGCTCACGGCGGTCCACGTCCACCACGGGCTGAGCCCCAACGCCGATGCCTGGGCGCGGTTCTGCGCCGAGCTCTGCGATGCCCGCGGCATCCCGCTCTCGATCGAGCGCGTGCACGTCGCGCGCGATGCGGGGGAAGGAATGGAAGCGGCGGCTCGCGCGCGGCGCCATGCCGTCTACGCGGCGCGCGCCGAGCCCTTCGTCGCCCTCGCGCACCACCTCGACGACCAGGCGGAGACCGTGCTGCTGCAGGTGCTTCGCGGAACCGGGCTCAAGGGACTTGCGGCGATGCCCGAGCTGCGCGAGCTGCCGGGTTCCCACGTGCGCCTCTTCCGCCCGCTCCTCGGCGTCGCGCGCTCCGCACTGCGCGAGCATGCCGGGGCTCGCGCGCTGCGATGGATCGAGGACGAGTCGAACGCCTCGCTCGCGCCCGATCGCAACTACCTGCGCCACGAGATCGCGCCGCGCCTGGACGCGCGCTTCGCCGGCTGGCGCGAGGCGACGGCGCGCTGCGCGGGCCATGCGGCTGCGGGCTCGAGGCTGGCGGACGAGCTCGCCCGCCTCGACGGAGTGCCCTCCGCGCCCGGCGCAGGCCTCGCGCTCGACGTGCGCCTCTGCGCCGAGCGCCGTGCGAACGCCGTGCGCGCATTCCTCGCGCTCGAGGGCCTCGCGATGCCGAGCCGGGCGCGCCTCGCCGAGATGACGCGCCAGCTCTACGAAGCGCGCGGCGATGCCCGCGTGCGCGTCCTCCACGACGGCGCGATGCTCGTGCGCCACCGCGGCGTGGCGCGAGTGGCGCCCCGCGTCGCCGACGCCGAGTCTCCGGGCTGGCGCGTGGCATGGCACGGCGAGGATCGCATCGACCTGGGCGCCGGCCGCGGGGAGGTGCGCTTCGCGCCGGCGCTCGGCGCCGGCATCGCGGCGGACCTGGGCCGCGCCGGAGAATGGCACTTCGCACCGCGTCTCGGCGGAGAGCGCCTGCGCCTCTCGCCGGCGGGGCCCTCGCGCACGCTCAAGAACCTGCTTCGCGAGGCCGCGATTCCCGAATGGCAGCGCGAGCGCCTGCCGATCCTGTTCCGCGGCGGGCGTGTCGCATGGGTGCCGGGAATCGGCGTGGCCGCGGAGTTCTCCTGCTCCGCGGGCCGCGCGGGTCTCGTTCCGGCATGGTCCCCCGGAGCGATTTTTCCGCCCGCGGGCTAGCCGCCGTCCGCCCGCTGTGCTAGAATGAAAAGCTAATCATTTCATCAATTTAGCGGAGAAATCCATGGCGGTGGAGCGCACCCTCTCGATCATCAAACCCGACGCGGTCGCCAAGAACGTGATCGGGGAGATCTACGCCCGGTTCGAGAAGGCGGGGCTGCGCATCGTCGCCGCGCGCATGACGCACCTCTCGCGCAACGACGCGGAAGGGTTCTACGCGGTGCACAAGGGCCGGCCGTTCTTCGACGACCTGGTCGATTTCATGATCTCCGGACCGGTGATGATCCAGGTTCTCGAGGGCGAGGGCGCCATCCTGAAGAACCGCGACCTGATGGGCGCGACCGATCCGAAGAAGGCCGCGAAAGGCACGATCCGCGCCGATTTCGCGCAATCGATCGACGCCAATGCGGTGCATGGATCGGATGCTCCGGCGACCGCGGCAACCGAGATCGCGTACTTCTTCCCGCAGAGCCAGGTCTACTCGCGCTGAACGGCTGCGCACCGATGAGCGAACGCGCCAACCTGCTCGACTTCACGCTGCCGCGGCTCACCCAGTGGCTCGCCGCGCTCGGCGAGAAGCCGTTCCGCGCGAGGCAGGTGTTCCGCTGGATCCACCAGCGCGGCGTCGACGACTTCGACGCGATGACCGACCTCGCCAAGTCGCTGCGCGAGAAGCTCGGGCGGACCGCGGAAGTGCGCGCGCCCGCGGTCCTGTCCGAGCATCGCTCCGCCGACGGCACCGTGAAGTGGCTCTTCGACGTGGGCATCGGCAACGGCATCGAGACCGTGTTCATCCCGGAGGAAGACCGCGGCACCTTGTGCGTCTCCTCGCAGGTCGGCTGCACGCTCAGCTGCTCGTTCTGCCATACCGGCACCCAGCGCTTGGTCCGCAACCTGACGGCAGAGGAAATCGTTGCTCAGGTCATGATCGCGCGCGATGCGCTCGGCGAGTGGCCGTCGCCTCAGACTGATCGGCAGGTGACCAATATCGTCCTGATGGGGATGGGTGAGCCGCTGTTCAATTACGACAACGTCGCCGAGGCCCTGAAAATCGTTATGGACCCGGAGGGCTTGTCGATTTCCCGGCGCAAGATCACGCTTTCGACCGC
>DATIZV010000344.1:0-4174 GCA_035516915.1 Usitatibacter sp. | reverse complement strand
AGGAGCAGCACGTATTCCGCGATGTGGTCGGTGGCGGCGCGCGAGGCGATGGTGGGCGCGGCGAGGCCGAGCCGCGCGGCGAGCGCGCGGCTGAGGGCCTCGCCTTCCGGCCCGAAGGAATGCATGGCTCCGATCGCCCCGCCCCAGAGCACGGTGAACGCGCGCGGCTCGACGGCGGCGAGGCGCGCCTCGTGGCGCAGGAACTCGTCGATCCATCCCGCCACCTTGAAGCCGAAGGTGATGGGCAGCGCATGGCGCCGGTTGGTGCGTCCCGCGGTGATCCACTCGGCTCCCTCTTCGGCGAGCACGGCGAGCTTCTCGAGGATCGCGCCGAGGCGCCGGACGATCGCTTCGTGCGCGGTGCGAAGACGCAGGATCCGGCCGGTCTGCGTGACGTTCTGCGTGGTCGCGCCCCAGTGCACGTAGGCGCCGGCTTCGGGCCCGCAGGCCTCGGCGAGCGCGCGCACCAGCGAGACGATCGGCGCCCGGGTTCGGGCGATGTCGCGCGCGAGCGCCTCCTCGTCGAGCGCGCCGAGCGTCGCGCGGGCCGCGATGCGTTCGGCGGCGTCGCGAGGGATCATCCCGAGCGAAGCCTGCGCGACGGCGAGCGCCGCTTCGACCTCCAGCCATGCTTGCCACAGGCTGCGGCGCGAGAAGAGCTCCTTCACCTGGTCGATGGTCATCGCCTCACGCATCCGTCCTCCGCGAATGGGCCCGCTCATCGCGCCGGCGCGAGCAGGCAGCGTACGTTTCCCTCCAGCGCCGGCGCTTCGGAAACGCAGCGCGCGATCGCCTTGGGGCAGCGCGGATGGAAGCGGCATCCCGAGGGAACCGCGAGCGCATCGGAGGGCGCGGCGCCGAGCGCCGTGTCGGGGACGCCTGCCCCGGGCCGCAGCGTCATGACCGAATCGAGGAGGATGCGCGTATACGGGTGGCGCGGCGCGCGGAAGATCGCCTCCTTGTCGCCGATCTCCACGATCTGGCCCGAATACATGACCGCCACGCGGCTCGCCAGGTGCTCCACCACGCCCAGGTCGTGCGTGATCACGAGGTAGGTGAGTCCCATCTCGTCGCGCAGCTCGCCGAGCAGGTTGAGGATCTGCGATTGCACGGAGACGTCGAGCGCGGAGGTGGGCTCGTCGCACACCAGCACCTGCGGTCGCACCACCAGCGCACGCGCGATCGCCACGCGCTGGCGTTGCCCCCCGGAGAGCTGGCCCGGGTACGCGTCGTGCAGTCGCGGCGCGAGCCCGACGCGCTCCATCATCGCCTCGACCTCGAGGCGGCGGCGCGCCGGCTCGCCGACGCCGTGCACGTCGAGCGGCCGGCGGATGATCTCGCCGATCGAGCGGCGCGGGTTGAGCGAGCCGTAGGGGTCCTGGAAGACCGGCTGGATGCGGCGTGCGCGCCGGCGCATCGCAGTCTCCCCCAGCGGACGGCCGTCGAGGAGCACCTCGCCCGCGCTCGGCGCCTGCAGGCCGAGCAGGATGCGCGCGAGCGTCGTCTTGCCGCAACCCGACTCTCCCACGAGCGCGAGCGCTTCCCCGCGCGCGAGGTCGAGCGACACGCCGTCGACGGCGTCGAGGTTGCGCGAGCGGGCGAAGAGCCCGCGCCGGACGCGGAACGTGCAACGCACCGAGCGCGCCTCGAGGATCGGCGTCCCGGCCTCCGCGGAGCGTTCCTCGCGCGCCGCATCCTCGTTCGCCGGGCGCAGCGTCGCGAGCGTCGCGGAGAGCGCCGCGGGCTCGATCACGCAGCGGTAGGCGCGGCCTTCGAGCGTGCGCAGCGGCGGCGGTGCCGCGCGGCATGAGGGCGCGGCGAGCGCGCAGCGGCTCGCGAAGGCGCATCCCGGGACGGCGCCCGTGAGGGCGGGCACCATGCCGGGAATCGCGCCGAGGCGGCGGCGGCCCGCGCCGGGCTGCGGAATGCTTTCCAGGAGCCCGCGGGTGTACGGATGGAGCGGGGCGCGCAGCACGTCCGCGGTCGGGCCGCTCTCGACGATCTCGCCCGCGTACATCACCGCGACCCGATCCACGGTGCGCGAGACGATGCCCAGGTCGTGCGTGATGAGGATCATCGCCATGCCGAGCTCGCGCTGCAGCGCCGCGATGAGCCGCAGGATCTGCGCCTGGATGGTCACGTCGAGCGCGGTGGTCGGCTCGTCGGCGATGACGAGGCGCGGCTCGTTCATGAGCGCCATCGCGATCATGACGCGCTGGCGCTGGCCGCCGGAGAGCTCGTGCGGGTACTGCCCCATCCGCTCGCGCGGCGCGGGGATTCCCACCTTTTCCAGGAGGAAGAGGGCGCGGCTGCGCGCCTCGCCGCGCGAGCGCCCCGCGGCGGCCGGCACCATCTCGGTGAGCTGGCGCCCGATGGTGTACACCGGGTTGAGCGAGGTCATCGGCTCCTGGAACACCATGGCCATCGCCTTGCCGTTCACGCGCGCGGCGAGCTCGCGGTCCGGCATCGCGAGGAGGTCTGCGCCGTCGAGCTCGACCGCCGCGGCGCTGCGGCGGGCGCGCGCCGGCAGGAGGCCCATCAGCGCGAGCGCGGTCATCGACTTGCCGCTGCCCGATTCGCCCACGATGCCGAGCGCCTCGCCGCGCTCGAGCGTGAAGCCGATGCCGCGCACGGCGTGCAGCGGGCCCGCCGCCGTGTCGATGTCGACGCGCAGGTCGCAAACCCGGAGCAGCGGGGCGGCCCGGTCCATCGTCAGTTGCGGCTCTCGGGGGCGGTCACGTCGCGCAGGCCGTCGCCCAGCAGGTTCGCCGCCATCACCAGCAGGAAGAGCATGGCGCCCGGCAGCACGACGAGCCAGGGACGGAAGAACATCGCGTCCTTGCCCTCGGCGATCATGAGCCCCCACGAAGGCGTCGGCGGCTGCACGCCCACGCCGAGGAACGAGAGCGCCGCCTCCGCGAGCACCGCGACGCCGATCTCGAGCGTGAAGATCACGAGGATCGGATTGAGGAGGTTCGGCAGGAGCTCGTGCACGATCACCTGGCGCCGGCTTTCGCCGATCGCTTCGGCCGCCGCGATGAAGTCGAGGCGCTTGAGCTGCATCGTCGCGGCACGCGTGACCACGAGATAGTAGGACCAGTGCAGCGACCCGATCACGAGGATCACCACGCCGACCGAGGGTCCGATGAGGAACACCAGCGCCATCGCGAGCAGCAGTCCCGGGAGCGCGAGCTGGCAGGTGAGGAGATAGCTCACTGCCTGGTCGACGCGCCCGCCGAAGTATCCCGCGCACACGCCGAGCGTCACGCCGATCACGCAGCCCACGCTCGCCGCGCCGAGGCCGATCGCGAGCGAGATGCGCGCTCCGTAGAGGAGGCGCGCGAGGTAGTCGCGTCCCAGGTGGTCGGTCCCGAACGCGTGCACCCAGCTCCCGCCCGACCACACCGGCGGCATGAGGCGGTGCGCGAGGTCCTGGTTGAACGGATCGTGGCCCGCGATCAGGGGGGCGAACGCGGCGAGGAGCGCGAGCAGGACCATCAACGCGAGCCCGGTGAGGAAGCCCTTGTGCCGCAGCATCCGCCGCACGAGGAGCGCGCGCGGCGAGGGCGGCGCCTCGTCGGGAGCGGCGGGGAGCGGGGGAAGGCCCGGCAGCAGGGAAGCGTCGCTCACGGAAACCTCATCCCAGCCGGATGCGCGGGTCGAGCCATGCGCCGAGCAGGTCCGCGAGGAAGGTGAGGACGACGAACGTGATCGCGAACACGAACACCAGCATCTGCACGGTCGGGACGTCACCGCCGAGGATCGACTGCCACGCGAGTCGCCCGAGGCCGTTCAGCGCGAACACCGACTCCACGATCACCGATCCGCCGAGCTTGTGGCCGAGCTGCACGGCGAGCACGTTGACCACGGGAAGCATGGCGTTCCTCATCGCGTGCCGCGTGAGGAGGCGGATTCCGCGAAATCCCTTGGCCCGCGCGGTGCGGATGTAGTCCGAGCCCAGCACCTCGAGGAGCCCGCTCCGCGTGAGGCGCATCACCGAGGGGATCGATCCGGCGCCCAGCACGATCGCGGGGAGCACGAAATGCTTCCACGTGGTGTCGCCGGAGACCGGGAAGATGGGAAACTTCACCGCGAAGACGATGATCAGCACGAGCGCGAGCCAGAAACCCGGGACCGCCTGCGCGCCCACCGCCACCGAGAGCGCGAGCCGGTC
>DATIZV010000343.1:0-9643 GCA_035516915.1 Usitatibacter sp. | reverse complement strand
GCTCTTCGAGTATCGCCCGCGCTCGATCATCCCGGTCGCGCTCGCCTCGGCCGCCGCCACGGCGACGCGCATGGCGCTGGTGGGAAGCGCGCCGGTCTTCACGCTGCCGCAGATCGCGCAACCCGGCTGGGAGGCGCTCGCGTTCTACGCGCTCCTGGGCGTCGCCATCGGCCTCGCGTCGGTCGGGATCACGCGGCTCGTCTACGGCCTGGAGGACGCGTTCGCGAAGCTTCCGGTGCACTGGATGTGGTGGCCGGCGCTCGGCGCGATCGTCGTGGGCGCGGTCGGGCTCCTCGAGCCGCGCACGCTCGGCGTCGGCTACGCCAACATCGACGCGATCCTCTCCGGCGGCATCCTCGGCGGCGCGCTCCTCGTGCTCGTCGTGCTGAAGCTCGTGTCGTGGTCCGTGTATCTCGGCAGCGGCACCTCCGGCGGCACGCTCGCGCCGCTCTTCACGATCGGCGGCGGCCTGGGCACGCTGATCGGGGCCGCGGCCCTCGCGCTGGTCCCCTCGCTCGGCGTGGACCCGCACGTCGCCGGGCTGGTCGGCATGGCGGCGATCTTCGCGGGTGCCTCCCACGCGCTGCTCGCCTCGGTGGTGTTCGCCTTCGAGACGACGCGCCAGCCGCTCGGGCTCCTGCCGCTCCTCGCCGGATGCACGGCCGCCTACCTCGCCTCTCACCTGCTCATGCGCCACTCGATCATGACCGAGAAGCTCGCGCGCCGCGGCACGGTGGTGCGCACCGAATATGCCGCGGACTTCCTCTCGCAGGTGCGCGTGGACGAAGCGATGAGCCGGCAGGTCGTGACGTTCGCGGCCGAGGAACCGCTCGATGCGATCCGCGCGATGCTCAAGGCGGGCGGCGCGGGGCTCACCCACCAGGGCTTCCCGGTGCTCGATGCGCAAGGCATTCTTCTCGGGGTCGTGACGCGGCGCGACATCTACGCCGCGGAGCACCCGCGCGACATCGCCGTACGCCGCATCATCCGCCGCTCCCCGGCGGTCGCGTTTCCGGACAACACGCTGCGCGAAGCCGCCGACCACATGGTGCGCGAGCGCGTCGGCCGGCTGCCGGTGGTCGATCGCGAGCATCCGCGCCGCGTGCTGGGCATCGTCTCGAGGAGCGACCTCCTCGCGGCGCACGAGCCGCGCCTCGCCGCGGCGCACGAGACGGAGCGCATGCTGCGGATCGATCGCGCCCCCTGACGAAGCTGATATCCTCTGCGCGCCGTTCCTTCCCGGGAGGCCAGGGGCATGATGCGATTCGATGCGGCGCCGTGGGCGCCGCGGCTCAAGGTGGCGTCCGTCGCAGCGCTCGCGCTGCTCGCGGTCGTGGCCGGCGCCTTGTGGGGAACGCTGCCGCGCGGATCGTCGGCGCCCGGTGCGATCGCAAGATTCCTGGTCTGCACGCCGCCGCTCGCGGTCGCGGGTGCGCTGCTGTTCGTGGTGCGGGGATACACGATCGACGGCAGCTCGCTCGAGGTGCGGCGACTGCTTTGGTCCACGCGCGTGCCGCTCGACGGGCTGGAGCGCGCCTGGCACGACCCGGAGGCGATGCAGCGTTCGATCCGCGTGTTCGGAAACGGCGGGCTTTTCGCGATCAGCGGCCTGTTCCGCAACCGCGCGCTCGGCAACTATCGCGCGTTCGTGACCGAGCCGGCGCGCGCGGTGGTGCTGCGCACGGCCTCGCGCGTCGTCGTCATCTCGCCCGCCGAGCCGCGCGCGTTCCTCCACGCGCTCGCGGTGCGATATCCGCGCGCCGACCTCGAGAAGCCCGCGCCCGGGGGCTGATCAGCGCGGCTTCACGCGCCGCCAGGTGGCGTCGTCGATGCGGTACGCGGGGAAGCGCTTGCGGAATTCCTCGAGCGCGCGATCGGCCTCGACGTCGCGACCCTCCTCGCGCAGCTTTGCGATTCTCTCCAGCTCGGCGGCCGGGCTGGCGGGCGCGGCGGACAGGTCCGCGCCCGCGCCCGCGGAGCGCTTCGCCATGCTCGCTGCGGGCGCGGCGAGGCGCCCCTCCTGTGCGGCGGCGGGCGAGGGCGGTGCGGCTGGTGCGCCCTCGAGCGATGGCGCGGCCTGCGCTCGAGGCGCTTGCATCGCGGCGTTCGCTCGCGAAGCAGGAGGCGCCGCGGGAAAGGTCTGGGGAACCTCGCGTTGCGCGGAAGCGGGGGCTCGCTGCGCGGAAGCCGGCGCTCGCTCGCGCTCCGCGGAAGCTGCCGGAGCCTCGCCCGGTTGCGAGCGAGCCGCCGGCACCGCCGGCATTTCGGGGACGACGTCGCGCGCGCCGGGCGCCGATTCGCCCCCCGCCGGCTCGTGGTGAGTCTCGGCGCCCGGAGTCGCCGCGACGCTCTTCGCCTGCCGGCTCTCGACGCGCTTCTCCGGGGCGACGAGCGCCGCCTCGGGCTTCGCCTCGGGCGCGCGCGCGGGTGCGGCCATCTCCTGCTTCGCCGCGGGCGCAGGAGCGCTCTCGCTCGCCGGCGCCGACACCTCGATTCCCGGCCTCTCGTGCTGCATCTCGAGAGTGACGCCGATCGCGAGCGCGAGCACCGCGGCGGCGGACACCGGGACGCCCCAACGGCGCGCGAGCGAGGGACGGGCGACGGCGCGGCGCGCGGCGGCGAGGATCGACGCGTCGAGCGAAGCCGGCGGCTCCTCGCGCGCGAGCGAACGGTAGGCGCGCTCCAGTCGGTCGTTGGGCTCACTCATCGCCGATCGCTTCCCTGAGCTTCCTCATCGCGTATCTCACGCGGCTCTTCGCCGCCTCCTCGTTCGACCCCGTGGCGCGCGCGATCTCCGCGGCCGTGAGCCCGCCCTCCTGGTGCAGGAGGAAGGCCTCGCGCTGCGCCAAGGGCAGCGCCGCGATGGCATGCGCCAGCTTTCTCGCGACCTGCGCCGCCTCGAGCGCCCGTTCCGGTTCGGCCTCGGGACCGGCCGCCGGTTCCGGCGGATCGTCGTCGTCGCCCGCATCGTCGAGGGAGACGAGCGCGAGGCCGCGGACGCGCCAGTGGTCCACCAGCCGGTTGTGCGCGATCGAGAAGAGCCAGGTCGTGAACTTCGCGCGCGGCTCGTAGGAAACCCGCGCGCCGATCACGCGCATCCAGATCTCCTGCGCGAGCTCCTCGGCCTCGCCCGCGGTCTTCGTCGAGCGCAGCACGAAGCGGTAGAGCGCGCCCTTGTGCCGCGCATAGAGCGCCTCGAAGGCGCGCGCCTCGCCCCTCGCGTACGAAACCATGAGCTCTTCGTCGGACGGCTCCATCCCCGCACAGTGTACGGGGAAGGAACGCGCGAGGGCGCAGGCCGCCACGCTTCAGGACGGATCGGGAACGAAACGCGCCGGGAACGGATCCGGTCGCCGCCGGCAGGCGCGCCGCGGGACGATCCCCTGCGCCAGCAGGTTGGCGTAGCTGTCGTAGTAGAGCGTGACGGTCTCCACCGGAAACTCGCTCGCGCGCTGGAAATCCACGTAGCGCACCGGTGAATCCTCGCGCCGGCCGTGCCCGGTGCCGAGCGGCGCGGCCATCGCGGGCACGGCCGGCGCCACTCGCTTCGCCGCCGCGCCCGAAGACGGCCGGTTCGAAAAGGGCTCCGAAGACGGCGCTCCCTGCGCCCGCGCCGGAGAGGCCGATTCGTCCTTCGCCTCCGGCGCGATGTCCTGCCACGGCGGCGGCGGGGGCTCGGCGCGGCGGAAGAGCGCGACGCCGATCACACCGACGTTCGCGGGCCGCCCCGTGCGACCGGCGTACGAATCGCCGAGCGAGGTGAAGTAGAACGCCGCCACCTGGTCGAGGCTCTTCCTCCATCCGTCGATCTCCACGCGTCGCCACGGGCCCAGCACGTATCCGCCCTGGCCCGGGTTCGCGGTCTCGCCGGACAGCACGTTCACGCCGTCGACCGAGACCACCGCGAGCAGGTCCTCGCCGCGGCGATTGGCGAGCACGACCCGGTATTCGTGTCCGGGCTCGCCCGCGATGTAGGGCCGGCCCTCGTGCCAGTAGACGGGAAGCGCGCGGCCGGTGGCGCGGTCCTGGACCTGCAGGTCCGCCATTCGTCCCACGGCGTGGGCGCAGGCGGTCGCCGCGAGGAGGGCGAGGGCGGCGAGGATGCGAAGCGCGGTCATGGCGTTTCCTTTCATCGGGTCTTGCCGCCCGTCGATCGGCGGCGTCTCGGGGTGGAACGAGGCGCCGATTAAAACGGGTTAAGATGCACGCGCCTTTCCCTGCGACCGGAGGCGGGCCGAGCCTTGAATTCACCGGGTGCCGAGTTGCCGTCGATCCTCGCCGTGCTGGAAGGGGACCAGCCCCGGCCCGAGGACGCGCTCCACATCACGCAGGAGCTGATCGAGGTCCTGCCGGTGCCGGTCTTCTACAAGGCGCGCGACGGCCGCTACCTCGGCGTGAACCAGGCCTGGGAGGACTTCTTCTCGGTGCCGCGCGGCCAGATCGTGGGATCGAAGGTCGCCGAGCTCTATCCGGAAAATCCGGCGATCGCGGCGCGCCATCGCGAGATGGACGAGGAGCTGTGGGCGAACCCCGGCAACCAGTCCTATGAGGTCGAGATCCGCACGCGCGACGGCAAGCTCCACCACGCGATCTACTACAAGGCGACGTTCCGCGATTCCGAGGGGCGCGTCGCGGGGCTCATCGGCACCATCATCGACATCACCGAGCGCGTGCGCTCGGAGCGGCGCCAGGGCATCGAGCATTCGGTGGGCGAGCTCCTCGGCCATGCGCAGACGGTCGCCGAGGCGATCACCGGGATCATCGAGGAGATGTGCCGCCGCTTCGGCTGGGCGTGCGGCGCGCGCTGGAGCCTCGACGAGGCCGAGAACCGCCTGCACTGCATCGAGTACTGGTCGGAGGACGATCCCGCGATCCGGCGCTTCCTCGAGACGAGCGCCGAGTCCACGTTCGTCCCCGGCCACGTCGGCATCATCCGCAGGACGTTGAAGACCGGCATCCCGATCTGGGTGGAGGACGTCGCGGAGAAGGCCGACTTCGCGCGCGGCCGGCTCGCGGTCGCCGCGGGGCTGCACGGCGCGTTCGCGCTGCCGATCTGCCTCGGCGAGCGCGTGCTCGGCACGATCGAGTTCTACGCACGCGATCCGCGCCCGCAGGACGAGTGGCTCCTCGACCTGGGGCTCGGCGTCGGGCGGCAGATCGGCATGCTCATGGCGCGGCGCGAGGCCGAGGAGGAATTGCGCCGCGCGCACGTCGAGCTCGAGGCGAAGGCGAGGGAGCTCGCGCGCTCCAACGAGGAGCTGCAGCAGTTCGCCTACGTCGCCTCGCACGACCTGCAGGAGCCGCTGCGCATGGTCTCGAGCTACACGCAGCTCCTCGAGCGCCGCTACAAGGAGAAGTTCGACGACAGCGGCCGCGAGTTCATGGCCTACGTCGTGGACGGCGCCGCGCGCATGAAGCAGCTGATCGAGGACCTGCTCGCGTACTCGCGCGTCGGCACCCGCGGGCGCGAGTTCCGCGAGGCCTCGAGCGAGGCGGCGCTCGCCAAGGCGCTCGCCAACCTGCGCGGCGCGCAGGAGCGCAGCGGCGCGACGATCACCCACGATGCGCTGCCCGCGGTCTTCGGCGACGAGGCCCAGCTCGCGCAGCTCTTCCAGAACCTCGTCGGCAACGCGCTCAAGTTCCGCGGCGCCGAGGAGCCGCGCGTGCACGTCTCGGCACGGCCCACGGACGGCGCGTGGCTCTTCTCGATCGCCGACAACGGCATCGGGCTGGACCCGCAGTACGCCGAGCGCATCTTCCTCATGTTCCAGCGCCTGCACAACCGCTCCGAATATCCCGGCACGGGAATCGGCCTCGCGATCTGCAAGAAGATCGTCGATCGCCACGGCGGCCGCATCTGGGTCGAGGGCCTGCCGGGGAAGGGATGCACGTTCTTCTTCACCCTCCCGATGAAGGAGGAAACCGATGCTCACTAGAACCGAGGGATCGCCGCCCGTGGAAATCCTGCTCGTAGAAGACAACGCCGGGGACTACCGGCTCACCCAGGAAGCGCTGCGCGAGGGCAAGGTCTACAACAACCTGCACTGGACGAAGGACGGCGTCGAGGCGCTCGACTTCCTGCACCGGCGCGGGAAGTACGGCGACTCCCCGCGGCCGGACCTGATCCTCCTCGACCTGAACCTGCCGAAGAAGGACGGGCGGGAAGTGCTCTCCGAGATCAAGACCGACGCGTCGCTGAAGACGATCCCGGTCGTGATCCTCACCACCTCGCAGGCCGAGGAGGACATCCTGAAGAGCTACCACCTGCACGCGAACTGCTACGTGACCAAGCCCGTGGACCTCGACAAGTTCATCGTCGTCGTGCAGTCGATCGACCGCTTCTGGCTCACCATCGCGACGCTGCCCCGGTGAGCGACGCCCCGCACTCGGTCCTGCTCATCGAGGACAACCCGGGCGACGCCCGGCTGATCCGCGAGATGCTCGTCGAGGACGCCGAGGGCGCCTTCGACCTGCGCTCGGTGGGCCGCCTCTCGCAGGGCCTCGAGGCGCTCTCGCGCGAGAGCGCCGCCCTCGTGCTGCTCGACCTCACGCTGCCCGACTCGAGCGGCATCGACACGTTCTCCAAGGTGTACGCGCAGGCGCCCAAGGTGCCGATCATCGTGCTTTCGGGCAACGACGACGAGACGCTCGCCCTCTACGCGGTGAAGAGCGGCGCGCAGGACTACCTGGTGAAGGGCCGCATCGACCGCGAGCTCCTGCTGCGCGCGATGCAGTACGCGATCGAGCGCAAGCGCTACCAGGAGGAGCTCGAGCGGCAGGCGAACTACGACGCGCTCACGGGGCTGCCCAACCGGCACCTGCTGAACGACCGCCTCAAGCAGGCCTGCATCTCGCAGCGCAACCCCCGCTCGGTGGCGGTGGTGTTCATCGACCTCGACCACTTCAAGGTCATCAACGACAGCCTCGGGCACGACTACGGCGACGAGGTGCTGCGGCGCATCGCCGAGCGGCTGCAGAAGTCGGTGCGCGACGGCGACACGGTGGCGCGCCTCGGCGGCGACGAGTTCATCCTCATCCTCAACGACCAGACGCGCGAGGACCTCATCTTCCGCAGCATGCGCCGCATCATGACGCGCATCGGCGAGCCCATGATGGTGGGCGGGCACGAGCTCAACATCAGCTGCAGCGCCGGGATCAGCATCCATCCGACCGACGGCACCGACGCCAACACGCTGCTCAAGAACGCCGACGCCGCGATGTACCGCGCGAAGTCCCAGGGCCGCAGCACGTTCAACTTCTTCACCGCGGAGATGAACGAGATCGCCAACGAGCGCCTGTCCATGGAGCACAGCCTGCGCCGCGCGATCGAGAGGAACGAGCTGATCCTGCACTACCAGCCGCGCGTCAACATGCGCACCGGCCTGGTGGACGGCGTGGAGGCGCTGGTGCGCTGGCAGCATCCGGAGCGCGGGCTGGTGAGGCCCGACCGCTTCATCCCGCTCGCCGAGGAAACGGGCCTCATCGTGCCGATCGGCGAGTGGGTGCTGGAGACCGCCTGCGCGCAGGGCCGCGAATGGCGCCGCCGCGGCTTCCCGCCGCTCGTGATCTCGGTGAACCTCTCCTCGCGCCAGCTCTGGACCGGCGGGCTCGTGCGCATCGTGGGCGACATCATGGTCTCCACCGGCATGAGCGAGCACCTCGAGCTCGAGCTCACCGAAAGCATGGTGATGCACGACGTGGAGAGCGTGGTTTCCACGCTGCAGACGCTGCGCGCGATCGGCGTGCGGCTCTCGCTCGACGACTTCGGCACCGGCTACTCGAGCCTGAGCTACCTGCGGCGCCTGCCGCTCTCGGCGCTCAAGATCGACGGCTCGTTCGTGCGCGACATCGAGGCGACCGGCAGCCCCGACGACGGCATCCTCGCGCGAGCCATCATCTCGCTCGCCCACAGCCTCAAGTTCAAGGTGGTCGCCGAGGGCGTCGAGACCGAGGCGCAGTACGAGTTCCTGCGCCGCCACGACTGCGACGAGATGCAGGGCTTCTTCTACAGCCCGGCGCTTCCCGCGAGCGAGTGCGAGGCGTTCTTCACCGCGGCGCGCTCCGACGTGCCCCTCACTACCCGACACTGAACGTTTGCTGCGCCTCGTCGAGCCTTCGCTGGAGCACCTCCCCTCGTACCTCGACGCGCTCGCGCGCGGCTGGTCGTTCGACAGCCATCGGGTGGAGCAAGCGATCCGCGAGGAGCGCGAGGAGATCGCGCGCGACGCGGCCGGCTTCGTCGCTCGCCAGGTCGATCGCGAGGCGAAGGGAGCGCCGATCGTCCTTCCCGACGGCTCGCGCGTGCCGCGCCTGCCGGGCTATCGCCTGTGGATGTGGGACGGCGAGTACTGCGGGACGGTCTCGTTCCGCTGGCAGCCGGGCACCTGCGAGCTGCCGCCGACCTGCCTCGGACACATCGGCTACGGCGTGGTCCCGTGGAAGCGCCGGCGCGGGTGCGCGACGGCCGCGCTGGGCGCGATGCGCGAGCGCGTGCGGCGCGAGGGGTTCGACCGCATCGACATCACCGCGGGCATCGACAACGCCGCTTCGCACAGGGTGATCGTGGCGAACGGCGGCTTCGCGATCGAGCGCTTCCGCGCGCCCGCGGAGTGCGGCGGCGAGGATTGCCTGCGCTTCCGCTGGTACGCGGGCGAGCCGATGCCGATCGAGCGCGCGACGGCGCGGCTCGCGCTGCGGCAATGGCGCGATTCCGACCATGCCGCGTTCGCCGCCATGAACGCGAATGCGCTCGTGATGGAGCATTTCCTGGCGCCGCTTTCGCGCGGCGAGAGCGATGCGCTGCTCGAGCGATCGCGCGAGGCGATCGCCCGGCGCGGCTGGGGCCTCTGGGCCGTCGAGCGCCGCGCCGACGAAGCCCTGCTCGGTTTCGTCGGCCTCACCGTTGTGCCCGACGACATGCCGTTCGCGCCCGCGGTCGAGGTGGGCTGGCGCCTCGCGCGTGCGGCGTGGGGAAGCGGCCATGCGACGGAGGCCGCGCGCGAAGCCCTGCGCGTCGCCTTCGACGTGCTCGGGCTTGCCGAAGTCGTCTCGTACACCGCGCTCGCGAACGAGCGCTCGGCCGCGGTGATGCGCCGCCTCGGCATGCGCGAGGCCGGCCGCTTCGACCATCCGCGCGTGCCCGAGGGCCACCGCCTGCGGCCGCACCGGCTGCTGCGGCTCGCGCGCGAGGATTTCGCGCGCCGCACGACGCAGCCGTAGGCCGTTTCCGGGCGCGCGAACCTTTGCACGCCGCCGCCGGTCAACCGTGCATCCACGACGCGCGATCGGACCATGACGAAATGGGGCAAGGCGGCGATGGGGCTCGCCGGCGCCGTCGTGCTCGCAGCCGTCGCGGGCGCGCTCGCGCTGCGCACGCTGATCGACCCCGACCGCCTCGCGAAGGAAGCGCGCGAGCGCGCGCATGCGGCGCTCGGCCGCGACCTGCAGCTCGGCGCGGTGCGCCTCGACCTCTTCCCGCGTCCCACGCTCGTCGCCGAGGACCTCGTCCTCGCCAATCCGGCCTGGGCGAAGGAGCGCGACCTGGTGCATGCGCGCCGCGTGGTCGCGAACCTCTCGTTCTGGCCGCTCCTCCTCGGCAGGACCCGCGTCGAGAGCCTCGCCCTCGACGGCGCGCGGGCGAGCC
>DATIZV010000342.1:0-2171 GCA_035516915.1 Usitatibacter sp. | reverse complement strand
ATCCTCCTCGTCGACGACCAGCGCGACATCCGCTCCATCGTCGGGCTCGCGCTCGGCAAGATCGGCGGGTTCCAGGTGAAGGTGTGCGAATCCGGCGAGGAGGCGCTCGCGAACGCCGACGGATTCGCGCCCGACCTGCTGCTCCTCGACTTGAGCATGCCCGTGCTCGACGGAGTGGGCACGCTCAAGGCGCTGCGCGCGCGCGGGCTCGACGCCCCGGCGGTCTTCTTCACCGCGCGATTGAACGCGAAGGATGCGGAGCGCTACCGCGACCTCGGCGTCCTCGGCGTCATCCCGAAGCCCTTCGACCCGCTCAAGCTCGGCGCGCAGTTGCGCGAGCTCTGGAAGCAGCGGGAAAACGGCTAGGGCCGGCAGGAGCGTGGTCGGGAGCCGGCCGAGCCGAACCGCCGAGCGCGTCGCGATGCGGCGCGCCGCGCATCAGCTGCTCGACGTCCCGGTGGTCTTCGAGGATCCGCTCGCGCTTCCCATCCTCGGCAAGGCGCACGCCGAGTCGATTCGCGCCGATCCGGATCGATGGAACACGAACGTGCTCGCCCGGCGACTGCGTTTGTTCCTCGCGATCCGCAGCCGCCTCGCGGAGGACCGCCTCGAGCGGGCCTACGCCGACGGCGTGCGCCAGTACGTCGTGCTCGGCGCGGGACTCGACACCTTCGCGTACCGGAATCCGTATCCCGACCTGCACGTCTTCGAGGTGGACCACCCGGCCACGCAGGCGTGGAAGCGCGAGCGCCTCGCGGAAAGCGCGATCCCGGTTCCCGCGAGCCTCACCTTCGTCGCGGCCGACCTGTCGCACACCCGCCTCACGGCGGCTCTCGCTGCGGCCGGGATGCGGCTCGACCGCTCGAGCTTCTCCTCGTGGCTCGGCGTCACGCCGTATCTCGAGCCGGCGACGGTGCTCTCGACGCTCGGCGACATCGCATCGTTGGCGGGCCGGGGAGGCGGAGTCGCCTTCGACTACATCCGCCCGCCGGGCTCGCTCGCGGCTCGCGAGCGGATTGCGTTCCAGGCGCTCGCCGCGCTCGTCGCATCCGCGGGCGAGCCGTTTCGCGGCTACTTCGAGCCCGGCGAATTGAGCGCGGCCTTGTCCGGCATGGGCTTCACGCGCGTCGAGAACCTGGGTCCCGAGGCGCTCGATGCGGCCTATCTTTCCGGGCGCGCCGACGGGCTGAATCTCGGAAACGCCGGGCACATCGCGACCGCGTTCCGCTAGGCCCGATCCCGAAGGTCCGCTATCCGCGCGCGCTCCGCGAGGCGCCGGGCGAGAGGATCGCCGCGAGGTCGTGGTCGTCCGATCCCGTCACTTCCACCCGCACGAGATCGCCGGGCTTCACGCCCTTCGCGTTCGCGATCCGCACCACGCCGTCGATCTCCGGCGCGTCGGCGGCGCTGCGTGCGACGGCTTTCGTCCCCTGCACCTCGTCGACCAGCACTTCCATGGCGCATCCCACCTTCGCGGCGAGCTTCCCGCGGCTGATCGCCGCCTGCGCTTCCATGAAGCGGGCGCGGCGCTCTTCCTTCACCGCCTCCGGCACCGCGTGCGGCAGCCCGTTCGCCTGCGCGCCTTCCACCGGCGAGTAGGCGAAGCAGCCGACGCGATCGAGGCGCGCCTCGGCGAGGAACGCGAGGAGCTCCTCGAACTCGGCCTCGGTCTCCCCGGGAAAGCCGACGATGAAGGTCGAGCGCAGCGCGATGTCCGGGCAAGCTCGGCGCCATGCCGCGATGCGCTCGAGGTTCCTCTCCGAGCTCGCGGGGCGCTTCATGAGCTTGAGGATCCGCGGGCTCGCATGCTGGAACGGCACGTCGAGGTAGGGAAGGATCCGTCCCTGCGCCATGAGCGCGATCACCTCGTCCACGTGCGGATACGGATAGACGTAGTGCAGGCGCACCCAGGCGCCGAGGGAGCCCAGCGCGGCGCAGAGCTCGGTCATGCGCGTCTTCAGCGGCCGTCCGCCCCAGAAGCCGGTGCGGTACTTCACGTCCACGCCGTAGGCGCTCGTGTCCTGCGAGATGACGAGGAGCTCCTTCACGCCGGCGGCGACGAGCTTCTCGGCCTCCGACATCACCTCGCCCACCGGACGGCTCGCGAGGTCGCCGCGCATGGAGGGAATGATGCAGAACGTGCAGCGGTGGTTGCATCCCTCGGAAATCTT
>DATIZV010000341.1:0-3625 GCA_035516915.1 Usitatibacter sp. | reverse complement strand
TCGGGTAGAAATAGAGGACGACGTTCTTCTTGCCCCGGTAGCTGGAGAGATCCATCATCTCCAGGTTCGCATCGGGGAGGCTGAATGACGGTGCTGGCTGGCCGACCTGTAGCATGGCACCCGCTGTCTCGAAGTTCGAATCGATTCTAGCTGATTTTGATGCCGCGCAAGCCCCCCGTTTCTCTCGACGTCGCCCGTTTCATGCGCCGCCATTGGCAGCGCGAGCCGCTGCTCGTGCGCGCCGCCTTTCCCCGATTCGTCGATCCCCTTTCGCCGATGCAAGTGCTCGCGCTCGCGCGCTCCGCGGACGCCGTCTCGCGCCTCGTCGAGCGGCGCGGCCGGGGATGGAACGTCGAGCACGGGCCGTTCTCCGCGGCGCGCCTTCGCCGCCTCGGCAAGCGCGACTGGACGGTGCTGGTGCAGGACACGAACCATTTCTCGCGCGCGGCCGACCGCCTGCTCGCGCGATTCGACTTCATTCCCCACGCGCGCATCGACGACGTGATGGTGAGCTACGCGGCGCCGGGAGGAGGCGTCGGCCCGCACGTCGATTCGTACGACGTGTTCCTGCTGCAGGGGCGCGGCCGCAGGCGCTGGCGCATCTCGCGGCAGAAGGACCTCGGCTTCGTCGCGGGGCTCGACCTCAAGATCCTCGCGCGCTTCGAGCCCGAGCGCGAATGGACCCTCGAGGCGGGCGACATGCTGTACCTTCCGCCGGGCGTGGCGCACGACGGCGTGGCGGAAACCGAATGCCTCACCTGGTCGGTCGGATTCCGCGCGCCCGCCGACCGGGAGCTCGTCGCGGGCTTCCTCGATTTCCTGCACGAGCGGCTGGATCCCCGCGGCCAGTACCGCGATCCGGGAAGCGCTCCGGCCCGGCATCCCGGCGAGGTGCCGTCGAGGCTCGAGGCGCACATCGCCCGCGCCATCGCCCGCATCCGCTGGAGCGCGCCGGACGTGCGCGAGTTCGCCGGCCGCTTCCTCTCCGAGCCCAAGGCGCACGTGCACTTCACCGCACCCGCGCGACCGCTTCCCCTCGCGTCCTTCGCGCGGCGCGCCGCCGGCACCGGCCTCGAGCTCGACGCGCGCGCACGGCTGCTGTTTTCTGGCACGATGTTCTTCCTGGACGGCGAGCGGGTCGAGGTGGCGCCTTCCGCGCGAGCGCTCGTGCGCGAGCTCGCCGACCGCCGCGCGCTCGGGGCGCCGATTCGTGCCGGGCGGGCATTCTGGGAGACGGCGCACGCGTGGTACCGGCAGGGCGTGCTCGCGTGCGCGGGGGAGAAAGGATGAGCGAAACGACGCCGGCTCCGAAGCCGAGCTACCGGCCGATCTTCGGCACGGCCGAATCCCTCGCGGCGATCGACGAGGTGATCGATGCCGCGCACCAGACGATCCGGATCTTCGACACGGACCTCGCGAACCGCGGCTTCAACTCGCCGCAGCGCGCGGAGAAGCTGCGCGCGTTCCTCGTCGCCGGCCGCGCGCATCGGATCCTCATCGTGCTGCACGACACCGACCTCCTCGAACGCGAGTGCCCGCGGCTCCTCACCCTGCTGCGCCAGTTCCCGATGTCGATCGAGATCCACCGCACGGTCGGCGAGGCGCGCAACGCGAACGATCCCTTCGTGCTCGCCGACGACCACAGCGTGTGGCACCAGCAGCACTTCCAGCAGCCGCGCGCCATCGTCGCGCTGCACTCTCCCTCCGACGCCCTGCCCATCGGCCAGCGCTTCGCGGAGATCTGGGACCTCTCGGAGCCCGCCGTTTCGGCGACGACCCTGGGCCTTTGAAAGCGCGGCGGGGTTTCGCTACAATCGCGGCCGCGAAGTCCCAGTCGCCGGTTTTGACGCAGAGCAATAGGCGGCCGCGGGACCCGCCGAGAATGTCCGGTTCCATCCCCCCACTCGAGGAAGACCAACAATGAAACAGTACCTGCTCGCCGCGGCCCTGGCCTTCGGCCTGGTTGCCTGCAGCAAAGAACCCGCCCCCGCCCCTGCCCCCGCGCCCGCCCCGAAAGCCGAGACTCCGGCTCCCGCTCCGGCCGAGGCGGCGAAGCCCGCCGAAGCGCCTGCCGCCGCTCCCGCCCCGGAAGCCGGCAAGCCCGCCGAAGAGCCCAAGAAGGACGAAATGAAGAAGTAAGGTCGGCGCACCAAGAGAAAAGCCGGCCGCGCGCCGGCTTTTTTCTTTGGCGTGACGGGAGCGCGGCCTACAACCCGCGCCAGGCGAACCCCGTATCCTGGTCGGCCACGCCGATCCACGACGGCTCGCAGCCCGCGCCCGCGGCGAGCGCTGCCGCGGCGAGCTCGGGCGTGTTGTTCTGGCGTGAAAGGTGGGCGGCGACGAGATGGCGCAGGTTGCCGCGCTCGAGCCCCGCGAGGAGCCGGCCCGCCGCGGCATTGTCGAGGTGGCCGAAGCGCCCGGCGATGCGGTGCTTGAGCGCGAACGGGTAATCGCCGTTCATCAGCATCTCGAGGTCGTGGTTGCACTCCACCACCAGCGCGTGGCATCCGGAGAGCTTTTCGTGCACGTGGGAAGTGGCGGTGCCGAGATCGGTGAGCACGCCCAGGCGCGAAGCGCCGTCGGAGAACACGTATTGCACGGGCTCGCGGGCATCGTGCGGGACGGGGAAGGGCTCGACCGCGACGTCGCCGATCGCGAACGGCGTATGCGGGTCGATGTAGCGCACGAGCACCGCCGGAAAATCCGCAGGCAGCCAATGCGCCGTGCCGCGCGTGAGGAATACCGGGATCGCGTGGCGCCTGGCGAAGCGCGCGACGCCGCCGAGGTGGTCGTCGTGCTCATGGGTCACGACGATCGCCGTGATGTCGCGCGCCGCGAGCCCCGCGCGCCCGAGCCGCTCCCTCATCGCCGACAGCGTGAAGCCGCAGTCCATCATCACGCGCGTCGCGCCGCACTCCACCACGAGCGCGTTGCCCGAGCTTCCGCTGCCGAGCGAGCAGAACCTCATCGGCTGCGCGCGGGTGTCGTGGGGCGCCGCGCCTGCGCTGCGACCGTGTTCCCGCGCCTCGCGGAGTCGCTGCTCGCGGGTGTCGAGCGGCAGGCAGTGTCCGCTCCAACACCGTTCGCGCTGCACGCCGCGGGCACGCCTTCCCTCTACTTGAGCTGCTCGTAGAGGACCGTCAGGATCTTCTTCCCGGTCGGGCTCCTGTCGGGGGCGCCGTTCGAGTCCTGCACCTTCACCTCCGTGTTGCTCGTGCCCGCGTCGCTCACCAGGATGCGGTACTGCGGTTTCGGCGCCTTGGGCGACGGCTTCCAGAAGGCGAGCTTGCTGATGAAGCTCTCCTTGTCCGACGGGTCCTCCTTGTCGGGATCGATGTAGCGCACGAAGAAGAGGCCCTTGGAGCGGTCGCGGTCCTCGACGGTGAAGCCGGTACGGTCGAGCGCGAGGCCCACGCGCCGCCATGCACGGTCGAAGTCGTCGTTGAGGACCAGCGGTCCGGTGCCGGAATTCTCGAGCACCGCGTTGGTCGGCTCCCTCGACGTCGCCTGGGCGAGCGCCGCGCCGCCCGCAGCCCCCTTCGCCTGCGCCGCCGCGACCTTCGGCTCCTCGCCGCCCAGCTTCACCATGATGCGCGAGAGCATCTCCGCCTCGATCCCCGGATCG
>DATIZV010000340.1:0-5548 GCA_035516915.1 Usitatibacter sp. | reverse complement strand
CTCTTCACGAGCGCCGGGTAGATGTCGTAGTAGCGAAGCTCCTTCAGCCCGAGCATGCGCGCACGCAGCCGGAAGTACCGGTAGAGCGTGGGCAGGTTCGCGCGCGTCTGCTCGATCAGCGTGTCGTATACCGCCGGCGGGATGTCGTTGCGGTCGAGGGCGCGCGCGAGCGAGTCCGGATAGCGGCGCACCTTCGCGTAGACGGTGTCCTCCTTCAGGCTGGAATAGAAGGTCACGCCGAAGGTGCGCTCGAACTCCTTGAACGTGCCCCAGAACGCGTCGAACACTTTCTTGCGGTCCTCGCGATCGGGGGCCTCGCGGTACTTCGTGTAGCCCGCCTGGTCGATCTTCGCCTGCGTGCCGTCGGAGAGCGTGACGGTGGGCCACGGCATGTCGGCATTGGCGAGGATCTGGTAGGCCTCGCCCCCGGCGCCGGAGGCGAGGTCGAAGGCCGCGACCAGGTTCTCGCCTTCGGCATCCAGCGTGTGCGGCGCGGCGCGCAGGATGTCGTCCATCGGGTGGCGGTAGATCGCGAGCTTCGCATCCTCGGCGAAGAGGGCGTCGATCTTCGCCTTGCCCAGTCTCAGGATCTCCGGGCGCACGAACGCGGTCGCCTCGCCGAGATTGGAGGCGAGCACCTTCGCGCGCTGCACCAGCTCGAGGCTCGAGGCGGCGCCGGTGTCCTCGGCGTGCAGCTCGTTGGCGTAGACCGAGAGGCGCGCGAAGCGCTTCGTGGTATCGGACTGCAGGTCGAGGCATTCCTGAAGGCGTCGCGCCGAATCGCCCAGGTGGCCCTTGCATGCGGAGAGCTGCGGAAGCGCCTCTTCGAGCTTCTTCGCGTCGGCGTTCCAGGCCGCGGCGTCGGGGTACAGGTCGGCGAGGTTCCAGCGGTAGCGCTGGTCGCCGGCATCTTCGGCGTGGGCCGTGGCGAGCGCGAGGAGGGCGGCGAGCGCGAGCGGCGCTGCGAGCGATTTTTTCATGGTGTCGTCGACCCGGATGAGGAGCGCCAAGGGTACCAAATGCCGGCGAGCGGGCGGCGACGTGCATCGGGTACGATGGGGTTCCCGCCGCGCGCGCGGCGCATCGCCAGGAGCTCCCATGGTGGTCGTGATCTTCGAGGTGTGGCCCGCGCCGGGACGCAGCGCCGAATACCTCGACCTCGCCGGGCGCCTCAAATCCGAGCTCGAGAAGGTCGACGGCTTCCTCTGCGTCGAGCGTTTCCAGAGCCTCACCGAGGAGGGCAAGATCCTGTCGCTCTCGGCCTGGCGCGACGAGGCCGCGGTGCGCGCGTGGCGCAACGTCGAGGCGCATCGCGCCGCGCAGGCGAAAGGGCGCGGCGGCGTCTTCTCCGACTATCGCCTGCGCGTCGCCTCGGTGCTGCGCGACTACGGCATGCGCAGCCGCGCCGAGGCGCCGGGCGACAGCCGCTCCGTGCACGAGTGAGGCGTTCGGCGAGGAAGCTTCCGCGGTCCTTCTACGATCGCGACACCGTTGCCGTCGCGCAGGCCCTGCTCGGCAAGCACCTCGTGCACGTCGTGGCGGGCGTGGAGCGCGTCGGACGCATCGTGGAGGTGGAGGCGTACCTCGGCCCGCACGACCTCGCCGCCCATTCCGCGCGCGGCCTCACGCCACGCACGCGGGTGATGTTCGGCCCGCCCGGCCACGCCTACGTGTACATGATCTACGGGATGCACTGGTGCATGAACGTGGTGACGCAGGCCGAGGGCATCGCGTCCGCGGTGCTGCTTCGCGCGCTCGAGCCGGTGAAGAACCTCGAGGGCCGCACGCAGGGACCCGCGCTGCTGTGCAAGGCGATGGCGATCGACGGCCGCTGCCAGGGCCACGACATGCTGAGCGACGACCTCTTCATCGCGGCGCCCGCGACGGAGCCTTCGATCCGCATCGTGAAGCGCCCGCGCATCGGCGTGGAGTACGCCGGCCACTGGGCACGGCGCCTGCTACGCTTCTACATTCGCGGCAATCGGTTCGTGTCGCGCGCGTAGCCCGCCAGGCACGAAACCGGGGACAGACCACATTTTTCATTGGGCGCAACGGGTTTGATCGCGGGCAACGAGGTCGCCGAGGCGTATTTCACACTATGGAAATTGTGGTCTGTCCCCGGTTTTCGCGGTGTTCGGCAGGTTCGCGTCGATCAGGGCGCGCGAGATGGACTGGCGCGGAGAGAGCTCCGGCAAGGGGTCGCCCGGAGCGAACCAGCGCGCCTCGACGATCTCGTTGCGATCGGGCGCGAGCTCCCCGCCCGCGTATTCCGCGGTAAACGCGAGCATGAGCGAGCCGGGGAACGGCCAGGACTGGCTCGCGAAGTAGCGCAGGTCCCGCACCTCGATGCCCACTTCCTCGCGCACCTCGCGATGGATCGCGTCCTCGACCGATTCGCCCGGCTCGACGAATCCGGCGAGCGCGCTCATCCTTCCCGCGGGAGCCGCGGCGTTCCGCGCGAGGAGGATCGCAGCGCCGCGCTTCACGAGCACCATCATGGCGGGCGAGATGCGCGGGTAGGCGACGTGGCCGCACTCGCACTTCATCGCCCGCTCGCCCGGCGCCTGCTGCATCGGGCGGCCGCACGCTCCGCAGTACCGATGGGTCCGCGCCCAGTCGGCGATCTGGAACGCGCGGCCCGCGACCGCGAGCAGCGCCTCGTCCACCTTGCCGAAGAGCGAGCGCAGTCCGCGGAACGCGTATCCCGCGGGCGCCAGCGCGTCCTTCTCCAGCCATGCCGCCTCGCAGTATTCGCCGCCGTAGAGCCCCACCGGAAGGAAGCGCGCCTCCTCGATGCCGAGCGTGCCGCGGATCGACGCGCCGGGAACCTCCAGCGCGGGATCGCCGAGCAGCAGCTCGTTGCCGCGGAACGCGAAGACGCGCCGCTTCGCGGCATCGGCCGGAGGTTGCGTGAGCGGGGTGAAGGAAGGCGGCGTCGCGATCAAGCCGCGAATTCTACAACCGCGCCGCTCCCCTCGGGACGTAGCACGCTTCGGGCAGGTAGAGGTCGGCCCACGGCATCGACTCCGCCCCGGCGATGAAATCCTGGATCACCAGGCCCGCGATGGTGCCGCGCGCGAGCGGCGTGCTCCAGTCGCTCGTCGCGACGTACACGCTGTCCGAGTCGCAATCGCCGCGCGCCGCGAGCGCGAAGACGTCGGGAGTCTGCACCACCTCGCCGGTGAAGCGCTGCACCACCTCGCCCGCGCAGGGGAAGCGCTCGCGCGCCCATTGCTCGAGCGCGAGATAGCGGTAGGCGGTGTGGTCGTCGTCGCCCGGCGGATCCTCGGCGGCCACGAGCAGCACCTCGCCGGCGCCGGTTCCCTGCGAGCGCAGGCGCACGCAACACGCTGGATCGGCGCTTTCCCAATAGAGGCCGTGCGGGATGCAACCGCGCGGGATTCGAATCCCGAGCATGTGCGCCACTCGTGGCGCGGGAGGCGCGAGGAAGGCGCCGTCGCGGCGCAGCGGCCGCGAGCCCACCAGCGTGTCGGCCTCGATGCGCTGGCCGCCGGCGGTCACGACCGCGACGGGCCGCCCGATCTCGACCGAGCGGCAGCGCATGCCGCAGTGGATGCGCCCGCCGTCGCGCTGGATCGCGCGCGCGAGCCCGGCGAGGAAGCGCGTGGGATGGAAATGGGCCTGGCCCGGATAGCGAACGCACGGTCCCCAGCTCGCGCCTTCGATGGGCGGCGCAGCGAGGAGCTCCACGCCCGCGACGCCGGCGCGGCGCGCCGCCTCGAACTCTCGCTCCACGGCGTCGGGCGGATCCGAGGGCGAGGCGATCCGGTATCCGTCGACGCGCTCGAACTCGCAGGCGATGCGCTCGCGATGCACGATCGCCTCCAGCGCGTCGATCGCGGCGGCGCCCGCCTGCGCCGCGACGCGCGCGGCCGAGCGTCCCTGGCGCGCCTCGATCGCGGCGTACGGCCGCTCGATCACGCTCGCGAGGTGCGCGGCCTCCAGGCCGCCCTGCACGCCGCCGACCGGCCCCTCGTCGATCACCAGGACGCGCCGGCCGGCGCGCCCCAGCAGGTAGGCCGCGATCATGCCCGCGAGGCCCGCGCCGACGATGCAGACGTCCGCGCGTGCCCCGCCGCCCACCGCGGGCGTCACGCGAGAGGGAGTGGATTGGCGGCTGGTTCGGGTTTCGCCGGCGACGATCATGGCAGGCAGTCCTCGGGGAATGGGCGGAAACCCGGAAAGTACGCAACCTCCATGCCGCCCGTCGGAAGGCCGGAAATCCGTTGTCGGTCAAGGCTCGCGGGAATTGCCCGACGGCGCGCGTGTCGGGGAACGGGAACGCCTTTCCGCGGCCGCGGGAAAGGTCTTCCGCTTGCCGCCGCTCTCGGGAACGCACACAATTCGCGCCCATGCCCGGCGTCTCCCACGACCGACACTGAGCCGATGGCCGGCGCGGATTCCTCACGCGCGGTGCTCTACGCGCTCGGCGCCAACGCGGCGATCGCGGTGGCGAAGTACGCCGCGGCGGCGATCACCGGGTCCGGGTCGATGCTCGCCGAAGCGGTCCACTCCACGGCCGATTGCGGCAACCAGCTGCTGCTCCTCCTCGGCCTCAAGCGCTCGCGCCTCGCCGCGAACCCCGAATACCCGCTCGGCTTCGGCAAGGAGACGTACTTCTGGTCCTTCGTCGTCGCGATCATGCTGTTCAGCATGGGCGGGCTCTTCTCGCTCTACGAGGGCATCCACAAGCTCTCGGCGCTCGAGCCGCTCTCGAGGCCGATGGTCGCGCTCGGCGTGCTCGCGTTCTCGATCGTCATGGAAGCGGGCTCGACGGCCGGCGCTCTGCGCGAGGTGAACAAGCTGCGCGGGGAGCAGGGCCTGTGGGCGTGGCTGCGCACGACCCGCAACGCCGAGCTCGTGGTCGTGTTCGGCGAGGACGTCGCGGCGCTCGTGGGCCTCGCGTTCGCGTTCGCCGCCGTGCTCGCCGCGTGGCTCCTCGAAGATCCGCTCTTCGATGCGCTCGGCAGCCTCGCGATCGGCGCGCTCCTCGTGGTCGTCGCGGTGGCGGTCGGCGTGCAGGTGAAGGCGCTGCTCGTCGGACAAGGCGTGGAAGCGCCCGTGCGCGCGGCGATGGTCGCCCACCTCGAGGCCGATCCGGCCGTCGCGCAGGTGCTGCAGCTTCTCACCTTGCACATGGGGCCGGACGTCATGGTCGCCGTGAAGGCGCGCATGCGCGAGCAGGGGGGCGAGGCCGCGCTGGTCGATGCGATCAACCGGGCGGAGTCTTCCTTCAAGGCGCGCTTCCCGCAGGCGCGCTGGATCTTCTTCGAGCCGGACATTCGCGACTGAGCGCCAGCGGGAAAGCGTTGCCCGCCGCCACGGCGGGATTCGATTACCATCTCGTGAAGCCGGCGGACGTGGGAACCCTGCAATCGATCCTGTCGCTCGAGGAAACGGACGAGTCGCCGCGGATGCGGCACTGAAGCCCGACGCGGCCTCGATCCGCGCCGCCGCCGCCCGCATCGCGCCGCACGTGCGCCGCACCCCGGTCCTCGAGGTCGAGGGCGCCGATTTCGGTCTCGAC
>DATIZV010000339.1:0-22960 GCA_035516915.1 Usitatibacter sp. | reverse complement strand
GCGCGTTCCGCCGAGCGCGCGCGATACGGCACCGGCGCTGCGGCGCCGAGCACGATCGAGGCCGAGCGGCAGATCCCGTCCTTCATCTCCAGGACGGCCGCCACGTCCGCGACGGGCCAGTCGAAGGAATCGAGCTCTCCTTGCCGCAGGTGGATCGAGGAGCTCCCCTCGCCCGTTCGCGCGAGGCGCACGGCGGTGAGGATCTCGCCGGGGCGAAGGTCGTTTTCCCGATGCAGGTCGCGATCCGGTCCGAGCAGGAAATCCTCCAGCGCCACGGTGCGCCGGGCGCCCTTCGCTCCTTCCAGCTCGAGGTGCGCGCGCAGCGCGACGAGCGCGGTCGCCGGCGTCGAAGGATGCACGATGGCGCAACCTTCATGGCGGAAGATCGCGTGGTAATCGTTCTCGCCCGCGAACGCATAGCAGTGCGTGCCGCCCTTGCGCGTGCAGGCGTGGTGCGCAGAGCGGAAATACCAGCAGCGCGGCCGCTGCAGGAGGTTGCCGCCGATCGTCGCGACGCGGCGGATCTGCGGGCTCGCGGCGCCGAGCGCCGCCTGGGCGAGCGCGCGATAGCGCGAGGCGACGAGCGGATGCGTGGCGATCGTTCCGAGCGTCGCCATGGACCCGATGCGCAGGCTCCCGTCCGCCTCCTCGCGGATCGCGTCGAGCCCGGCGATGCGCAGGCTCGCGACCCGGCGCGGCGCGAGCAGGCCCTGCTTCATCAGCCCGAGGACGTCGATGCCGCCCGCCTTCACGATCGTCGCGCGATCCTGCGGCCCGAGCATCGCCTGCGTGACGGTGCTCGCGGCGGGATCGAGCTCGCCGGATCGCGAGATGGACGTCGACTCGAAGCGCTTCATGCGCGGCTCCTTCGCGATGCCACGCGCCCGAGCGCGGCGAGCACCGTCGCGGGCGACATGGGCAGCTCGCGGATGCGCACGCCGGTCGCGTTGTACACCGCGTTGGCGATCGCGGGCGCGGTCGCGATGTTCGACGGCTCCGCGATGCCGTAGGCGTCGGTGGCGCTTTCGCCCTGGTAATTCTCGAGCAGCACGACCTCGATCGGGGGCGTTTCGCGCGAGCGCGCGATCTTGTAGTGCTCGAGGTCGGCATTGAGCACGTGCCCCGTGCGGCGGTCGAGCACGCGCTCCTCGAAGAGCGCATACGAGACGCCCATCAGCACGCCGCCCTGCACCTGGCTCTCGATCTGCATGGGATTCATCGGACGCCCGCAGTCCTGCACGGCGAGCACGCGCTCGACGCGCACGATCCCCGTCTCGGTGTCGACCGCGACCTCGGCGAACTGCACGCCGCCGAGCATCGACTGGGCCTGCGCCATGTCGCCGGACTTGTGCGCGAAGCCGCCGTAGTCGTCCGAGCGGCTCGCGACGGCGCTCACGCGATCGGTGCGAAGGCGCGCCGCCGCCTCGCGGAAGGACAGCGAGCGCGCGCCGTCCGCGGTCGCGATGCGGCCGTTGCGGGCGACGAGCGCCGCAGGCTCGCTCGCGAGCGCGGGCGCCGCCGCCTCGAGGAGCTTCCGCAGCACGCGATGCGCGGCGTTTCGCGCCGGAGGCGTGATGGAAGCGGTGGTGAGGCTGCCGTACGACGGCGGTCCCGCCGGGAAATCCGTGTCGCCGATGCGAACTGTGAGGTCCGAGGGCGTGAGACCCAGCTCTTCAGCCACGACCTGCGCGAGCACGGTGCCGATTCCCGTGCCGATGTCCTGCACGCTCGACAGCACCTCCACCGATCCGTCGCGCAGGATCCGTACCTCGCACGACGCGTTGGTGCTCACGTTCGCGCCCCACAGCGATTGCGCGACGCCGAGCCCGCGCTTCACCGGCCCGCGGTCCGCCCCGGGGGCGTGCCGCTCGCTCCAGCGCACGCGCTCGGCGCCGAGGCGCCGCTCCGCGCGCCGCACGGGACTGGGATCGATGCGGTCGCGCAACTCCAGCGCATCGACGCCGAGCTTCTCCGCGAGCTCGTCCACCGCCTGCTCGAGCGCGAAGGCGCCCGGCACGTTCCCCGGCGCTCGCATCGGCGAGCCCGGCCCCGCGTTCACGAACACGTCCGATTGCGAGATGGAGAAGTTGGGGCACGTGTAGAGGGCCTGCGCGATGAAACCCGGACCCGCGCCGATGTTGACGCCCGCCGTGCCGTAGGCCTCGAGCGCGATCGCGGCAAGCGTGCCGTCGCGTTTCGCGCCGATGCGCAGGCGCTGCACCGTGGACGGACGATTGCCGGTGTCCAGATGCTCCTCGCGGCGGTCGAGCACGAGCCGCACCGGCGCGCGCGCCTCGCGGGAGAGGGCGACCGCGGCGCGCACGTAGTTACCCGCCGAGGACTTGGAGCCGAATCCGCCCCCCATCGCCTCGACGACCACGCGCACGCGCCCGAGCGGGAGCTGGAACGCGCGGGCGAGCTCGGCGCGGACCCCCGCCGTGTATTGCGTCGACAGGTGGACGGTGAGCCCGTCGGCGCGCCAATCGGCCACGACCGCGTGCGTCTCCATGCAGCAATGGGTCTGGACCTGCGTGCGATACGTGCCCTCGACGACCGCGTCGGATTCCGCGAGCCCGAGGGCGGCGTTGCCGCGCGAGCCCGCGGTGCTCGGGCCGCGCACGTTGCCCTGTTGCGCGAGGCCCGCGCTCTCGCCGCCCCCCTCGTAGATCTGGCCGCGCACCGGCCGCTCGAAGACCTTGGGCGCATCGGGATCGCTCGCGCTTTCGAGGTCGACCACGAACGGCAGCGTCTCGTATTTCGCGACGATCGCGGCGAGCGCCGCTTCGGCCGCGGCCGGCGTCTCGGCGGCGACCGCCGCGATCACGTCGCCGACGTAGAGGAGCGTGCGCGGCGCCTTCGCCGCATCGCCCGGCGCGGGCACCTCGATCGCGCGCCCTACCGGCTGCGCGTATTCGAGCGCCGCGCGAACGCCGGGGAGCGAGCGTGCCGGGGCGAGGTCGAGCGCGAGCAGGCGCGCGTGCGGGTGGGGCGATCGAAGGAGCCGCGCGTGCAGCATCCCGGGCAGGCGCACGTCCACGGTGTAGCGCGCGGCGCCGGTCACCTTCGCGCGCGCATCGGCGCGAGGAACCGGTTTCCCGATCCACGTGAGCGCGGCGTTGGGCGGGAGCGGCGGCGCCTCGTCGCCGGCCACCTGCCGCGCGACCTCGGAGAGCGTGCCGGGAACGATGCCGACCGGGTAGCGCCGCGCGCGGGTTCCGGAAGCCATCGCTCAGCCCTTCCCCATCGCCTTCGCGGCGGCGAGCGTGGCGTCGATCGCGTGGGGAACCGAACCGCAGCGGCACACGTGGCCGCAGATCGCCGCCTTCACGTCGTCGGCGGTGGGCTCCCGGTTGCGCTCCACGAGCGCGGCGCAGCTCATCACGAGCCCCGGCGTGCAGAAGCCGCATTGCACCGCGTCGTGCGCGATGAACGCGGACTGCACCGGATGCAGTTCCTCGCCGCGCGCGAGCCCTTCGATCGTCACGACCTCGTGCCCCGCGGCATCGGTCGCGAGCATCATGCACGAGGCGATCGGGTCGCCATCGAGCCACACGGTGCACGCGCCGCACGCGCCGCCGTCGCAGCCGATCTTCGTCCCGGTGAGCCCGAGCGTGTCGCGCAGCACCTCGGCGAGCGTCGCCTGCGGCTCCACGTCGAGGCGGTGCTCGACGCCGTTCACGCGCAGGCTTGCGGGGAGCTTGCCGCCTTCGGCGCGCCGCGCATCGTGCGCCGCCTCCTGGGGCAACGCCGCGGCACGCAGCGGCGCGGCGAGCACCGTGCTTCCCGCGATCGCCGCGCCGGTTCCCTTGAGGAACTCGCGCCGGGTGATGCCTTCGGCGTTGCCGCTATGATCCGGGTCGTGGGATGAGGACATGCGCGGCGTGCCGTGGCGGAATCAACCCAGAATACGAGCACCAGTTGCGCCGGTATTGACCCAAGGCAACCGCAGCGCCCATGGCCCTCAAGTCCACCATCTTCAAGGTCGAGCTTTCCGTCGCCGACATCGACCGCGGCTACTATCGCGACCACTCGCTCACCCTCGCGCGCCATCCCTCGGAGACCGACGAGCGGATGATGGTGCGCGTGCTGGCGTTCGCGCTGCACGCCGACGCTGCGCTCGAGTTCGGACCGGGCCTCAGCACCGAGGACGAGCCGGACCTCGTGCGGCGCGACCTCACGGGCGCCATCGAGGAATGGATCGAGGTGGGCCTGCCGGACGAGCGTGAGGTGAGGAAGGCGTGCGGGCGCTCGCGTGCCGTGCACGTGCTCGCCTACGGCGGACGCGCGGTCGAGCTCTGGTGGCAGGCGGCGGGCGAGGCGCTCGAACGCCAGGAGCGGCTCTCGGTGACCGAGGTGCCGCCCGAGGCGAGCCGGGCGCTCGCCGCGATGGCCGGCCGCTCGATGCGGCTGCAGGCGACGATCCAGGAAGGCGATGCGCTGGTGACCGACGGCTCGACGTCGGTGCACGCGGCCCTGCGAGTCCTCAAGCCCTCTTGATCCCGCGCCGGCCCGGTTTCGCGCCGCGCCGGCCCGCTTTCGTCGCATGCCCGCTCCACGGGGACGGCGCTTGCTATCCTTCGCGCCATGAACGGCTTCCTCTTCATCGCGCAGCGGATCGTCGCCTGGATCCTGGTCCTCGTCTTCGGCCTCGTGCTGTGGGCCGCGGCGATCGGCGCGCCCGTCTGGGTGTTCCTCTTCGCCTCGCTCTTCGTCCTGATCCGCGTGACGGTCGGACTCGTCTCGCACGTGAGGCGCGTGCGGCTCATCAGCGGCTCCCCCGATGCGCGCAGCTTCCTCAATCGCCACCGGCGGCTCGTCGAGGTGCCCTTCCCCGCCGACGAGGCGTTCACCATCGTGGAGGCGGCGATCCGCGAGCTTCCGAGCGTCGATTCGGTCGAGAGCACGCGCGACAGCCTGCAGGTCCATGCACGCGTGATGCGTCGCGATCCGTACCGCGTCGGGCGCCTGAGCGGCAAGCGCCGGCAGAACCTGGTCCACGCGACGGTCACGCCCACGGACGGAAGTTCCAGCGTCGCGATCGTCTGCGAGCCCGAGCGCGGCCCCTGGGTCGACTGGCTGGTCGTGGACCACGGCACCAACCTCGAGAACATCGAGGCGGTGACGCGCGCGATCTCGCGGCGCGTCTCCGAGCGTCGCAAGGAGGAGGAGGCGCGCGTGCGCGAGACCGCGACCGAGAAGGAGCTCACCGAGGCGAAGCTCTCGCTGCTCCATGCGCAGGTGGAGCCGCACTTCCTCTACAACACGCTCGCGAGCGCGCAGCTCCTCACGCGGAGCGACCCGGTGAAAGCCGACCGCATGCTCGGCAACCTGATCTCCTACCTGCGCCATTCCCTGCCGCGCACCGAAGCCTCGCTCTCCACGCTCGGGGAAGAGATCGAGCGCGCACGGGCCTATCTCGAGATCATGAAGATCCGCATGGGCGAGCGGCTCTCGCTCACGATCCAGGTGCCCGAGGCGCTCGCCACGGTCCCGCTGCCCCCGATGATGCTGCAGACGCTCGCCGAGAACGCGATCAAGCACGGCCTGGAGCCGCTGCCCGAGGGCGGCAACGTGTGGATCTCGGCGCGGGTCGCCGGGGACCGGGCCTCGGTCACGATCGCCGACGACGGGCGCGGCTTCAGCGAGGACGGCGGCGGCACCGGCATCGGGCTGCGCAACGTGCGCGAGCGCCTGCGCCTCGCCTACGGCGACGCCGCGTCGTTCTCGATCGGCGCGAATTTCCCCAGGGGCGTGGCGGCGACGCTCACGGTGCCGGTCTCCGGACCGAGGGAGGCGGCCCATGCCTAGCTGCGTGATCGCCGAGGACGAGACGCTGCTGCGCGAGGAGCTGCTCGTGCAGCTGAAGGAAGCGTGGCGGGAGCTCGAGGTGCTCGCCGCGTGCGAGGACGGCGGCTCCGCGCTCGAGGCGATCGCGGCGCACCAGCCCGACGTCGCCTTCCTCGACATCCGCATGCCCGGGCTCACCGGCCTCGAGGTGGCTTCGGCCGCGGCGCAGGCGAGCCCGCGCACGCAGGTGGTGTTCGTGACCGCGTACAACCAGTATGCGATCGACGCCTTCGAGCGCGGCGCGGCCGACTACCTGCTGAAGCCCATCGACCCCGCGCGGCTTGCGGCCACCGTGAAGCGCGTGAAGTCGCGCCTCGCTTCGGGCGCCTGGAACGCGGACGGGATCGAAGCGCTCCTCGAGAAGCTGCGCGCCGGACCCGCACCGGAGCCGAAGCGCGCGCCGCTGCAATGGATCACGGCGAGCATCGGCAAGGAGACGCGCCTCGTCCTCGTCGAGGACGTGGCCTACTTCAAGGCGGAGGACAAGTACACCCTCGTGATGACCGCCGAGGGCGAGGCGCTGATCCGCAAGCCGATCCGCGAGCTCCTGGAGGCGCTCGATCCGGCGGTCTTCAAGCAGGTGCACCGCTCGACGATCGTCAACATGCGCGCGATCGCCGGCGTCACGCGCGACGAGACCGGGCGCGGCACGATCCGCCTGCGCAACCGCCCGGAGACGCTCGCGGTGAGCATCCCCTACATGGCGCTGTTCCGGAACATGTGAGCGCCTTAAGCGCGATTTAAGCGGACGGCGCAACACTGGCCTCGCACACTTCCCCGACAAGGAGGCCAAGATGAGATCCATGTTCGCCGTTCCGGCGCTCACGGCGCTGCTCGCCGCGCCGGCTTTCGCCGCGATGAACCCGCAGGCCACGCTTCCGCCCGAGCAGCACCAGGGCAACATCACCTACATGAGCGGCGGCATCGGCCTGAGCGAGTCGCACGCGATGCGCCGCGAAGCGTCGCAGTTCCCGCTGGAGCTGCTGTTCGTCTCGCGGCACGGCAAGCGCGACGACTACCTCGCCGACATGCCGGTCACCATCCGCGACGCGCAAGGCGACACCGTTTTCCAGGGCCGCAGCGACGGCCCGTACTTCCTCGCGAAGCTCCCCGCGGGCCGCTACACCGTGATCTCGACGGACCACGGGCGGCGCGTGACGCGCCACGTGACCGTGAAGCGCCACGGCACGCAGCGCGTGGTGTTCGAGTGGAAGGGCGAAGCGTCGCGGCGCAACGCCTGAGCGCTCAGGCGGCGGACGGGTGGCGGCGCCGTCCCACGGCGGCGCCGAGCAGCGAGGCGACGAGCGTGAGCACGAGGGCGATGAACGTGCCCCATGCCGCCTTCGACGCCGCAGGCTTCGCCTCCGCCGCCTTCTCCTGGATCGTGCCGTTCGCCTGCGCGTTCTCGAGGTTCGAGCGCAGGCGCGCGAGGGCGTTGGGCGCGTTGTTCCGAGCCGCATTCGCTGCATTCGCCGCCGCGTCGTTCGCCGCCGGTGTGCCTTGCATCGCGGCGGCCGCGGTCTGCGCGACGCCGCCCATCACGCGCAGCGCCCCGCCGGTGAGCGAAGCGAGGCTGGTCGTCGCGAGGTAGGCCATCGCGAGGAGCGTGACCACCCAGACGAGGGCCCCCGACCAGAAGCCCGTCGAGCCGTCGAACGTCGCGCCGATGCGCGTCGACACCATGCCGCCCACGAAGAGCGCGATGAGGAGCGCGATGCCGAGCCACGCGGCCGCGGCCATGCCGAGCTTGCCGGCGTCGACCTGCGTGGGATCGGTCGCCGTGATGCCGATCGCCCCGCCCAGCGCCGCGAGGAGCAGGAGCAGGCCGACCGCGGTGAGCACGCCGCCCCAGATGCCTCCCCAGGAGACGCGGATTCCCTCGAGCGGGAGCGCGATCGGAAACAGGCGAGCGGCGGTGCGTCGGCGATCGAACGGTCCCGCGCGCCGGTCGTTGCGGATCTCGGGGCTGATGGCGGCCATGGTGCACGCTCCTTTCGGTGGATGCACTATCGACCGGGGAGCCGCGCGCGCGGTTCCGGGCGTCGCTCCCATGGACTAGGCGCGACGCGCCCCGTCATGCCCGCGCGGCGCGCTGCGTCGCGAGATAGCTCGCGATGCGTTCCCTGAGGCCCGGCCGGGAGGCCGAGCGGGCGAGATCGGCGAGGTCGGCATCGTGCGTCTCCTCGTCGAGCGTGCGGTAGAGCGCCACGCGGCTCTCGTACGCGAGCGAGCCGGCGGTCGCGACCGCCTCGGCGAGGACCGCAGGCCACTCCGCGGGGGGAGCGATGCGGCGCACGAACCCCATCCGCCTCGCGCGCTCCGCATCGAAGGTCGCGAGGCCCTCGAGGATCTCGCGCGCCGCCTCGCTCCCGACGAGGCGTGCGAAGCGCCGCGTGCCGAGCACGAGGCCGAATGCGAGCCCGGGCATGCGGAACGTCGTCTCGGGCGCGGCGATGCGTGAGCGGCAGGCGCCGAAGAGGTCGACGCCGGCGCCGAAGTTGCGACCGTGCGCGAAGCCGATCGTGAGGCAGGTCGAGCGCGCGATCGCCTGCAGCAGCGTCTCGATGCGCACGAAGCGAAGCAGCAGCTCGCCTTCGGACTGCGACTCGTAGTCGCCGAAGTCGAAGCCGGCGCTCAGGTTGCCGCCGCGGCCCTCGAAGGCGAGCACCGGAACGCGCGCCGCCTCGGCTTGCGCCACCGCATCGATCAGCGCCTCGACCAGCGGCGCCGAGAGCGCGTTGGCCTTGCGCGGGCGATCGAGCGCGAGGGTCCACGAATGCGCGTCGCGGCGGACCGAGAGGCCGGCGTCCCCGGCGGCGTGTTCCCCGGGCATGGCTAGATCGCGGTGAGCAGGGACTGCTCGTCGGGACGAAGGAGCAGGATGGCCGCGGGAACGCCGTGGAGTATGTGTCGGTAATCCATACCTGCGGGGCGCGATCGATCGGGTTCCCCGAGCGGCAAGTCTATAGCACGGCCGAATGCGCGCTCAGCGCGATGCGCCGCGGCAATCCACCGGGAGCCACGCGGACGGGACGTCGGTATGGTCGTCCCCAAGGACCTGCATTCCCTGCGGCACGCCGATCGCATGGCACAGCCAGGCGATCGGAACCGCGCGCTGGTCCGGCACCACCGCGGGACGCACGGTGACGCGCTTGCCGTCGAGCGCCCTGCTCGCGTCGTTGCCGAAGGTGACGGTGATCGCTCCCTGGTCCACGTTCACGTCCTTCACGAAGGTGCCGACGATCCTGTCGTGCGGCGGCGCGCCCGCCGCCTCGTTGTTGGCCGGCATCTCACCGGCCGCGGCCCACGCGGCCTGCACGCCGGGCTTCGCGACGTCGGCGAGCGCGAGGCCCGCCTCGACCTGCTTGCGCAGCGCCCGGTCGCGCAGCGCCGGGATCGCCACCAGGGAGAGCAGCCCGATCACGCAGAGCACGAACAGCATCTCGATCCAGGTGAAGCCCGATGGCCGCCGCATGCGGCATCCTAGCCGATCGAGCCGCGCGCGCCGAGCGGCTTCGCGCTCCAGAACGGGATCGCCGCGATCACGATGCACGCCATGGAGAACCCGAAGCTCGCGCGGTAGCCGCCGGTCCAGTCGTAGAGAACGCCGGAGACCCACGAGCCGAGCGCGGCGCCGACCGACATGCACGCGAAGATGGTGCCGTTGATGGTCGCGAAGCCGGAGCCGCGGAAGATGCGCGCGGTGATGCTCGCGACGATCGGCCCGCGCGCGCCCTGCGAGAAGCCGAAGAACAGCACGAAGGGCACCACCAGCCAGCGCGCCGGGTGGATCGAAAGGAGCAGGAGGAATCCGATGCCGATGAAGGTCGAGGCGAAGCTCGCCGTCGCCGTCGCGCGGAAGCCGAAGCGGTCCGAGGACCAGCCCGAGGCCATCATGCCGCCGACCGAGAGCAGGCCCTGCGTGCCGAAGGCGGTCGCGGCCTCGAGCGGCTTCAATCCCACCTGCACGAGGTAGGCGACGATCTGCGCGAGCATCGCGTACATCGCGATCGCGGTGAAGGAGAACACCTGCACGAGCTGCCAGTAGGCGCGCGTGCGCATCGCGCTCGCCACCTGCCAGGCGCGCGTCTCGTCGGGCGGGTCGGCCTTCCGGCGCGCGGCGCCGGGAGGCGAGGCGGAGAGCGCGCGCCAGGGGACCGCGAGGAGCAGGGGCAGCAGCGCGAGGAGCGCGATGCCGAGCGTCCGGTACGCCGCGCGCCAGCCGTATCCCTCGATCAGCCACTGCGCGAGGGGCACGATGACGAGCGTGCCGGTGCCGAAGCCGGCGTACGCGATCCCCATCGCGGTGCTCATGCGGCTGCGGAACCAGCGGCTGATGAGCATCGACGCCGGCACCATGCCGAGCATCGCCACGCCCATGCCGTTGAGGACCCCGATGCACGCCTGGAACTGCCACAGGCGGTCGAGATGGCCGGCGAGGAGGCAGCCTGCGCCGAGGAGCGCGAGGCCCGCGGGATAGACGAAGCGCGGTCCGAGCCGGTCCACGAGCACGCCGGTGAGCGGCGCGGCGAGCCCGGTGAGCACCAGGTAGATCGAGTAGACGCTCGAGACCTGCGCGCGGCTCCAGTGGAACGTCCCGGAGAGCGGCAGCAGGAAGACGATGAACGTGTCGCCGGTGCCGCGGCCGATCATGTTGCACGCGAAGCACAGGACGAGGACGAGCGCGGCGAGTGCCGCCGCGGAGCGTGGAGCGTTCAATCGGATGCGCGACGATGCGAAGCCGCGATTGTAGCGCGGCGCGATGTCCTACCCTGACCGGATCATGCGCCGGTCGAACACCGGGCGCGCGAAGGCGCTCCAACGGGAGAGCCGGACGTCGGCTCGCATTTCGAGGAGCAACGTCATGACCTCCGAACGCAACGCAACGCGCGCGCTCATCGTCGGCGCCCTGGTCGCCCTCGGCGTCTCCGGCTGCGCATCGTGGCGCGAGAACCACATGAACACCGCGTCCGCCGAGACCCACGCGCATCGCGGGCCGGTGCAGACCGTCTCCGACGCGGCGATCACCGCGAAGGTGAAGACCGCGATGGCCGCCGACAAGAACGTGACGGCGTCCGACATCGACGTCGACACCTACCGTGGCGTGGTCTCGCTCAAGGGCACCGTGAAGGACCAGGCCGAGCGGGACCGGGCGGTCGACATCGCTCGCAACGTCGAAGGCGTGCTGAACGTGAGAGACGAGCTGAAGACGGCGGGCTGACCTCGCTCGCCTTGCGAAGCCCGCGCGGCCCCCGCCGCCGGCGGGGTTCGCGCTTTCCGCGCGGGCGCCGGCCTCGTTCCGGGCACGGCGCGACGGCCCCAAGGTTCCATACTCGCGCGGCGGACCGGGTGGAAGAATCGCCCGACATGACCGCTCGCCTGCCTCGGCCGCATCGCTTCGCCTGGATCGCCGCGGCGCTCGCCCTCGCCGGCTGCGCCGGGCTTCCCTCGCAGGAGGGACGCCGGGAATCGTTCGCGCTCGACCACAGCGGGGCGACGCGCCTCGGCGCGGCCGTCGCGCCGCTGGTGGCCGCGCACCCGGGCGAGGCCGGCATCCATCCGCTCGCCCTCCCGACCGACGCGTTCGCCGCGCGCGTGATCCTCGCGGCCGCCGCCGAGCGCTCGATCGACGCGCAGTACTACATCTGGCATCCGGACCAGACGGGGATGCTGCTGCTCGAATCGCTGCGCGATGCGGCGCGCCGCGGGGTGCGCGTGCGCATCCTCCTCGACGACCAGAACACGAAGGGCTTCGACGAGACGCTCGCGACGCTCGCCGCGCAGCCGAACTTCGAGGTGCGCCTCTACAACCCGTTCGCGCAGCGCGACGCGCGCTTCCTCGCGTACCTCGCCGACTTCGAGCGCGTGAACCGGCGCATGCACAACAAGGCGTTCATCGCGGACGACCAGCTCGCCATCGTCGGCGGGCGCAACATCGGGAACGAATACTTCGGCGCCGGGAGCGAGATCCCGTTCAAGGATCTGGACGTCGTGGTCGCCGGGGCGGTCGTGCGCGACATCTCCGCGGAGTTCGACCGCTACTGGAACAGCGCCTCGGCGTATCCGGTGCCGCGCCTCCTCGGTGCGCCGCCGCCCGGCGCCGCGGCGCGGCTCGACGAGCGCTTCGCCGCGGCGCGCGCGGATCCGCAGTCCGTGAAGTACGTCGAAGCCGTGCGCCGCACGCGGCTGCTGGAGGACCTCGTCGACCGCAAGCTCGACATCGAGTGGGCCCGGGCGCGGCTCGTGAGCGACGACCCGGCGAAGACGCTGGAGGCGCAGCCCTCGCGCGAGAACCTCCTGCTCGGCGAGCTGCTCGAGGACGCGTCGGGCCCGCGCCGTTCCTTCGACCTCGTCTCGCCCTACTTCGTCCCGGGCGAGAAGGGAGCGGCGGCGCTCGAGGCCATGGCGCGCCGCGGCGTGCGCGTTCGCGTGCTCACGAACTCGCTCGCCGCGACCGACGTCGCGGTCGTGCACTCCGGGTATGCGAAGCGGCGCTGCGCGCTCGCGCGCGCCGGGGTGGTCCTCTACGAGATGAAGCCGAACGTGGCGGGCGGGGGAGCGCGCGAAACGCGGGCATCCTCCGGCTCCGGTTCGTCGGCCGCGCGCCTGCACGCCAAGACCTTCGCCGTGGACGGCGAGCGCATCTTCGTCGGCTCGTTCAACTTCGACCTGCGCTCGGCGCTGCTCAACACCGAGATGGGCCTCGTGATCGAGAGCCCCGTGCTCGCCGCGCGCCTCGCGCGCGCCTTCGACGAGGCGGTGCCGGCCAACGCCTACGAGGTGCGGCCGCGCGAGGGCGATCCGTGCATCGAGTGGATCGAGCGCGTCGACGGACGCGAGATCCGCCACGACACCGAGCCGGGCTCGACCGCGCTGGGGCGCGCGTGGCTCGAGCTCCTCATGGCGCTGCCCATCGACTGGCTGCTGTGAGCCGGCGCGCGGGCGGGGTCAGCGCCAGGCGAGCGCGGGATGCGTCACGAAGTGGTAGAGGTTGGCGGGCGCGGTCGGTCCCATGCCCTCTTCGCGGATCGCGAGCTCCGGCGTATCGACGCTCACGCCGAGCGCGAGCGGCACGCCCTCGAGGCGCGCGATGCCGGCCTGCCGCGCGACCTCATCGAGGAACAGCATTCCGAACGTCACCGAGAACCGCCCGCACCAGGTCACGCGGTACCGGTCGGGGTCCCCCGGATCGACCACCGTGGAATAGAAGCGGCGCGCGCAATCGGCGGCGAGGGGCCCGGCGAGCGTCTCGCGAAGCAGCCGGCGGTCGTGCTCGCGCGCGCGCTCGAGCGCCTCGACGCCGCCCGGACCGTGGGGCGAATAGCGGAAGTCCTCGCCATAGTGGGTGCCGTCGGTGGAGATCACGATCGCGACGTCCTCGCCGAGCTTCCATCCGCGCCGGCGCATCGAGCCCGCGAGCGCGCCCGCGAGGCGCGAGGCCATTTGCGCGAGGCGCTCGAACGAGGCGCCGGGAACGATCACCGGCACGATCTCGAGGTCGGGCCGCGCGTGCTGCAGGAAGTACGCGATCCCCTCGATGCTGTGCTCGCTGTCGTGCGCGGCCGCGTCCTTCACCGCCATCCCGGCGGGCATCGCCGCGGCGAGCTCGTCGCGCAGCGCCGAGACCGCGATCTCGCCGCCGGGCGAGCGCCAGGCGCGGTAGTCGTCGAACACGAGCCGGTCGCGCTCGCCGAACATCCGGTAGCGGTGGAACACGCCCACGATCACCACCGTCTTCGCGGTGACGAGCGGAAACGCCTCGCGGTAGACGCGGGCGGTGTAGATGTAGTCGTCGTGCGGCCCGAGCACGCCGATCGCGCCCGGCGCGCCTCGCTCGCCGAACGATTCGGGGCGCGGCCCCGTCGCCGAGAGCTCCCACACGCGGGCCATGCCGCTCGCGGTCGTCGCATAGCCGACGGCGTCGCGCTGGCCGCGCATGCCGCCGGCGGAAGGAATGCCCATCTGCGCGCGGACTTCCTCGAGCGTGGGACGTCGGGCTTGCGGTGTCGTGGACATGGCGAAACGTCCGGATCGGTCGGCTGGATCCGCCGAATCTTACCTCCGGCCGCGCCGCATCCCGAAGAACACGATCGTCGCGATGCCGGCGAGCACCAGCGCGCCGCCGCCCACCTTCCACGCCGGGAGCGCCTCGCCGAGCAGAATCGCCGAGGCGCCCATGCCGAAGACGGGGATCAGCAGCGCCCACGGCGAGACCACGGCCGCGTCGTAGCGCGCGAGGAGGAAGCTCCACGCGGCGAATCCGAACAGCGTGTTGCCGACCACCTGCCAGGCGACCGCGCCCCATGCGCCGGCGCCGGCCGCGCGCATCGCGTCCCAATCGCGGTGCGCACCCTCGAGCGAGAACGTGAGCGCGAGGAGCGGCGGCACCGCGAAGAGGCTCGACCACGCCACGAACGAGAGCATCGAGAAGGCGCCGCGCGCCCCGGCGGCCGCTTTTTTCGCGACCACGTTGGCGCCGCCCCAGCAAAGCGCGGCGCACAGCACGAGTCCGATCCCGGACGGCGTCGCGGAGCGATCGAGGTGGGAGGCGATGAGCACGAGTCCCGCGAGCGCGAGCGCCGATCCGGCGATCGTCACCGCCGTCACGCGCTCGCCGAAGAGCCACGCCGAGAGCCCGATGGTGAAGAAGACCTGCGCCTGGATCACGAGCGAGGCGAGCCCCGGCGAGATGGCGGCGCGCAGCGCGTAGAAGAGCAGCCCGAACTGGCCCGGGCCGAGGAGCAGGCCGTAGAGCGCGAGCCAGCGCCAGCGCGTCCGCGGCCGCGCGAGGAAGAGCGTGAAGGGCAATGCCGAGAACGTGAAGCGCAGCAGCGCGAAGAGGAACGGCGGGATCGAGGCGAGGCCCCACTTGATCACCACGAAATTCGTGCCCCACACCGCCACGACGAGGAACGCGAGGGCGGTGTCGCGCAGCGACATGCGATGCGGTCGCGGGCCGCTCAACTCCTGCCCGTCCCGGAAAGGGCCGCGGCGAGGATCTCGCGCGACAGCGCCTCGTCGTCCGCGGCGCGCGCGAGCACCATCGCGCCCACCCAGCTCGCGAGCGTCGCCGCGGCCCTCGCGCGCCGCGCCGCGCGGGAGCGGCCCGGCACGTGGTCGGAGAGGAAATCGAGCGCGGAGTCGAGCCAGCGCGTGATCGAGCGGCGCACGGCCGGCCCGTGGCGCGCGGCCTCGGGGCCGAGCGCGGCGAGGAGGCAGCCGTCGCCCGGATCGTCGCGATGCGCCGCGCTGAGGTAGCCGCGCGCGAGCGCGCGCAGCGCGTCGCCGCGTGCGCCCTCGACGCGACGCATCCACCGGCGCGTGGAGCGCTCGAGCGCGCGCTCGCACGCTTCGCCCATCAGCGCCTCCTTGGAGTCGAAGTGGCCGTAGAAGCCGCCGTGCGTGAGGCCCGCCGCGTTCATCAGCTCCGCGACGCCGACGCCGCCGAAGCCGCGCTCGCGAAACAGCCGCGCGGCGGTCTCCACGATGCGCTCTCGGTTGCGCGCCGCCTGCTCGCGCGTCACCTTCATGATCCCCTCCTCGCGGGGCTGCGCCGCCCGCCCGCTCATTGACATGTTAAATGACGATCATCCTATAATTCAACGCTCCACGGAACCGGCGAGGAACCCGGCATGACGAGGCGCGCGGCAACGGTCACCTTCGCGGCGGCGGCGATCCTCATGGTGACCATGGGCGCGCGGCAATCGCTCGGGCTCTTCGTCTCGCCGCTCAACACCGCGACCGGGCTCGGCATCACGACGATCAGCTTCGCCTACGCGGTCGCGCAGCTCATGTGGGGCGCCGCGCAGCCCTTCGCCGGCGGCATCGCGGATCGCCACGGCGCGTCGCGCGTGCTGCTCGGGGGCCTCGTCCTCCTCGCCATCGGCACGGCGCTCGTCCCGTTCGCGAAGTCCGGCGCGGGCCTCGTGTTCGCGCTCGGCGTCCTCGCCGCGGCCGGCGCCGGCGTGGGCAGCTACTCCGTCCTCATCGGCGCCGCCTCGCGCCACCTCGCTCCGGAGACGCGCGGCAAGTCCGCGGGCATCATCAACGCCGGCGCCTCGTTCGGGCAATTCGTGTTCGCGCCGGTCACGCAGGCGCTGATCCAGGCGCTCGGATGGATGGGCGCGATGTGGTCGCTCGCGGCCATCACGCTCGCCTCGCTTCCGCTGGTCCGCATCGTCGACGCGCCGGCCGCCATGCCGCACGGCACGTCCGCAGCGCCGCTCGCGCCGGCGCAGCCCTTGCTCGCCGTGCGCGAGGCGATGCGCGACCGCAGCTACCAGCTGCTCGTCGCCGGGTTCTTCACCTGCGGCTTCCACATCGCGTTCCTCGTCACGCACCTTCCCGGCGAGGTGGGGCTCTGCGGCCTGCCGGCCTCCGTCGCGGGCATCTCGCTCGCGTTGATCGGGCTCTCCAACATCGCGGGCAGCCTGCTCGCCGGCGCCGGCACCGCGCGCTTCCGCAGCAAGCGCATCCTCGCGCTGATGTACGCTTCGCGCGCGGCCCTCATCGCCTGCTACCTCGCCGCGCCCAAGACCGAATGGACGTTCTATCTCTTCGCCGTCGGCCTCGGTCTCACCTGGCTCGCCACGGTGCCGCCCACCGCGACGCTGGTGGGCAAGCTCTTCGGCGTGCGCTATCTCGCGACGCTCTTCGGGGTCGCGCTCTTCGCGCACCAGGTGGGCGGCTTCTTCGGCGCCTACCTCGGCGGCGTCGCGCTCGCGCGGACCGGGAGCTACGACTGGATGTGGTACGCGGACATGGCGCTCGCCGCGCTCGCCGCGCTCGTGAACCTCCCGATCCGCGAGGCGCGCATCGGGCCCGCCGCGCAGCCCGCTTCCGCATGAACGCCGCGGACACGGCGATCCGCTGGATCGCGGAAGAGGAGGCGATTCGATCGCGCATCGCGCACGGCACGGGGTTCGCGCGACCCGGGCAGCTCGCGGGACGCACGGGCCTCGAGATGCTGCAGGCGATGCTCGCGGGCGAGATCCCGCGCCCGCCGATGTCGGAGACGCTCGACTTTCTCCTGCTCCGCGCGGAGCCCGGCCTCGCGATCTTCCAGGGGCGGCCGCACCTCAGGTACTACAACCCGCTCGGCACGGTGCACGGCGGCTGGTTCGCGACGCTGCTCGACTCGGCGCTCGGCTGCGCGGTGCAGACCTCGCTTCCCGCGGGAAAGGCCTACACCACGATGGAATTCAAGGTGAACCTGGTGCGCCCGCTCACCGAAGCGGTACCGGTGGTGCGCGCGGAAGGAAAGCTGCTGCACGCCGGAAGGACGGTCGCGACGGCGCAAGCGCGGCTCGTGGGGCCCGACGGCAAGCTCTACGCGCACGGCACGACGACGTGCCTGATTTTCGATCGGGAGTGAAGCGACCCTCGCCGCGGCCCACTCCCAAGGCAGAGGGAGCCCTTTACTTCGGCCGCCACTGCGCGCGCAGCAGGCCGTACATCGCCGAATCGGAAGGCTCGCCGCGCACGATCCAGCGGCTGCGCAGCAGCCCCTCGCGGCGGAAGCCGAGGCGCTCGAGCACGCGCGCGGAAGCATGGTTGCGCGGATCGATGTCGGCCTCGAGGCGGTTCAGCTGCATCGCGCCGAAGGCGTGGTCGATGAGCGCGGGCAGCGCCTCGGCGAGGTAGCCCTGGCGCCAGTGCTCGCGCGCGAGCGTGTAGCCGATCTCGGCGCGCGCGGCGCGGGCGGTCACGATGTTGAAGAGCAGGCACACGCCGAGGAACGCGCCGTCGGAGTTTCGCTCGATCGCGAGCTGCAGCGCCGTGCCATCGGCGTATCCGGCCTCGATGCGCGCGAGCATCTGCCCCGCCTCGGCGATATCGGTCATCCGCGGCCGCGCGAGGTAGCGCGTTCCCTCCTCGCTCGAGTAGATGGCGAAGAGGGAGGGAATGTCGGCTTCGCCCATGCGGCGCAGCCGTACGCGCGGAAGGACGGCGAGCTGGGTGTCGGGCGGCATGCGCGCGATTATGCACGCATCAGCCGCGGCCCTGCCCCCGCCGCTCCCCGATGGCGGAAGGCGAAGCCCCCGGCATCGGCAGCAGCATGGCGACCTGCCTGCGGTAGAGCCGATAGAGATCGCCGAACTGCGCGATGAGGTCGCGCTCCTCGAACCAGATGCCGACCAGGATGTAGCCGGTGCAGGCGACCGAGAACAGCAGGTGGCCCGCGGTCATCACCGGCGCCGCCCAGAACGCGAGCACGAAGCCGAGATAGATCGGGTGGCGCACGTAGCGGTAGAGGAACGGCGTGCGGAACTGGGGCGCGGGGATGTCGGTGCCGCGCGCGTAGGCCCACACCTGGCGCAGGCCGAAGAGCTCGAAATGGTTGATGAGGAAGGTGGCGGTGAAGAGCACCACCCATCCGAGGAAGAACACGCAGCGCAGGACGAGCACGGCGGCCGGATTGGCGACGTTCCAGATCACCGGCTCGGGAATCGGCCGCCACTGCCACAGCAGCAGCGCGAGCGCGGCGGTCGCGGCCAGGCAGAACGTGCTGCGCTCCAGGTGCGCCGGGACGATGCGCGTCCACCAGCGCTTGAACGAGCGGCGTGCCATGAGGCTGTGCTGCACGGCGAAGAGCCCGAGGAGCGCCAGGTCCACCGCGAGCGCCACGGGAAGCGGCGCCGCGGCTCCGGTGTCGATCGACTTCGGCACGCCGAGGTTGGCGACGAAGCCGATGGCGTAGAGGAAGGTGCCCACGAAGGCGATGTAGACGACGCCGCCGTACAGCAGGGAGAAGAAGGAACCCATGTGACCTCCTTGTTGGAGTTAGCGGGCGGGCTTGCCGCCCGAGCGTTCGCGCTTCGCCGGTCCAAGCACGCAATTTGGCCGGCGTCGCATACCCGGATTCGCGCCCCTCTTCAGTGGCGCACCCACGCGCGGTTGTCGAGCACTTCGGCGATGCGGCGCGCCGCGCGCGCCGCGCCGTCCGTCTCGACGGGCTTGTAGCGGACCGGAGCGTGCATCGCCGCGAGCGCGCGCTCGGCGAGCGCCTGCGGCGTGACCTCGGCGTAGGCCATCGAGCGGTCGGCGCCGTAGTTCGCGAGGCGCTTCCTCACGTGCAGGCACTGCTCGAAGTGCCCGCGCAGCGGGAAGCTCAGGAACGGGCGGCGCGTCGCGACCAGCTCCATGCACGTGCTCAATCCGCCCTGCACGAGCGCGAGATCGCAGCACGCGAGGTGCTCGAAGAGGTTGTGCACGTAGCTTCGCACCTCGAGGCCTTCCATGCGCGGGAAGGAGTCGGGCGCGATGCGGGGACCCGCGACCAGGATCATGCGCAGCTCCGGCACCTCGCGCTTCATGCGCGGGAACGCTTCGGCGATGCGCTCGAGGAGGTGGCGGCCCACGCCCGTGCCGCCGACCGAGGCGATGGCGATCTTCTCGCGCTCGCCGTAGCCGTGGCGCGCGCGCAGCTTCTCGACGTCGGCGAATTCCCGCGGATCGAAGGGCAGCGCATAGCCCGCGTACGAGAAGTTGCGGTCGGTCCACTCGCGGATGCGCGGCAGGCCCGGACCGAACGCATCCTCGGTCACGTCGTCGCGGTTGCCGACGAAGATCGCGGCGTCGCGCACGTACGGAAAGCGCTCGACGTGCTCGATGTCCTCGGCGTTGCGGTCGGCGCAGAGGAACGCCTCGCGCTCGTCGTCCTCGTGCATCGGCAGGCACCCGACGAAATCGGTGAGGAAGACGAAGGGCTGGCGCTTGAGCTCCGGGTTCTCGTGGTAGTAGTAGTCGACTTCCCAGGACTCGTCCCCGATCACGAGGTCGTAGTGCGTCTCGTCCATGAGGTCGGCGAAGGTCATGAAGTTGTTCACCATGATCTCGTCCATGGTGCGCAGCGCGAAGAAGGCGTGCAGGTCGTGCTCGCCCGCCAGGCGCTCGAAATGGCGGCTCTCGTTGGCGAGGCGCCGCGTGATCGGGTGCACTTGCTCGCCTTCGCGCTCGAGGTAGGCCGCGGCGGGATCCACGGTGAACCAGTCGATGCCGAGGTCCGGATGGAGCTTGCGCAGCTCCCGGGCGATGGCGAGGTCGCGCTGCACGTGGCCCAGCCCGATGGGGCTCGAGATGAAGAGCGCCTTCCTCTTGCGGCTCATGGCGCGCGTCCATTTCGCGGCGCGCGGCGTGCCGGCGACGAAATCGCGCACGGCGTGGTTGAAGACGACCGGATCCCGCGCGCAGGTGATGTGGCCCCCGCCCTCGATCGTGAGCATCCTCGATCCCGGGACCATCTCGTGGATCGCCTTGCCGCGCGCGTGCGACACGCGCCGGTCATCGTCGCCGTGGATCACGAGCGCGGGGCAACGGATCCTCGCGGCGAGCTCCGTCACGTGGTTTCCCATCCAGCCGTCGCGCGCGAGTGCGACGGTCTCCCCGCGGCTCGCCCATGCGTAGCGCACTCCGTCCTCGAACTGCTTGGTGGAGTGCGGCTCCGGGAAGACGATCGAGAAGAAGTCGTGCAGGTGCGCGGGCCAGTCCTCGCGCATCTGCGCCATCTCGCGGCGCACGTGCGCGGCCATCTTCTCGCCGGTGACGCGCATGTCGGCGAAGCCGCCGGCGACGACCACGTGGGTCACGCGCTGCGGGTGCTCGGCCGCGACGCGCAGGGCCGTCATCGCGGTGGCCGAGATGCCGACCACGGCGAAACGGTCCACGCCGGCCGCTTCGAGCACCGCGAGGAAATCGCGGTAGTAGTGCTCGAAGGCGTATTGCTCCGGTGCTTCGGGACGGTCGGACCGGCCGTTGCCGCGGCCGTCCATGGTGAGCACCCGGAAATGGCGCGAGAGGTACGGCACGGTCGCCTTGAGCGCCTGGCTGTGCACGATCTGGTAGATCGGCGCGAACGCGATCCACGGGCCTTGCTCGCCCCAGGCCGCGTACCAGAGCCTCACCCCGTCGCGCTCGACGAACCCTTCGCGCGCCGGTTGCACCGTCTCGAAAGGCGGCGACGACGCGTCGGGGAGCCGGCCCGGCTCGGGCAGGTCGCCCACGATCGTGTGGAAGCTCGACGGGAGCTCGCGCTTCACGCGCCCCTCCGCTTCTTCGGCGCGGGTTTGCGGCGCGAAGGCGCCCGCGTGCGCTTCGCGGCCAGCGCATCGAGGTGCTCGAGGAGCTTCTGCATCGCGTCGAGCGCGGCGCGATGCGCGACCTGGTCCTCGCGCGCGCCGAGAAGGTCGGCGAGCTCCATCCCCAGCCAGAACTCGGAGATCCAGCACGAGATCACCTCCGCGGTGAATCCGGGCGGGAGCTCGATCCCGCAGGCGTCGAGCGTCGCGAGCGCGTCCTTCACGCCCTCGTGCACCACCTTCTTCCACGCGAGGATGCGCGGCAGGAACTTCTCGCGCAGCCCCGGGTTGGAGAAGCTCGCCGCCCACAGCTCCGCCTGCACGCGCACGAAGCCGCAGGCGAGGTCGGCGCGGTAGAAGCGGCGCGCCTCGGCCCACTTGGCGGCGAAGTCGCCCGGCGCGCGGTACATGCGCTTCTGCCGCTCCAGGAGCTGGCGGTTCGCCTCGTCGAGCACCGCGATCACGAGCTGCTCCTTGCTGCGGAAATGGTAGTTGATGAGCGCGTGGTTCACGCCGGCGTCCCTCGCGATCTCGCGCAGGCTGAGCGCCGCGTAGCCCTCGGCGGCGAGGCGGCGGAAGGCGGCCTCCAGGATCTTCGCCTTGGTCTCGCCGAGCTCGCCGGCCGCCACGAAGCGCGGGCGGGAGGGGGCGGCGGGATCGGGGTCGTCGAAGGCGCTCATTTTGAACGAGTGGTTTAACCGAGTGTTCAAATTGTGGCCGCCCCGGCGTGCGTTGTCAAGTGCCGCGCGCCGACCCTCCGATCGGCGCATCCGCGCGCTGAACACGCACCGCGCGTTGCGCTCCAACGAGGTGGGCCGGACGTCGGCCCGCCCATGATCGACAAGGAGAATTCCATGATCCTCGAACGCAAGGCCGTTCCCGCCCTGGCCGCGGGCGTCCTGCTCGCCGTCGCGGCGGCCGGCTGCGCATCCCAGGACACCGGCGCCGGGCGCCGCTTCACCGGGTACGACGAGTCGGGCCCGACCCACGGCTACGGCTCGACCACGACCGAGGCGCGCGGCAACCGCAACAACCTGATGGCCACGATCGACGACCAGACGACGCGCGACATCGAGAACGCCCTGCGCGCGGCGAACGGCGTGGATTCGCGCGACATCACGGTGCGCACGCTGAACGGCCACGTCGCGCTGAGCGGCACGGTGGGGAGCGAGGCCGAGCGCGAGCGCGCGCTCGAGGTGGCCCGCGGCACCGACGTCGAGCACGTGGTGAACGTGCAGGACAACCTGCGCGTGGCCGGGTAGGCGCAGGAGCGCGCTGGACGAATCCCCGCCAGCGGTTTAATTTCCTCCCGCCCGGCCTCGTGGCCGGACCATCGAAAGGAGGAAAAAATGGGTTCGAGGGGCTTGTTGCTCGCCTGCGCCGGACTGGTGCTGGCGGGGTGCGCCGGGACGACGCCGACCCCGGGGATGGCCCGGGAGGACCCGGGCGCGCTCAAGGTCGTGTCCGACACGACCGTGCCGGGGTTCGGCTGGCCGGAATCCGTGGGCTGCGACGCGGCCCACGGCGTGCTGTACGTGAGCCAGTTCGGCGGCGCGAAGCCCAACCCGCCGGCGAAGGACGGGCTCGGCTACATCAGCAAGGTGGGCCTCGACGGCAAGGTGATCGAGAAGCGCTACTTCGACGTCACCATGAACAAGCCGAAGGGCATCTGGATCGTCGGCACGCGACTCTGGGTGACCGACATCGACTCGCTCTGGATCTTCGACACCGCGACGCGCAAGGGGCGGCGGATCGCGCTTCCGGGCGCCCAGTTCGCGAACGACGTGACGATCTGGAACGGCGCGGTGTACGTGAGCGACAACCGCACCGACAAGCTGTTCCGCGTCGAGCCCTCGGACTTCCTCGACGCGTCGGTGCAGCCGAAGGTCGAGACGGTGTGGTCGGGCAAAGGCGTGTATCCGAACGGACTCTGGCCGGCGACGGACGGAAGCCTCCTCATGGTGGGCTTCGAATCGCCGGACAAGCACAAGGGCATCTACTCGATGTCGCCCGACGGCGCGGTCCACGAGCTCTCG
>DATIZV010000338.1:0-6366 GCA_035516915.1 Usitatibacter sp. | reverse complement strand
GCACCGAGGTGACGGCCGCGGCAAGCCAGCGGGCGAGGCTTCTCGAAGACCCCCGGACTTCGGTCCACATTCGGGCGGAATCCCTTGCCGCCCTCGAGGAGACGCGCGACTGGTTGCGCTGCGCCGGTGGCGATCTTCCCGATCCGGCGCACGAGGCCGAGCGACAGGCGGCCGGGATCGCCGCAGAGGTCGCGCATAACGTCGCGGTGCTTTGGCCGCTAAACCACGAGCCTTCATTCGACGCGACACCCGTACTCGACGCCGCGCTGAAGGCGCGGGCATTCGCAGGGAACGCGGCGGCGCGGCGCAGCCTCTGCGCGCTGCGGGCGCGCTGCGCGCCCGCCCTCGCGCGAGCCCTGCGAGCGCCCGAAGCCCCCATGCCGGCCGATGAGTTGCCCGATCTCGGGGACGGGCCGGCATTCGATCCGCGCGACGCCATCGGTCCGACGTTCCTCCCACGCGCCCCCTTCCATTTCCTGGGAACGGCATGGCGGCGAAGGGTCGCATCGCGGCAACTCGCGGCGACGAGCGTTCGGGCGCGAGCTGCCCAGGCGCTCGCCACGCACTTCGAGCGCGTGCGCGCGTGGCACACGAGCCTGCGGCAATCGATGATCCGGATCGTCGATGCCCGCATCGATGCGCTACGCGTTGTCCAATCCACCCATCCCGCCGAATCGAGACTGAGACTGGCGGACAGCGGACCGCGGCCCGGTGCCGCCGCCCGATGAAGTTCTGCAGCGAATGCGGGAGCAAGGTCATCGCCCGAAGCGGACCGAACGGCGCTCCGACCCGGTTCGTCTGCACCGCCTGCCGCGCATCCTTCTTCCAGGATCCGCGCCTCTCCGCGGGATGCATCGCCGAATGGCAGGGAAGGATCCTCCTGTGCCGCCGCGCGGTCGACCCCGGTGAAGGGCTTTGGGAGCTGCCTTCCGGGTTCATCGCCGATGGGGAGACGGTCGAATCCGGAGCGTTGCGCGAAGTGCTCGAGGAAGCCGGAGCGACGGTGGCGATCCGGCGCCCGTACGCCCTGCTCCACATGCCGCGCGTCAACCAGATGCGGGTGATCTATCTCGCGCAGCTGCTCGATGACCGCGTCGAGGCAGGAATCGAGACGCTGGAGGTCCGGCTCTTCGAGGAGGGTGAGGTGCCGTGGAACGAGATCGCGTTCGCCAGCACCAGAACCGCGCTGAAGCGCTACTTCACGGAACGCAAGTCGGGCATCCTCGGCTTCTTCTTCGCGGAGATCCTGCCGTTCGATGAACGCGGATCGTGAGGCTTCGACATCGAGACCGCGCGCGGCGAACCTCACTTCCCTGCGGCGCTGTGCACGCGGCGATGCCCCGCGACGAGCGAAAGCGCCCGTTCCGCCGCGGTGATTTCCTCCTCGCTCCCGAGATCGCGGCGGAGCGCATCGTGCTTGGTCGCATACCGGCGCATGTCCTCCGAGATCCTCTCGAGGATGCGCGCCTGCCTCGCGAGCAATCGCCGTGCGGACGCGACATCTTCGAGGCATTCGATGACCAGGGGCAGGTGCGGCATGCAGATCGCACCCAGCGATTCGAGCTGCACGGGTTCCCGCGCGAGCCGTTCCCGGATCCGCTGCGCGGCCTTCCGCTCGGCAGCCCGGCACGCTTCGCAGACCTCGCAACGCCCGCTTCCCGGCAGGAGCGCGCGGATCTTCTGCTCGATCTCCCGGAGAGCGAGCGGCGAGCCGGCCGCTTCGTGGAGACCCTTGGAGAGTCGCTCGAGCAACGCCGGGTAGCCCGTGCAGATGCCATGGGTCGAGGCGAGCGATGCGTACTGCCAGGTGTGCAGGCCGCAGAGGCCCCCGCGTTCCGCGTGCGCCCGCTGGCGCTCGGGGCTGTCGGCGAGCTCCTGCTGGAACACTCGCAGCAGGTCGAACCAGGCATCGAAAACGGCAGCGCAGATCTCGCAGCCGCCGACCTCGCTCAATCCTGCGCCCGCCTCCGTCGGAAGCATCGCCCCGGTCTGGGCGATCGAGCCAAGCGCCGGAACCTGCGTGTCCGCTCCACCCACCTCGCGCGCGAGCTCGGCGATGCGCTCCTCCAGGTGCAGCAGGAACTCGTCGCGCTTGTGCTCGAGGAGGAAGCGCGCGAGCGCCTCTTCCAGCGGGCCGATTCCGCTCGCTTCGAGCGCCTGCGGGTCGCCGTGGAGCTTCGCCTCGAGCGCGTCGCGCGCCGAGACGGAGAACACCGACGGCGCATCGGGGCCGAACAGGCGCTCGAGGTGCCGTCGGATGAAGAGCAGCGACTCGGACCGCTCCGCGGCCGAGACGGCATCGTGCTTGTTGACGACCACGAACGTACGGCGATCGGAGACGACGGCCGCGCGGATCACGTCCATTTCCTCTTCCGAGAGCGGACTCTCGTGGCTGGTCACCACGACGAACGCGTCCGCCTCGGGGAGAAATTCCTCGGTGGTGCGCGTGTTCTCCGCGATGGTCGAGGCGAGCCCGGGCGTGTCCACGAAATGGAAGCCGCGGCGCAGGATCTCCGCCGGGAGCCGCACCTCGGCCTCGCGCACGCGACGCACGTTTCCCGGGTTGTACCGTTGCGACGTGTATTCGGGAAGCGCGGCGAGCGGCACGCGGGACTCGACCCTGTCGCGCTGGAAGCGAATCACGACCTCCTCGTGGCTGCCATAGGCGACGGCGGTGATCACCGAGGTCACGGGCAGGACGCCGGTCGGGAGGCGGTTCGTGCCGATGATCGCGTTCATGAGCGAGCTTTTGCCGCGGCTGAAGCGGCCGACGACGGCGAGGTTGAAGCGATCCTCGGCGAGGCGCACGAAGAGCTCGTGAAGCCGCTCCCGTCGCGCGCGATCCTCCTTGATGCGGGCGCCGATGGATCGCAGCGCCTGTGCGAGCTCGAACTTGACCGCCTCGTATTGCTTGAGGTCCATCATTCGCCGCTCCCCGCGATTCGCCTTCGCGCGAGGTCGGTCGGGGCCGCATCGTCGCCGAAGACCTGCCGGTAGAGGTCCTCCCCGTAGCTCGTCTTCAGGGGCTCGCCCTCCACGAGGCGGAAGGTACGCGTCCCGTCCGGCCTCCTCTCGGCCCGCAGGAACAGCCCATCGGCCGCGTGGCGAAGCGCGCAGCCGTGGGCGAACTCGTAGAGGTGCGTCACGAAGAACACGCGGACGCGCCTTTCAAGCAACGCCTCGACCACCTGCGTGGCGATCTCGGAAGCCTCGCGCTCGTTGGTCGCCGCGAACGACTCGTTGAAGAGCACGATCGAGTCCGGCACGAGGGCATCGACGATGCCGCTCATCCGGGCGAGCTCCTCGTCGAGCTTTCCGCTCTTCATCGACGCGTCCTCCTCGCGCTTGAAATGCGTGAAGACCCGCGGGGCGAGCTCGCCGGCGAAGGAGCCGGCCGGAACGAACATGCCGGACTGCATCATCGCCTGCGCGAGGCCGAAGCTGCGCAGGAACGTGGACTTGCCGCCGGTGTTCGCGCCCGTGATGACGGCGAGCGTCTTTCCGTCTGCATCGAACCCGTTCGCGACCGGCATGCGCCCGGTGCGCAGCGCTAGCGAAACGTCGTAGAGCTCGCCGAAACGAAGGCGCCGCGTCCCGGCCGCCTGCGCCTCGGGAAAGACGCTCCTGCATCCGATCGCTTCCAGCCTGTCGTGGAGGTTGATGCAGCCGACGTGGAAGGCGAGCTCGGTCTTCAGCATCTCGAAGAAGCCCTGGATGTGGTCGGCCGACTGCGCGAGCGCGTTCGCCACCTCGTTGATGCCCCGTTCGCGGAGCTTCGAGAGGATCTGGGCCCCGGCGTCGTCGCGAGGATGCAGCGTGAATGAATACTCTTGCGGTCCTTCGCCGAGGAGGCGCCGGAGCCACCGCGGGCGCTTGTCGCGAAGGAGGCGCAGCACGTAGTCCCTGCCGTCGTTGCCGGTGCCCAGCCCTGCGCTCAGCAGCACGCCGTGGTCGAACCTGAGCTCCTCGAGGTGGGTGCGGATCTCGGCGAAGTACTCGTCGCGGAACTCGCGGCGGATCATCGCGAACAGGTTGGTGAACGCGGCCGAGCGGAATCGGTCGGATTGCACCCGCGCCACCTCCCGCAGCCGCGCCATCATGTCCATGAACATGCCGAGCACATCGATCGCCCCGTGCAGGACCGCGGCGGGATAGCGGCTGAAGATGCCGAAGTGGTGCTTCCTCTTCATCTCCAGCGCCTCGATCACGAGCGAGTAGAGGCCCCTCACGATGCCGGGATTGCCGAGCGAGTCCCGGAGCGCATCCTGGCGATAGGTCACGGATTCGACGTCGTTCGCGCCGCCCCGCAGGAGCGCCGTCCGGGCGACGAGGTAGACCAGCTCGTCCTCCCCGGCCATCGCGGAGAGAACCGTCTCCGCCTCGAGGTCCTGCAGCAGCGCCTTGTCGTGGACGGAGGCGTCCTTCTCCGGAGCGAAATCGCGATCGGGGTGCATGAGGAGCGCCTTCATGCCGGGATCCTCTCCTTGAGCGCCCGGTACGTGACGCGGTACTTCTCGGCGATCGCGAGCGCGTAGGCGAGCCCGTCGGCCGGGCGCCGCTCGACCTTGAACGTGCGGATCGCCGGATCGGCCGGATCGATCGCGCTCACCATGCTCACCGTCCTCTGGTCGAAGGACGCGAGCTCCGTGAGGAAGGTCACCCAGACCGAGATCACGTCGAGCTCGGCGACGCGGGCCATGATCCGGCGGCTGAGGAAGAGCGCGTCCTGCAGCGTCGTCGAGGAGAAGATCTCGTTCATGATGACGATGCTGGACGGCGTCGCTTCCTCGAGGATGCGGTGGATCCGCACCAGGTCGTCCTGCAGCTTCCCGCGCAGGTTCCGGATGTCCTCCTCCCTCTCGAAGTGCGCGAAGATGCGGTCGAAGAGGAAGAGCCGCGCTTGCGCGGCCGGCACGGCGCAGCCGAGCGCCCCCAGGTGATGGAGCTGGCCGAACATGCGCGCGAACGTGGTCTTTCCGCCCTGGTTCGGGCCCGAGACGACGAGCACGCGTTCCGGACCGCGCAGGAAGAGCTCGTTGGTCACCACGGGTTGGCCCTCGGCGACGAGCTTCGCGGCGAGCGCGATGTCGAACGCGTCGCGCGCCTCAACCTCCTTCGAGGTTGCCGACATCACGGGGTAGCACATCTCGAGCCCCGCATGGCGGAGCCTTTGGACGTACAGCAGGTACGCCACGTAGAAATGCACCTCGCGATCGAAGCGCGCGATGCGTGGGTCGACGAAGGACGCGTGCCCGGCGTGGAACGCTTCGAGCGCGCGGAACGGCTGCGGCTCGAGGCGCGCGACGCGCTCCACGATCATCGCCTGGATGTGGTTCATCCCGGACGACGCCGGCAGCTTCGAGCGGTAGTCCTTCACCTCGCCGCGGCGGAATTTCTCGAAGGTGCCCTCGACGGCGGGCGTGTAGTCCGCCTCGCCCTGGTACGGGCGCACCGTGATGCTTCCGTCGCCGAGGATGAGCGCGTACCGGACGTTGTCCAGCCCGGCGAGGACCTTCTCCACGTCCTGCGCGAGCTTCACGAACGGGGTGGAGGCGGTGTAGGCGGCGAGGTAACCGCGAAGGGCCGCGAGCCCCCGGGAGCGAAGCTCGGCCGCTTCCAGCTCCCGCGTGAGATCGCGCACGCCCCGGCAATACTCCTCCGCCGATTCCAGGTGCCAGCGTTCCTTCTGGTAGCGGTAAAACGCCTTCTCCGCGACCTGGAGGCGCGAGCGCACCGAACGCATGCGCTCGGCGAACGAACGCACGGCGCCGAGCGTGCGCTCCGTCTCCAGGTCGCGCATGACCTCCTGGCGCCAGGCGATCGCATCGAGGTCGCGCAGGGGCCCGTGGAACAACGGCGCGATATCGTAGTCCTTGAACGGCGCCGTGATGGCGTGCACCACCTGGTCGAGGTTGAGGTCGTGGAAATATTCCGGCGCAGAAGCGTTCTCGTCATCCGACGCAGCGGCCGCATCCGGAAACAGGATGCTGTGAAATTGCGGCCCGCAAGGCATCGAGTTCACCATGAGCGCTCGCAAGTAGGACCGCCCGGCCGGCCGAACGTGCGAAGGTGTCTCGACTCGATTTCCTCGAGCTCGTGCAGCCTCGCCTCGAGCGCGGCGCGCGACCCGCGCCCCCCCGGGCCGTCGCATCCTTGCACCCTCGATTTCACGCCGCACCGAGCGTCTCCCGCTCGTGCCTCGCGAGCCCCCGGATGATCACCCGCGAAGCGTCGCCAGGAGACGCTTCGGGTGCAAGAGAAGGTCGAGTGCATCGGTGATTCCCCTCGCGACGACGTGCGCGGCCATCAGCGTCTCCGCCGACGCGCCCTCGAGCTGGACCACGGCGATCGCAAGACCGGCGATCG
>DATIZV010000337.1:0-7902 GCA_035516915.1 Usitatibacter sp. | reverse complement strand
GCGCGAAGACGAACGCGCCGGCCGCGAGCGCCGCCGGCACGCCGAGGAGCAGGTACCACCAGCGCACGAACACGTTGGAGAGCGCGACCAGGGCCGCGGTCTCCTTGGGCAGCTTCGGCACCATCGCCTTGAACGCCGAGGCGAGCTGGGGCACGAGGAAGATCATCAGCACGAAGATCACGGCGATGATCACCGTGAACACGATCGACGGATAGACCAGGGCCTTGCGCGCCTGCGCGGAGATCTCGTCCTGCCACTTGAGGTTGTCGGCGAGCTGGTCCAGCACCTCGGTGAGCTGGCCGCTCTCCTCGCCGGCGCGCACCAGCGCGACGAACACCCTGTCGAAGCAGTAGGAGTGGTTCTCCATCGCCCCGGAGAGCTTGAGGCCGCCCTCGATGTCCTCGAGCAGGGCGGCGATCACCTGGCGGAAGCCCGGGTTGTCGACGGTGTCGCGCAGGTCGGTGAGGGCCTCGATGATGTTCACGCCCGCCTTGAGGAGCTGCGACAGGTGGAAGCAGAAGGCGATGAGCTCGGTGCGGGTGACCTGGCGCGTGCGCCGCGCCGCCGAGCGCTTCACGGGGTCGAAGGTCACGAGGTCGAGCCCGAGCCGCTTCAGGCGCAGCTCCAGGTCGATCGCGTTCACCGCGTCGAGGTTGCCGCTCGAGATGCGCCCCTCGGTGTCGACGGCGCGATAGGCGAAGAGAGCCACGTCGGGCAGCTCGCGTCAGACCACGCGGTCGGTGAGGTCGACCACGCGCGAGATCTCCTCGAGGCTCGTATGGCCGAGGAGCACGCGCGAGACCGCGTCCTCGGCGAGCGAGCGGAAGCCCTTCGCGCTCGCGGCCGCGCGGATCTCGCGACCGGTGGCGCGGCGCGCGATGAGCTCGTCGATCTCCGCGTCGAGCTTGAAGAGCTCCATGATCGCGACGCGCCCCTTGTATCCGACGTTGTCGCAGCGCGCGCAGCCCACGCCCTGGTAGACCGGCCGCTCGTCGTCCGGGTCCACGCCGAGGAGCCGGCGCGTGGCGGGATCCGGCGTGTACGGCGACTTGCAGTGCGCACAGAGCTTGCGCACCAGGCGCTGGGCGACGACCCCGATGATGTTGCCCGCCATGATGTCGGGCAGCACGCCGAGGTCCATGAGGCGCGGGATGGCGCCGATCGAGGAGTTGGTGTGCAGCGTCGAGTACACCTGGTGGCCGGTCATCGCCGCGCGGAAGGCCATCTCGGCCGTCTCCTGGTCGCGGATCTCGCCCACCAGGATCACATCCGGGTCCTGGCGCATCATGGAACGGATGCCGCTCGCGAAGTCGAGCTTCACCACCTCGTTCACCGAGGTCTGGCGGATCATCGCCATCGGGTACTCGACCGGATCCTCGAGGGTCATGATGTTGATGCCCTCGGTGTTGATGTAGTTGAGGATCGAGTAGAGGGTCGTCGTCTTGCCGCTGCCGGTGGGGCCGGTCACGAGGATGATGCCCTCGGGGCGCGCGAGCATGAGCTTGAGCGTCTTCAGGTCCTCGGCGTGGAGGCCCAGGTCCTCGAGCGGCACGATGCCCTTGTCGCGGTCGAGGATGCGAAGCACGATGTTCTCGCCGTGGGTCGTCGGCTGCGACGACACGCGGAAGTCCACCTGGTGGCCGGAGAGCATGAGCGAGATGCGCCCGTCCTGCGGCGCGCGCGTCTCGGCGATGTTCATGCCGCTCATCACCTTGAGGCGCACCACCATCGCCGCCCAGTAGTTCTTGTGGAGGCTCCGGATCTGGCGCAGCACCCCGTCGATGCGGTAGCGGATGCGCAGGAACCCCTGCTCGGGCTCGAAGTGGATGTCCGAAGCGCTCCGCTTCACCGCGTCGTTGAGGAGCGCATCCACCAGGCGCACCACCGGCTGGCTGTACTCGTCGAAGTCGGCGGCGAGCGACTGGTAGTCGATCTCGCCCGTCTCGATCTCGTTCAGGATGCCGTCGATCGAGAGCTCGAAGCCGTAGTGGTGCTCGATGCCGATCGTGATGTCCGACTCGCGCGCGAGCACCTGCTCGATGCGCAGGTCCTCCCGGGAGAGCGCGCGGATCTGGTCGAGCGCCACCACGTTGGAAGGATCGGACACCGCGACGAGGAGCAGCTTCTTCTCCGTGTCGTAGCTCACCGGGAGCACGTGGTAGCGCCGCGCCATCTCCTTGGGCACGAGCGCGAGCGCCGCGGGATCGACGATCGTGCTCTCGAGGTCGATCGAGACCTGGCCCAGCGTCTCGGAGAGGATGTCGCGGATCGTCGCCTCGGTCACGAAGCCGAGGGTGACGAGCACCTTGCCGAGCGGGGTCTTGAAGCGCTTCTGCTCGGTGAGCGCGATGTTCAGCTGGTCCTGGCTGATGATGCCCTTGCCGAGTAGCGTCTGGCCCAGCGGGATCTGCGAGAGCGGAGTCGCCTGTACCGTCGCCATGAGGCTAGCGCGAGAGCTGGGCGAGGCGCCGCGACGCGGCGGCGGCGTCGAACTGCGCGCCTCCGTTCCCGCGCGCCTCGAGCGCGCGGCGATAGAACTCGGCCGCGGCGCGCCGCTGGCCGAGGTGGTCGAGGCTCACCGCGAGGTTGTAGGCGACGTCCGCGTTCTCCGGCTGCAGGCGCTGCGCCTCGAAGTACGCCGCCTGCGCTTCGGCCCAGCGCCGCTGCGAGGCGTAGAGGTTGCCGAGCGTGAGCTCGAGCGCGGCGCTGTCCGGATGCTGCGCGATGTCGCCGCGCAGCGCGTTTTCGAGCGCCTCGGGCCTGGTGGTGTCGGCGAGCGCGGCGAGACCGGCCATCGCGGTCGCGTTGTGCGGGTCGAGGTCGAGGACGCGCCGGTACGCGGCCGCCGCGCCCGCGACGTTGCCCAGGCGCGCATCGGCGGTGGCGAGTCCGAGCTGCGCGTCGACGTTCGTCGAGTCGGCTTCCACGGCGGCGGCGTAATGGCGGCGCGCCGCGTCGAGATCGCCGGCGAGCAGGGCGCGATATCCGGACTCGACGTCGGGCGATACGCGCGGCCGCGGCGCTTCGCTGCGCGCGAACTGCACCGGCGGCTCGGCGGGCGGCTGCGCCTCGTCGAGCAGCCGGTCGATCGCTTTCCGCGCCTTGGGCTCGCCCTGCGCAGGCGCGGAGTCGGCCGGCGTGGCGCCCGCCCCGCTCGCCGGCGCGGTCGAAGCGACGGCCGCGGAGGACGCCGGTGGCGGCGCGGAAGCGCCCGGCTGCGCGGCAGGCGCGGGCGGAGGAACGATCGCCGGACGGATCGCCGCGACCGCGGACCTGCGCGGCGCGAGCGCGTTGAGCGAATGCCAGACATAGGCGCCGACGGCGAGCAGGACGATGACGGCCGCTGCGCCCGCGGCCCACAGGATGCGCCGGTCGGGTTTCGCCGCGGTCGCCGTCTTCGCCTTGAACACGGTCTGCGCGGCCTGCGCATCGGTGCGCGCCGCGGAAGTCTCGGCCGAGGCGCTCGCGATGGGCTGCAGCTCGAGCACCGAGGCCGAGGCCTGCGCCTGCGAAGGCGAACGCGCGGGCGGCTCCGCCGCCGGCGCCGGCCGATCGACCTGGCGCGTGAGCTTCTCCTGCTCCGCGCGCTTCAGGGCGTCGAGCAGCAGGCTCACTTCACGCCTCCGGGGGTGGCCGGCGCGTCGGGAACGATCGGCGCGGGCTCGCCTTGCGGAACCTTGCCTTCCTCGATGCGGTCGAGCTGCTTCTGCAATTCGGGCATCGGCGAGCGCGTGTCGTTGAAGAAATCGTCGCCGGGCAGGAAGCGGCGGTAGCGCGCGAGGTCGCCGTCGATGCTCGCCTCGTGCACGACGACCGGGCGGATGAAGATCACGAGCTCCGACTTCTGCGCGACGTCGTTGCGGTTGCTGAAGAGGTCGCCCACGACCGGGATGCGCGAGGCGACGGGCAGGCCCTCGCGCTGTCCCTGGAAGCTGTCGAGCATGAGCCCGCCCAGCACCGCGGTCTGGCCGCTCCCGACCTTGAGCACGCTCTCCATCTCGCGCGTCTGCGTGACGGGGATGAGGCTCGTGACGTTCGCCGCGGCGAGCGACGGGTTGGGGTCCTGCACCGTGCCGATGATGCGCGTGACCGTCGGGCGCACGTCGAGCGTCACCATGTCGCCTTCGCTGATTTCCGGCGTCACGTTCATGAGGAAGCCGACCGGCACCACGTTCTGCGTCGTCGTGAAGGTCGTGGTCGAGGTCGTCTGGTTGGTCACGGTGTCGGCCTTCACCGTGAAGTACACCTGGTTGTCGACGACCTTCAGCACCGCGGTCTGGTTGTTGAGCACCATGAGCTGCGGGCTCGAAAGGACGCGCGTGCGGCCGAACGAATCGAGCAGCTTCACGGTGCTCTGGATGGAGCCGCCGACGGCCGCGTTCGGGTTGTTGTAGTGGATCGTGAAGGCCGAGGTACCGACGCGAAACGGATTGCTCGGCAGGTCCGGCCCGGTGAACGCCTGGGTGAAGCTGTAGCCGAGGCCGTTGATCCCGAGCGCCGACCAGTCGATGCCCGCCTGGTAGTTGTCGTTGAGCAGCACTTCCACCACGGTCGCCTCGATCAGCACCTGGCGCTTCGAGGCGCCTGCGACCTGCTCGAGGAACTGCCGCACCTTCTCCTGCTGGCGCGAGGTCGCGCGCACCGAGACGATGCCCGTCTCCGGGTTCACGATCACCGACGCGGCCTCGCGGAAGGTGAGGCGCTGCTCGGACATCTCGCCCGACTGCGTCTGCGCCGACTCTCCCGGCGTCGTGGTGGTCGCCGTGCCGCCCGCGGTCGTCGTGCGCGGGCGCGTGGAGCTGGTGCGCGACTGGCTCGAGGCGGCCTGCGCCTGGCCGCGCGTCTGCACGAAGGTCTCGCTGCTGCCCTCGGGCAGCTGCTTGTCGGTCTCGCGCAGCAGGTCCTTGATGTTCTTCTCGAGCGTCTCCCAGAAGCGGTTCTTCGAGCTGTTGGTGATCGTGAGCGTGGAGTTGTTGGCGCTCGACGGCCCCTGCCCGGTGGTTCCCGCGACGGATCCGGAGATCACCTGCGTCGCGATGCCGACCGTCTCGCTCACGTCGCGCGACATGTTCACGTAGTCGACGTGGTAGTTCTGCAGGTAGGGCGTGTCGCGGACCACCGAGATCGTGCCGTCGTGCTGCTCCCAGCGCATGTCGACCTGGCGCGCCATGCGCGTGAGGATCTCGCGCAGCGTCTGGTCGATCGCGTTGATGGTGACGCTTCCCTCGATGGACGGATCGATGTCGAAGTTGACCTTCGTCTCGCGCGCCATCGCGAGGAGAACGTCGCGCACCGGCTGGTTCACGACCACGACCGAGTAGCGGATCTCGGGCACGCTCGCCTTCGGCGCGGGCGGAAGCGGAACGGCGCGCACCGGCTCCGGAATGATCTCGGCACGAGTCGCTTCCGGCTGGATGTGCGCCCCGGATTGCGCGATCGGCCGCGTGCCACAGGCTGCGAGCGCCAGGGCGAACGCCAACCACGGCGCGGCAGCGAAGAAACGCATCAGAAATGTTCCGTAAGTATTTGTTTTCCGGAAAGAACCCTCTCCGCGTCCTTTATATCGTTTTCGCGCCTCAAACGCAATGAAAAATCACCCGCGGGCCGGGTCGATTTCCCCGCCCGCGATGGTTCGTCCGGCTCATGGAGGGGTGGCGCGGCGCGCCTCGTCGCGCACCCCGTCGAGCGAGCGCACGAACGGCTTGAACTGCGTGAGCCCGGCCGGCAGCGCGGCGAGCGCTCTCGCCGCCTCGTCCCGGTCGTGGAAGGTGCCGTAGAGCACGCCCACGCGCGTGCCGTCGGCTCCGGGCGTCGGGACCACGTACAGGCGGTCGGCGCCGAGCGCCTTGCCGGCGTCGGCGAGGTAGCCCGCGAGATAGCCGCGCTCCTTGGGGTCGGTCACCATGAGCTGCACGGCGAAGCCGGGGCTGGGATCGGAGAGCAGGTCGTGGCCGGCCGCGAGGCGCAGCGAGACGGGATCGTCGGGGCCGGCGGCGGCCGCCGCGGGCGCGACGGGCGTCGCGGACGACGGCGCGCTCCCGATGGCGGCCACGGGAATCGCGACCGCGGGGTTGGTCGGGCCGCTGGCGGCCGGACTGTCCGCCGGCGCGCTCGCCGTGCCCGCCGGTGCCGGCGCGGCCGTCGGCTGGGATGCGGGCGACGGCGCCTCCGCTATGACGGCGGCGTTCGCCGGGTTCGGCGCGGGCGGGGCGAGGAACTGCGCCAGGCCGAAGCCGATCACGGCGCCGGCCACCAGGACGCCTGCGAATGCGGCCGCCAGGCGGCGCGGCGATGCGCGCCGGTTCACGACGATCTGCGTATCGCTGATCGCCGCGCGCGCATGGTCGGAGGTCACCGTGTGCGTGCCCGCCGCGAAGGCGGCGAGCAGCGTCTTGTCGGCGTAGATGTTGATGCGCCGCGTGAGGCCTTCCGAGGCCTCCACGATGAGGCGCAGCGCCTCCTCGCCGAAGAGGTCGGGGCCGTGGTAGCCGGCCGCGCGCAGGCGGAAGTTCACGTAGTCGCGCACCTCGCGCGCCGGAAGCGGCGCGAGCGCGAAGCTGTGCGTGATGCGCTCCTTCAGCTGGCGCATGTGCGGGAGCGCCAGGTGCTGGTCGAGCTCGGGCTGGCCGAAGAGGACGATCTGGAGAAGCTTTTCCTTGCCGGTCTCCAGGTTCGAGAGCAGCCGGATCTCCTCGAGGGTGGCGAGCGGCATCGCGTGCGCCTCGTCGATGAGCGCGACGACCTGGCGCCCGCCGCTGTGGATCTCGATGAGCCGCTCCTGCAGCGCGCGCAGCAGCTTCGTGGTGTTCGCGCCGGCCGATTCGACCTCGAGGTCGGCGGCGATGGCGGCGAGCATCTCGTCGCGCGTGAGGCTCGGCACCGCGAGGTAGATGGTCTCCACCGATTCCGGCAGCCGCTCCATCAGCACGCGGCAGAGCATGGTCTTGCCGCTGCCCACCTCGCCGGTCACCTTCACCATGCCCTCGCCCGCGGTGATGGCGTACATCAGCGCCTCGAGGGTCGCGCCGCGGTTCGCGCCGGAAAAGAAGAACTCGGTGTGCGGCGTGATGCGGAAGGGCGCCTCGCGCAGGCCGAAGTGTTCGAGATACATCGTCATGGTGCTCAGCGGGGCGGCGGCGTCTTGTGGTTCGCGTTGGTCAGCCCCGCACCTCGCCCGGATCGGAGGCGCCCAGTTTAGCACCCGAGCGGCCGGCTGCCTCCAGTCTTCCATACAGCGTGCTGCGGGAGACGCCGAGGAGCTTCGCCGCCTGGCTCATGTTGCCGTTGGCGATCTCGAGCGCGGCGTCGAGATAGGACTGCTCCACCGCGCGCAGCACGTTGTCCAGGCTGAACGGCGCGCCGGAGAGGAGCTCCGCGCGGGCGCGGGCGACCGGATCGGCGCGTGCGGCTTCGGAGGGCGGCGCGAGCTCGGCCTCGAGCTCGGCGAGGCCGACGGTGTATCCGGCGTACTTGGTGGTGAGGCGGATCACGATGTTCTTCAGCTCGCGCACGTTGCCCGGGAAGGAATAGGCGAGCCAGCGCGCGCGCGCCTTGTCGTCGAAGTCGAAGGGGCGGCTCGCCGTCTTGGCCGCGTACACCGCGCGATAGTGGTCGAGCAGGCGCAGCTTGTCTTCCCCGAGCTCGCGCAGCGCCGGGACCGCGAGCTCGAAGACCGAGAGCCGATGGTAGAGGTCGGAGCGGAAGCGTCCCGTGCGCACCTCCTCGCGCAGGTCGCGGTTGGTCGCCGCGACGATGCGCGCGCGGCTCACGCGGGTCTGCGTCTCGCCCACCCTCTGGTACTCGCCGTTCTCGAGCACGCGCAGGAGCTTCGGCTGGAGGTCCGCGGGCAGCTCGCCGATCTCGTCCAGGAACAGCGTGCCGTCGCCCGCGTCCTCGAAGTAG
>DATIZV010000336.1:0-3009 GCA_035516915.1 Usitatibacter sp. | reverse complement strand
GACCGGCTGGTGCAGGCGGTCGCCGCGCAGAAGGGCATGCGTTCCCCGGCGATCGACGAGGTCGTGCGGATCGTCGACTCCTGGCTCGTGAAGAACCGGCGCAAGGGCTGACGCACCACCTGCGACCCCGCGGCGCAGGCGGCCCATCCTTCCCGCGAAAGCGGGCGATGATCCTCGCGGCGAACCTCGTCGGCACGTTCGTCGCGGCGCTCCCATGCGCAGGGGATGAAGGAGATCTAGCGGCCGGAACCCCGCGCTGCGCCGTTGTCGAACCGGTTTTGGAAGGAGGCTGCCATGGCGCTTGCCTCGATCGTTCGGCGCGACGACCCGGTCTTCGGCTTCACGCTCCGGGCATCGAGGAACGCGGTGACGCGCCTCCCCGGGAAGGAGGGATGCCATGCACGCGAAGGTCCTGAGCGCCGGCAACCCGCGCGTGATCGCGATCGTATTCGACACCGGCGAGGAGCCGATCGCGGCCCTCACCGGGTTCGCCGCGGAGCACGGCTTCCACGCCGCGAGCTTCACGGCCATCGGCGCGTTCGAGCAGGCGACGCTCGGCTACTTCGACTGGGAACGCAAGGATTACGCGCGCATCGAAGTGAAGGAGCAGGTCGAGGTGCTCTCGCTCCTCGGCGACCTCGCGTTCGAGGGCGACAAGGCGCGCGTGCATGCGCACGCCGTGCTCGGCCGCCGCGACGGGTCCACGCGCGCGGGGCACCTCCTCTCGGCGAAGGTGCGTCCCACGCTCGAGGTGATCCTCACGCAGGCGCCGAGCTATCTCGAGCGCGTGCACGATTCCGTGAGCGGCCTCGCGCTCATCCGGCTCGATCGCTAGCGGCCCTCGCGATCCGCACCTCGGCGCGGGCACGGGGCAGGCTCCCGGGGTGCTCGCCCTGCAGCCATGCGATGAGGCCCTCGCGCAGGCGGCAGCGCAGGTCCCAGTTCTTGCCCGAGTCGACGGACGACGCCAGCCCGCGCAGCTGCATCGCGTGCTCGCCGAGCTCGGTCACCTGCAGGTTCGCCACGCGCCCGTCCCACTCCGGCGCTTCCTGGCACAGCCGCAGGAACTGCGCGCGCACCGGCTCGACGGGGACCCGATAGTCCACCCACACGAAGACCGTGCCGATGATCTGCGACGAGGTGCGCGTCCAGTTCTGGAACGGATGCTCGATGAACCACTGGAGGGGCACGACGAGGCGGCGCTCGTCCCAGATCTTCACCACCACGTACGCGCCGGTGATCTCCTCGACGGTCCCCCATTCGCCCTCGACGATGAGCACGTCGTCGATGCGGATCGGCTGCGTGAAGGCGATCTGCAGGCCGGCGATGAGGTTGCCGAGCACCGGGCGCGCGGCGAGGCCCGCGACGCCTGCGGAAGCGAGGAGCGTCGCGCCGAGCTGGCGCACGCCCGGGAAGGTGATGAGGGCGGCCGATACGCCGAAGACGATCGCGAAGGTCTTGAGCGTGCGGCCCAGCACCCGCGTGCGGGTGCGGACGCGCCGCGCGTGCAGGTTGTCCGCGACGTCGCGGGGATTGAAGGCCGCCACGATATCCACGAGCGCGTCGATCGCGGCGAGCGCGAGCCAGGTCACGGCGGCGATGACGAGGAGCCCGTTCGCGTGCCGCAGCGTCGGGAGGGACGGCAGCGTCGGGGCCGCGCCTTGCAGGACGAGGCCGAGCGCTGCGAAGATGAGCACCCAGCGCGCCGGCTCGCGTGCGCGCCGCACGATCACCGCGCCGATCTGGTGGAAACGAAGGACGCGTTCGAGGATCGCGGCGCCCACCCCGTGCACGATGAGCGCGCCCGCGATCGCCGCGAGCGACGCCGTCGCGAGGTCGAGCCAGGGGTTGCCGGTGAGCTGGAGCGGGGGATCCAAGCGCCCGACGTTACCAAACCCCGCGCGCGGGGCGCAACCCGTTCGCTCCTTGACTCGCCCTTCTCCCTGCCGCCGCCCTTCCGGCTTCGGTTCGAACCGCGGGCGGGAGTAAAGTATTCACGACACGCGAGGAGAACGCCATGGACACCGCAACGCCCGACGTGCGCCGCTACGACAACCACATCGGCGGGGAGCGCGTGCCGCCGGCGGACGGACGCCGCTTCGTTTCCATCAATCCGACCAGCGGCAAGCCCTGGGGCGAGTTCGCCGAATCGGGGCGCGCCGACATCGATCGCGCCGTGCGCTGCTCGCAGGCGACGTTCGAAGGCCCGTGGTCGAAGCTTTCCCCCACGCGCCGCGGGCGCCTGCTGATGGGCTGGGGCGATCGCATCGCCGAGCACGCCGAGGAGATCGCGGCGCTCGAGACGCAGCAGAACGGCAAGCTCGTCGCCGAGATGCGCGCGCAGGCGAGGGTGGTGAAGGATTTCCTCTACTACTTCGGCGGCCTCGCCGACAAGGTCGAGGGACGCGTGATTCCGCTCGAGCGCTCGAGCGTGCTCAACTACACGCTGCGCGAGCCGCTCGGCGTCGTCGGCGTGATCGTGCCGTGGAACTCGCCCACCTTTCTCACCATCATGAACGTCGCCCCCGCGCTTGCCGCGGGCAACACCGTCGTGATCAAGCCCTCCGAGGTGACCTCGGCCTCCGCGTTCGAGCTCGCGCGGCTCGCCGAGGAGGCGGGCTTCCCGGCCGGAACGATCAACGTGGTGACGGGCGGCCGCGACGCGGGTGAGGCGCTGGTGGAGCACGCCGGCGTGGCGAAGATCTCGTTCACCGGCAGCGAGGCGGGCGGCAAGGCGATCGCGTCGAAATGCGGCGCGCGCCTCGCCTCGTGCACGCTCGAGCTCGGCGGCAAGAGTCCGAACATCGTGTTCGAGGACGCCAACCTCGACCAGGCGGAAGCGGGTGTGCTCGCGGGAATCTTCGCCGCGGCCGGCCAGACCTGCGTCGCCGGATCGCGCGCCTACCTGCACGAGCGCGTCTACGACGAGATGCGCGAACGGCTCGTGAAGCGCGCGAAGGCGATCCGGCTGGGCGATCCGCTGCGCGCCGAGACGCAGATGGGTCCGGT
>DATIZV010000335.1:0-6095 GCA_035516915.1 Usitatibacter sp. | reverse complement strand
CGCGTCCACCGTGAGGTTCGCCGCCGCGAGGACGCCCTCCTTCGTCGCCTCGAGCTGCGCGTCCCCCGAGAGCGCGACGAAGCGGCTCGGCGTCTGCGTGACGGGAAGCGCGGCGAGGTGGATGCGGATGGCGCCCTGGCGCGAATCGAGGTCGAGCGATCCGCTCGCGGTGAGCGTGCCGGGCGCGTGACCCTTCGCCGTCGCGATCTTGTCCTGCGCGCCCTGCGGCGCGTGCCACGGCGCGTCGGCCGTGAAGCGCTCGATCGCGACCGAGCGTCCGGCGAGCCGCAGCCCGATCTCGCCGTGCGCGATCTCGAATCCCAGCTGCGGCTCGCGCATCGCGAGATCCGAGGCGCGAACCTCGCCGGCGAGCCGCGGGGCGGAACCGCTTCCCGACACGGCGAGGGTCGCCGCGACGCGACCGTGCGCATCGGCATCGGGGCCCATCCACGCGCCGAACGCGGCGATGTCCGGAACGTCGGCGGAGAGGCGCGCGAAGACCGGAGCGTCGGGCGCGGGCATCCACCCCTTGGCGCTGCGCACGAGGAGCGCGGCTCCCTCGCCATGCACGCTGCCGATGCGCGATCCGGCAATGTCGAGGCGCGCGCTCGCACGTCCGCGCACCACCTCCGCGCGCAGGACGAGCTCGGTGAGGCCCAGGTCGAGCTCGGGACTGCCGACGCGCACGTCGCCCGAGAGCCGGTGCAGGTCCAGGGACGCGTCGAGGCTCTCCGCCGCGTGCACGCTCCAGCTGCCCGCGATGACCAGGTTCGAGCGCGGCGCATCGCCGAGGCGCAGCGACTTCGCGAGCGTGCGGATCTCGACCCCGGTCGTCGTTCCCTGCAGGTCGAGCGTGGCGGGCGTCCAGCGCGTCGTCTGCAGCCGCACGTCGCCCCAGTCGCCGCGCAGCGTGGCTTCGCCCAGCTCGATGCGCTCGGCCGATACGGCGAGCGGGACCGGCGCCGCGAGCGCGAACGCGCCCGGGCCGCCGAGCGCGAACGATTCGAGGCGGCCGTTCCATGCGAGCCGGGGCGCGCGCTCGTCGAGCCCGCCCCGAAGCACCGCGACGAGGCGCGACTCGCGCGTCATCTGCGTGTCCACGCGCAGCGTGTGCGCCGCACGCGTTCCCGAGATCGTCGCGGTGACCGACTGCGCGAAGGGCGGCGGCGGCGATCCCTTGCCGAAGGCGATGCCGTGCGCGACGAGCCTCGCGTCGATGCGGCTCGCGGCGGAGGTTCCCGCCTGCGCCTCGAGCTTCACGTCGTCGAGGCGCACGTCGGATGGCAGCGAGAGCTTCGCTGCCGCGAGCGACACGCGTCCCGCGGGCTCGGCGAACGTTCCGGTGAGCCGCGCCTGGACGTCGACGCTTCCGGCGGCGGGGATCCCGAAGGGACCCGCGAGCGTCGCGAGGTTCGGTGCGTGGAGCGTGACGTCCAGCGCGTCGCCCTCGCGGCCGAAGCTGCCTCGCGCATCGATGCGCGCGTCGCCGAGCGCGAGCCGCACGTCGCTGGAGGCGATCCGCTTCGCGTCGCCCGAGACGAACGCGTGCCCGGTCGCGGGAAGCCCCGCATAGCGGCTGGGCGAGAAAGTCACGCGCGCCGAGCCCGAGATCCCGCCCGCCATGGCGCCCTTCGCCGTGAACGCGAAATTGAGGTCGCCCGCCGGCGCCTTCATCAATGCCGAAGGATCGAAGTGCTCCGCGCGGCCCTCGACGTGGAACTCCTTCCCGCCGGCGAACGACGCGTCGCCTTTCGCATTCACCATCCCCGCGCTCGTGCGCACGGTGACGGCCTCCAGGTCGAGCCGGTTCGCACGGTAAGCGCCGCGCCCGTCCAGCGAGAAGCGCGGATCCTCGAGCGCCACCGCGAAGCGCTGCGCGTCGCCGTCGCCGGATAGCGAGACGGTTCCCGTGAGCTTCGTCGGCTGCAGCTTCGCGTGCAGCGCCGCGAGGTCGACGTCGGCGAGATGGAGGTCGGCCTTCATGCCTTGCCTCGCGATCGAAGCGCTGCCGCTCGCCGATCCGCCGCCCGCGAGCACGAGCCTCAGGCCGGTGAGCTGCGCGCTTCCCGCCGGGTCGAGCGCGACGCGTGCCGAGGCTTCGGTGAAGGGAAGCGCGCCCTGGTCCCAGCGGCCGGGCGCGGCGTTCGCAATGCGCACCGGTCCCGCGAAACCCGGCCCCTGCGCCGCGAGCGCCGCGTGCACGTCGAGGCGCGTCGCGGGAAGGCCCGGTCGAACCGCGGCGAGGTCGAGCCCCTTCGCGTCGAGCGCGAGCGATTCGAGCGGCTGCTTCGCGAACGGCGCGAGCGTCGCGCGCGCCTCGAGGTGCGCGCCCGACGCATCGCCGTGCGCGCTCGCCTCCAGCTTGCGCAGCGAGCCGCGCACGGCCGCCGCGAGGCGATACGCGCGCTCCTGCACGCGGCCCGCGACGTTCGCGTCGAGCGACAGTCGATAGGGCCGCGCGTTGGCGATCGTGCCCTTCAGGTGCGCGGTGCCGTATTCGCTGGTCGCCGCCGCGTCGCGGATCGTCCAGCGCCGCGCGTCGCCCGAGCCGGCGAGGACGATGTCGGTGAGCACGACATCCTTCGCGCGCGCCGCGTCGCGCGCCGCCCTCTTCGCCGCCGGGTCCGCCGCCGCCCGCTCCCCGGCGCTGATCGCGCCGTAGCGCAGCTTCCCGACCCGGGCCTCCTCGAGGAACACCGGCAACGGCGGCGCCGGGATCGCCGGCGGCTGCGCCTTCTTCGCGGATGGAGCGGTGCGCACCTCGACCTCGCGCGCCGTGAGCCGGCGCACGTCGAGCATGCCGTGGAGCGCGGCGAGCGGGGCGGTGTCCAGCACCAGGTCGTCCACGTGCACGTAGAGGTCGGGCTTGTCGATCTCGATGGTGCGGATCTTCACGAGGCCGCCGATGCGTCCCTCCACGCCCTCCACCTTCGCGCCCGGACCGAGGATCGTTCCCGCTCTCGCCGCGAGGAACTGCGCGCCGCCCGAGGTGCCGAGGAGCCACCACGCCGCACCGACGAGCGCGAGCGCGAGGAGCGCGACCAGCGCGAGGACGATCGCGAGCACGCGCGGCCACCACCGGCGCGGGCGCGGAGGCGGGGCGGCGGAAGCGTAGGCGCTCATCAGAAGGCGACCGTCACGGAAAACGAGAGCCGGAACTTGCGCGGCTTCTCGGCGTAGGCGAGGTCGAGGCCGAGCGGCCCGGCGGGCGTCTTGAAGCGCGCGCCCGCGCCGTAGCTGGGGTTCGCACGCAGGTCCTTCCAGCTGTCCTTCGCGTCGCCCACGTCGGTGAAGAGCGCGGCGCCCCACTTGTCGTTCAGCCAATGCACGTACTCCAGGCTTCCCGTGGCGAGGTAGCGGCCGCCCACGATCGCATCGCCTTCCTGCACGCCGAGGCTCTGGTACGCATAGCCGCGATTGGAGCGCGAGCCGCCCGCGACGAAGAGGAAATCCTGCGGCAGCGGGAGCCGGCTCGCCGCGAAGGTGCGGCCGAGCTCGCCGCGCAGCAGCAGCTGGTCCATCTTCCCGAGCGGGATCCAGAACTGCGTCTCGCCGTAGGCCTTGAAGAAATCCTCGCCCGAAGCGAGGTCCTTCGCGCCCGCGGCGAACTGCAGGTTCACCACCGCGCCGCGACGCGGGTCGTAGAGGTTGTCCACGCGGCGCCACGTCGCGAACACCACCGGCGCGAGCGCGCGCGTGACGCGCGGCTCGGCGCCCTCGGGATACTGGCGCTCGATCTGGTAGGAGAGACCCACGCGGTACTCGGTCGCATCGAGCTCGAAGTGGCGGTAGCCCGCTGCGGCGAAGCGGCTGCGCACGTTCTTCTGCACGGTGCTGTGCTCGGCGAGCACGCCGAAGCTGTCGGTGAACGTCACGGGCTTGCCGTGCCATTGCCCGAAGCGGCCGGGCGGGAGATACACGTCCGCGTACCCCAGCTGGTCCTCCTGCGCCGCCCGGATCGAGCTTTGCAGGTCGAAGCCGCGGTCGAGGAGGTCGCGGTCGCGGTAGGAGGTCTCCGCCCGCGCGCCGTCGTCCGTGCCGTAGCCGACCGCGAGGCCCACTTCCCGGCGCGGCCTCTCCACGACGGTCATGCGCACGGGCGCCTGCTGCGGGTGCGCGCGGTCCCGGTCGATGTCGATCACGACGCTCGAGAACCAGGGACCGGTCTGGATCGTGTGCTGCAGCTCGTCGAGGCGCGCCCGCGTGTAGGGCTCGCCGCGCTCGAGGTCGATCAGCCTGCGGATCACGGCCTCCGGATAGTGTTGCAGCCCGTCGATGTACACGTCGCCGAAGGTGAAGCGCGGCCCGCTGTCGAGGACGATGCGCAGGTCGGCCCGGTTGGCGGCGGCCTCCACGCGCGCCTCGCTCTTCGAGATCACGCCCGCCGCGTAGTCGCGCGCGTCGAGGCGTTCCTGGATCGCGGTCTTCGCCGCTTCCCAGTCGGCGCTCACGAACGGCGCGCCGGTCCCGAGCGTCCAGGATCTGGTGAGCTCCTCGCGGCGCTTCTCGCGCTCCGGACCGGCGAGCGCGAGATCGCCCGCGAACTCGATCGCCACGCTGCCGACCACGGTGCGCGGGCCGGGATCCACGGCGATCGTCACGTGGTCGGGCCGGCTCTCGTCGAAGCGGATGTCGACCTTCGGCGAGAACCATCCCTCGGCCGCCGCGAGCTGCGGGACGCGGGCGCGCATGCCGCGCACCCATGCGCGGCGCGCGACGAGCGGGTCCTCGTTCGGATCGGACTTGGGCGGCGGAAGGTATTTTTCGTACAGGCCGCGCAACGGCTGCGGCACGTCCCAGGTCACGGTGAGCGCGGCGGCGGGAGGCTTTTCGTGCACGGCCTCGGCAGGGGGCGGCGACGATGCCCGCGGCGCCGGCTCCTCACCCAACGCAGGACCGCCAGCGAGCGCCAGGGCGAGCGACACCGCGGTGAGCGTCCTCATGGCATTCCTCGCGACGGTTCGGCGGCCATGGAGGCGGTTGCGCGCTCGTGCACTTTTCACGCAGACCGTGCGCCGCCGGGACTAGTTCCTCGGGCCCGCGGCCGCCCGCAAGCCTAGCCGCGCGCGGCGCCTCCCAGCCTCTCGACGCGCTTCTCGAGGCGCTCCACCGCGTCGCGCAGCTCCGCCACCTCGCGCACGAACGAGTCCACCTTCACCCGCGAGGCGATGAGCGGCGACTCCTCGGTCCAGTATTCGGCCGCGCCCTGCGCGGTGCGCAGCGCCGTGTCGCGCCCCCAGCGCGACAATCCGCGCGCGGCGCCCGCGATGCGATGCGCGGCGATGTCGCCCACGACTTTCGAGAGGTCCTCCTCGAAGTCCCAGGAAAGGTTCCGCGCGAGGAACGAGACTTCCTGCGCGAGCTCCGCGTCGCCCTGCATCTCGATCTCGCGGAAGGCCGCCTCCTCGCCGGCGGCGAGCCGCGGGACGAGGAAGGGCGAGATGCGCACGACGAGGTCCGGGGCGGCGCCGGGAACGGCCGCGGCCACCTCGCCCGTGGTCTGCACGGTGAGCGCGAGCGCGAACGGGCCGAAGCGCAACGCCACGGTGCGGCCGGCGTGCGGCCTCAGGCGCTCCAGCGCGAGCGGGCGGCTGCGCAGCACGTGGTTCACCGCGCGCTCGCCGGGATGCGCAAGGAGCGCCATCACGCCTTCCAGCCGCGATGCAGCGCCACGACGCCTGCGGCGAGGTTGAAGTACTCGACCCGCGCGAGGCCCGCCGCTTCCATCATCGCCTTGAGAGTCTCCTGGTCGGGGTGCATGCGGATCGACTCGGCGAGGTAGCGGTATGCCGCCTCGTCCTTCGCGACGTACTTGCCGAGCGCCGGCAGCACCGAGAAGGAATACGCGTCATAGGCCTTCGCGAGCGGCCTCCACGGCTTCGAGAACTCGAGGACGATCACGCGGCCGCCGGGACGCGCGACGCGCGCCATCTCGGCGAGCGCCGCCTCCTTGTGCGTCATGTTGCGCAGCCCGAAGGCGACCGAGACGCAGTCGAAGGTGTCGTCGCGGAACGGCAGCTTCTCCGCGTCGCACCGCGCGAGCGGCGCGACGATCCCCTCGTCGAGAAGCTTGTCGCGGCCCACGGCGAGCATGG
>DATIZV010000334.1:0-16157 GCA_035516915.1 Usitatibacter sp. | reverse complement strand
CGAGAAGGGGAATCCCCGAGAATATAATCCATCGCTCCCATGGACGACCTGGAAGGCGAGCTGCGACGCGGGCGCGACCTCAGGCAGGCGGGCCGCCTGCCCGAAGCGCTCGCGGTCTTCGACGCGCTGCTCGCGAGGGCGCCGCGCGCAGCCGCGCCCCGGGCGCTGCGCGGCCTCACGCTCTGCAACCTCGACCGCTTCGAGGAGGGCATCGCGGAGCTGCGCGAGGCGATCGCGCTCGAGCCGCGCAATCCGGCGTATCACTGCGATCTCGGTTTGGTGCTCTTCGCGCTGGACGAGGTGCGCGAAAGCGAATCCGAGCTCAGGCACGCGCTGATGCTCGCACCCGGCGATCCCGATTCCCTGACCAACCTCGCGCTCGTGCTGCGCGCCCGCGGCGACTTCGCGGGCGCGGAGAGCGCCGCGCGGCAGGCGCTCGCGCGCCGTCCCGAGCTGTACGCGGCGCGCATCAACCTGGGGTATGCGTTGCTCGCGCAGGGCCGCTTCGCCGAGGCATGGCCGCATCACGACTATCGTCCCGAGTCGAGGATGAACCTGCGCGATCCGCACAACGCGGGCATCGTTCCGCACGTCGATCGCCTGCCGCCGGCTCCCTCGCCGATCGTGCTGCACGGCGAGCAGGGCCTCGGCGACGCGCTCTTCTTCCTGCGCTTCGCCCCGGCGTTGCGCTCGCGCGGCCACCGCCTCGCGTTCTGGGGCGACCGGCGCCTGCAGCCGATCCTCGCGCGAACCGGCATCTTCGAGCACTTCATTGCGCCCGAGGCGGCGCCCGCGGAGGAACTGGCCGTGGTGTGGATCGGCGACCTGCCGGGCATGCTCGGGGCGGACGATCCCACGGCGTTTCCGCCGCCCCTGCCGATCCAGGGAGATCCCGCCCGGCGCGCGGCGCTCGAGGATCACCTGGGACGTTTCGGTCCGCCGCCGTACGTCGGGCTCACCTGGCGAGCGGGCAGCGAGCGGCGGGGGCGCATCGCGCTCGCGAAGGCCCTTCCCGCGGAACGCCTCGCGTCCGCGCTGCGCGGGCTTCGCGCGACGTTCCTCTCGATGCAGCGCGCACCCGTGCCGGGCGAGATCGTTCACGCGTCCCGCGTGCTCGGGGCGCCGATCCACGACGCCGCGTCGCTCAACGAGCGTCTCGAGGATGCGCTCGCGGCGATGGAGATCCTGGACGAGTACGTCGCGGTGAGCAACACGAACGTGCACTTGCGCGCGTGCGCGGGGCGCGGCGCCCGCGTGCTGGTCCCGTGGCCACCCGAATGGCGCTGGCTGCGTGATGCCCGGCATTCGCCGTGGTTTCCGGCAATGGAGATCTACCGGCAGTCGCCCGACGGCAACTGGGACGCGGCCCTGCAACGCCTTTCGGCCGACCTGCACGTCTCGCGACGGCCGTCCTGAGGCGCGGGACGTCCACCGCTGCTGGTAAGATCGCTCCTCTCGGGATCGGGGAACGCCACTTGGGGGACCGGAATCAGCTTGCGTACCTGCGCCACTGGGTGCCGAAAGTGGACGGACCGGTCCTCGAGGTCGGAAGCAAGGACTACGGATCGACCTCGAGCTTTCGCGACTTCTACGCCGGATCGGAGTACGTGGGACTCGACATGTCCGAGGGCAAGGGCGTCGATGTCGTGGCGGACCTCACGAAGTCGATCGGGCCGCTGCGCGAAAGCCACTTCGCGCTCGCGATCTGCTGCTCGGTGCTCGAGCACGTCGAGAAGCCGTGGCTGTTCGCGCCGAACCTCACGCGCGTGATTCGCCCGGGCGGGAAGCTCTACATGTCGGTACCCTGGGTGTGGCGATACCACGCGTACCCGGACGATTACTTCCGCTTCTCGCACCGCGGCGTGACGACCCTCTTCGACCATTTCGACTGGAGCGCACCGTACTACTCCACCAACATCGACGGTGAGTTCGTCGAGATCCGCAAGGAGATCCCGGACATCGACGACCGGATGGCGGTCTACGCGAATACGCCCAAGGGCGAGCAGCGCAAGTACCTCCCGTACCTGATGGTGAACATGCTGGGCACGCGCCGCGACGGGGGCGCTTGAGCCGGAGCGGCGGGTTGCGAATCCTCTATGCCATCGCGGCTCCCCTGCGGCAGGGTCCCGCGGGTCCCACCTCCGACCTCGCGTCGGCGCGCTACCGCGTCCTCATCCCCGCGCAGCAGCTCGCCCGCCTCGGCCACCAGGTCCAGGTCGCCTCGATCGCCCCGGACGGCTGGCCGAGCGCGATCCGGGAGGCGCCCTGCGACGTCCTGGTGATCTCGAAGAGCTTCCACCCGGCGACCGAGGAGCTCGCCCGGCAGATGAAGGCCCGCGGCGTGAAAGTGGTGGTGGACTTCTGTGACGATCATTTCGCCCATCCGCAGTACGGCGCGCACTTCCGGGCGCTCGCGGCGCTCGCCGACGTGGTGGTGGCGAGCACCGGCGCGATGGCCGAGTCGCTGCGGCGCAACGCATCGCGCGAAGCCGTCGTGATCACCGATCCGGTCGAAGGCCCGCGTGGCGTTCCTTCGTTCGCGCCTCGGCTGCCGGCCCTGCGCATGGTGTGGTTCGGCCATCCCACCAATCTGGGAGGCATCGCCGCCCGCGCTGCGGAGCTGAAGTCCCTCGCCCACCGGATGCCGGTGCGCCTCGCGATGGTGACTTCGCCCACCCCGGAGGCGCACGTGTTCGCCTCCGATGTCGCGCGGGAGTGCGGAGTGAAGGCGGCCATCGTGCCGTGGTCGCCCGAGGCGACGTGGAAGGCGCTCGAGGAGTCCGACCTCGCATGGATCCCCGCCGTGGACTCGGAGCAGAAGGCGGTGAAGAGCCCCAATCGCCTGCTCGAGACGCTCTGGTCGGGGCGCCTCGCGGTCGCCGACTTCGTCCCGGCCTACCAGCCGTTCGCGGACCTCGTTCCCGTCGGCCGCGGACTGGAGGCGCCGGTCGCCGAGGCGTTGGAGGATCCCGGGCGCACCGAAGCGGCGATCGGCGAGGCGCAGCGACGCATCGCCCGCGCCCACTCGCCGTTCGAATGCGGACGGCAGTGGGCGGCCGCGCTCGGCGATGCCGCTCCGCGCCCGACGCGCCTGAACCTCGGTTGCGGCGACAAGATCCTGCCGGGCTACGTGAACGTCGACGTGGTGGAGGCGCGCGCGGGAAAGCGCCCCGACGTGATCTGCGACCTGCACGACCTGGTGCCATTCGCGGATGCGACGGCGGACGAGATCCTTTCCGTCCACGTCGTCGAGCACTTCTGGCGCTGGGAGATCCGCGACGTGCTCCGGGAATGGATGCGAGTGCTCAAGCCGGGCGGGCGCATGATCGTCGAATGTCCCAATCTCCTGAGCGCATGCCGGACGTTCCTCGAGAACCCCGAGCAGTACGCGCGGGAGGACCAGAATGGCCAGCGCACGATGTGGGTCTTCTACGGCGACCCGCAATGGAAGGACCCGCTCATGATCCACCGCTGGGGCTACACGCCCGAGTCGCTCGCCGCGTTGCTGCGCGAGGTCGGCCTGCGCGACGTCCGCCAGGAGCCGGCGCAGTTCAAGCTGCGCGAGCCGCGCGACATGCGCATCGTCGGAGTCAAGTGATGCCCGGGAACCATCCCTTCGAGTCGTTGGGCATGACGCCCGAGGGCGAGGCGTACGTGCGCTGGTTCCACGAGTCGAACGTGTGGAAGAACATGACCTGGCACGGCATCCGTACGCTCAAGCTGCCGAGCGACATCTGGAACTACCAGGAGATCATCTTCGAGCGGCGCATCGATCACGTGATCGAGACCGGCACGCGCCACGGCGGATCCGCCGTGTTCTTCGCCGAGACGCTCGCCGCCCGGCGCGCGCGCGGACCGGTCGTCTCGATCGACGTGGACCGCGCCTCGCGCCAGATCGCCGCCTGCGAGGGAGTCCACTTCCTGGTCGGCGACAGCGCGGGGCCGGCGATCGTGGAGCAGGCGCTCGCGCTGCTGCCCGCCGGGCGCGGGCCGCTCTTCCTCATCCTCGACTCCGACCATTCGCGCGACCACGTGCTGCGCGAGCTGCGCGCGTGGGTGCCGAAGCTGCGCAAGGACGACTACCTCGTGGTGGAGGACACCATCGTCAACGGGCATCCGGTGCGTCCCGGCCACGGTCCGGGTCCGATGGAAGCGATCGCCGAATACCTCGAGGAAGCGCCCGGCCTGCTGGTGCACGACGCCGGGCGAGAGGCGAAGTTCGGCGCGACGTTCGCCGCGCGCGGACATTACGTTCGCGCCTGAAGGCGCGCCGGCTCAGAACGCCTCGAAGCGCAGCTCGAGGAACACGCCGCGCCGCGGCGCGTCGTAGCCCACCGCGCTCTCGTAGCGCTTGTCGAGGAGGTTGGTCGCGCTGAGCTCGGCGGTCCACTGCCTTGCGATCGCGTAGCGCACGCGCGCGTCGACGATGGCGTAGCCGGGGAGCCGGGAGTCGGGCGCCTCGTCCGTGGAGTCGAAGCGCTCGCCGCTCGCGAACAGCGAAAGCCCCGCGTTCCAGGCGCTCCCGAACGCGCGGCTCACCTCGAATGCGCCGAAGCGCTCCGCGCGATCCTGCAGGCGCTTTCCCGAGTCCTCGTCGCGCGGGCGCTGCAGGGTGAGGTTCGCGTGCCAGGCGAGGCCGAGCCACGAGGCGTCGAGCGTCGCCTCGACGCCGCGGATCCGTGCGCGCGCGACGTTGAGCACGGTCTGCGCGGACGGGCTGAACACGATGAGGTCGTCGAGGCGGTTGTCGAACCCGGTGAGCTTCCATTGCACGGCCGAAGCCGGCAGGCTCTCGATCGAGATCTCGCTGCTGTCGCTTTTCTCCGGCTGCAGGTTCGGGTTGGGCACGTAGAAGCCCGGATAGGACGGCCCGTAGAGGTCGTTGAACGTCGGCGCGCGGAAACCCCGCGCCCAGGTGCCGGAGAGCCGCGCGACCGACGGCCAGTCGAAGCCGTAGCTGAGGCTCCCGGTGTTGCGGTCGCCGAACTGGTCCTCCTGGTCGCGGCGGATGCTCGCCTCCACGCGCTGGCCCTGGTAGGTGCGCGAGATGCCGCCGAACACGGAGTTGGTGTCGCGATGATCGCGGGCGAAGCCGTTCACCGGGTCGGAAGCGGCGCTCGGCTGCACCCTCTCGCGCACCGTCTCGGCCCCGAAGAGGAGCGTCCCGCCGTTGTAGGGCATCTCGTTGATCCACGAGGCCTGGTCGGTTTGCGTCTCGAAGCGCGAAGGGAAGCTGCCGCTGTAGGCGAGGCGGTCGACACCCTCGGCGACCGCGAGTCGGCTCGACCACCATTGCGTGAACTTGGTGGACGACGTGATGCGCATGCCCGCGACCGTCTGGTCGCTGCGGTCGTTCGGATTGCTTCCGTCGGGCGCCGGCCCGGCGTCGAAATAGGTCCGCGAGCGCGAGCCGAACGCCTCGAGCGCCAGCTCTTCGCCGGTCCACATGCGGTGCGAGGCCCGCAGCGTGGCGAACGCGTTCTCGTGCGGGTCGCGGTCCGGGAAGTAGCTCGGCGAGCGCGGGTTGGTGGCGCTCGGCGCGTCCACCTTGCGCGCTCCCGCGCTCATGGAGAGCGTGTTGGTGCCGTCGGTGGTATCGAGCCCGGCGGAAGCGCGCCGATCCTCGTCCGTGCCGTAGCCGATCGTGGCGAACAGGTGCGGCACGTCCCTTCGGCGCGTGAAGATCTGGATCACGCCGCCCGCGGCGGCCGACCCGTAGAGGCTGGAGAGCGGTCCCTTCACCACCTCGATGCGCTCGATCATGTCGAGCGGGATCGCCTCGATCGCCGTGGTGCCCGCCGTGGAAGAGCCGACGCGCATGCCGTCCACGAGCACGAGCGTCTGCGTGGGCCCGGCACCGCGGATGAAAAGGCTCTCGGGCTGCCCCGGGCCGCCCGTCTGGCGCAGCTCGATGCCCGCGCGCCGCTCGAGCACCTCGCCGAGCGAAAGCGCGCCCATGTCTTCGAGCTCGGAGCGCGTGATGACCACCGTATCGCGCAGCGTGGGCTCGGGCTGCAGGAGGCGCGAGGCGGTGACGACCATGGAGTCCAGCTGTACGGGGGCGGCGGGAAACGACGCAACCTGCGCCTGTGCGCCGAGCGCGGCGAGCCCGGCGAGGCTCGCGAGACGAATCGCTTTCATGGAAGTCCTTCGAGAGGCGGCGAGCGTCCCCGCAAGCCGCGTTCTTGTTGCACGGGGTGTTTCCACCGCGACGGACCGGTCTCCGGGCTCGCGGGCATCGGATCGCCGCCTTCCCACGGCTCGCGCCGCAGTGGCTTCGTTGGCGATCCCTCTCCTCGCATACCGTTGCGGGGGCAGCGCCGGCTTTCCACCGGCTTCCCGTGCATCCGTTCGCCCGCGAATCATACGCCAGCTACAAGGGCTGTCGCTCGAAACGACTTTCAGAACGCGCCGTTACTGATTGACTTGTCTCGGCTTTTCCAATAACGTGGGATGATGGACTCGGAACTGGCCGGGCTCGAAGAAAAACTGGCGCTATTGGTCCAGCGCCTCAATGCCTTGCGCGCGGAGAACCGCGAGCTGCGCCAGCAGCTTGCCGTGCGCACCGACGAGAACTCGCGGCTCGCCGAGAAGCTCGCGGCGGCCAAGACGCGCATCGAGGCGCTGCTGAAGCAGATCCCCGAGACCGAGACATGAGCGAAGCGAAGGCACGCGATAAGGGCGCGGTTACGATCAGCCTGCTCGGGCGCGAGTTCCGCGTCGCGTGCCCCGACGGAGAGGAGAAGCAGCTCCTCGCTTCCGTCGACTACCTCAACCGGAAGCTGCGCGAGGTGCGCGACACGGGCAAGGTGGTGGGCAACGAGCGCATCGCGATCATGGCCGCGCTGAACATCGCCCACGAGCTCCTGTCCAATCGTCCGAATGCGCACGCTCTGGACGCGAGCGCATTCCGCGGTAGAATCGAGGCGATGCAGGAAACCCTGGATTCGGCGCTCGCCGCCGACCAGGAAAATCTCTTCTAGCGGCCGCTTGGCCGCTCCAGTGAAGGGCCGGGTTTTCTGCGGTGTTCGTCCGGGCTTACATCCTTTGAACCGATAAGCTTGTTAGCCAGGACGCCCGCCAAGAGCGCTTTTGTGCGCGTCCCACGTCGGACGTACCTGCGGCGCTCGGTAGGTGACCGCCTTGAACCCTTGGGTTCGAGAGTGCGGCCCGGGCGAACACCGCAGGGTATCCGGCCCGTTTCTTTGGCGCAGGGGGGGCCGCCATCGCCTACTGGCTCATGAAGTCGGAGCCGGACGAGTTCTCCGTCGACGACCTCGACCGCGCGCCGCGGCGCCGCACGGCGTGGTTCGGGGTGCGCAACTACCAGGCGCGCAACTTCATGCGCGACGCGATGAAGGTGGGCGACGGCGTGCTCTTCTACCACTCCAGCTGCGACGTGCCGGGCATCGCCGGCATCGCGCGCGTCGCGAGCCGCGCCCATCCCGACGAGACGCAGTTCGACCGCAAGAGCCCCTACTACGACCCGAAGTCGAAGCGCGAGGCGCCGCGCTGGATGCTGGTCGACGTGGAGCTCGTGAAGAAGACGCGCCTCATGCCCCTCGACGAGATGCGCGGCTATCGCGAGCTGCAGGACATGATCGTGCTCCGGCGCGGCAACCGGCTCTCGATCACCCCGGTGACCGAGCAGGAGTGGCGCTTCATCCTCGAGCTGCTCGGTGCCTGAGGCCGCGCGCGGATGGTCTCGACCTAGGCGCCGTTCCAGCGCCGCATCAGGCCGCCGAAGAGCTCCACGGATTGCTCGATGCGCGCCATCGAGCACCACTCGTCGGTCTGGTGCGCGAGCTGCGGCTCGCCGGGGCCGAGGATCACCGCGGGAACATCGCCGCCGAATCCGCGCCTGAGGTCCGCCCCGTCGGTGGAGAAGGTGATGGTCTTCGGCGTCGGGCGGCCGCCGAGGTACGGCGTGCACGCTTCGAACACCGACTGGACCCACGCGTCGCCGGCCTGCGTGTAGAGCGAGGGCGTGTCGACGATGCGGCGCACGCGCGCGCCGCGGGGCGCGAGCAATTGCTGCAGCGAGTCGCACAGCCGCGCGTGGTCGATCCCGGGAACCGTGCGCGTATCGACGGTGATCGTCGCGCGGTCCGGCACCGAGTTCGTGTTGAGCCCGCCGCGGATCGTGCCGACGTTGAGCGTCGGGCGGCCCATCACCTCGTGCGATTCGACCGGGAAGCGGAACGCGCCGAGGTCCTCGATGACGTGCGCCATCTTCACGATCGCGTTGTCCCCGAGCTCGGGCATCGAGCCGTGCGCCGTGACCCCGGTCGTCTCCACCTCGAACCACGCGAGGCCCTTGTGCCCGATGTACGGATAGTTCGCGGTGGGCTCGGCGACCACGATCGCGCCGGCGCGGTCGAGGAGCTTCGCGTCGGCGAGGAACTTCGCGCCTTCGCAGCCGACCTCCTCACCGGCGGTGATCACGATGACGAGGCCCGGCCCGCGCGCGAGATCCGGCGCCGCCTCGATCGCCGCGGCGACGAACGCCGCGATGCCGCCCTTCATGTCGGTCGAGCCGCGCCCGTAGAGGCGGTCGCCGTCGGTCTCGCCCGCGAACGGATCGCGCGTCCAGCGCGCGCTCCCCAGGGGGACGATGTCGAGGTGGCCCGTGAAGCACAGGGGCGGCCTGGAACCGGTGACGCCGATGTGCGCGATGAGGCTGGTGCGCGCCTCGGCGAACTCGTGATACGAGACGCGGAAGCCCGCGGACTCGAGCAGCGCGCCGAGGTGGCGCGCGCACGCGCGCTCCATGCCGGGCGGATTGACGGTGTTGAAGGCGACGAGGTCGCGCGTGAGGGCGCGCGGATCGATGCGGGGGGCGGCCATGGCGCTAGTTTCTCACGGCCGGCGGCGGCCGCGAGGCTCACAGCACCACCGAGACCTCGATCTCGCCGCGCTTGCGCACCACGTTCACGCCCACGTGTAGCGCGCCTCGCCGCGCGCGAGCGTGCGCACGCCCCATCCCGAGAACGAATCGGGCCCGAGCAGCGTCTCGCCGACGCGCCGCGCGCGGTCCGGGCGCGCGATGCCGCTCCGGAGGACGTGGCCCGCGTTGGAGGCGCGCACGCGGCACGGGCGCTTGTCGCCGTCGAGGGCGAGCGCGTACGTGCCGATGTCCTCGCACCAGAACGCGTCCTCGAAGCGTGCCTGCAGCTCGCGGGCCCGCCGCGTCGCGCGGTCGCCGGTGCGCTGGTGGTACTCGCCGGCCGCAGCCGGGACCCGGTTCCGGGCCGCCCTCCGGTCAGCCCATCAGGCGCTTCAACGCCTCCTGGTATTTCTCGGACGTCTTGCGCGCGACTTCCGGCGGCATCTGCGGCGCCGGCGGCTTCCTCGCGAAGCCGATCGAGTCGAGCCAGTTGCGCACGTACTGCTTGTCGAAGCTCTCGGGGCTCGCGCCGACGCGCCAGGTGTCGAGCGGCCAGAAGCGCGACGAGTCCGGCGTGAGCGCCTCGTCGATGAGGTGCAGGCGATCGTCGCGATCGAGGCCGAACTCGAACTTGGTGTCGGCGACGATGATGCCGCGCTCGAGCGCGTACTCGGCCGCGGACTGGTAGAGGCGGATCGCGGTATCGCGCACTTCCCCGGCGCGCTTCGCGCCCACGATCCTCGCCATGCGCTCGAACGAGATGTTCTCGTCGTGGTGGCCCGCCTCGGCCTTGGTCGCGGGCGTGAAGATCGGCTCGGGCAGCCGCGAGGCGCGCTGCAGTCCCTTCGGAAGCGCGATGCCGCACACGGTTCCGCTCGTGCTGTATTCCGCCCAGCCGGAGCCCTCGAGGTAGCCGCGCACCACGGCCTCGATGGGCAGCGGCTGCATGCGCTTCACCACCACCGAGCGGCCGCGCACCTCCTCGCGGTCCTCGGGCGCGACGACCGTCTCGGGATCGATGCCGGTGAGGTGGTTCGGCACGATCGAGGCGAGCCGCGCGAACCAGAAGTTGGAGAGCGCGGTGAGCACGCGGCCCTTTTCCGGCACCGGCGTGGGCAGGATCACGTCGTAGGCCGAGAGCCGATCGGTGGTGACGATGAGGAGCTTGTCGTCGCCCACCGCGTAGATGTCGCGGACCTTCCCCCGGCCGAGCAGGGGAAGGCTCCGGATCGAGGTCTCGTACAGCGGCTTCACGCCGCGACCGCTTCCTTCTCGAGGCCCTTCGACCACTCGCCCTTCGCGGCGAGGCTGTTCATCTTCGCGCGGTGGTGGAGCGCCTTCTGCGCCGCGGCGACGTTACCCGCCGCCCCGCGCCAGGTCTTCAGCGCCACGGCCTGCAGCGCGCGGCTGTAGCTGAAGGTGAGCGGCCACGGCGCGCCGCCGATGCGGTTCATCGCGTCGAGGTGCGCGGTCGCGTTCTCGTCCGTCTGGCCGCCGGAAAGGAACACCACGCCGGGCAGCGCCGCCGGCACCGTGCGCCTGAGCACGCGCAGCGTGCGCTCCGCGACTTCCTGCACCGGCGCCTGGCGCGCGTTCTCCTTGCCGGACACCACCATGCTCGCCTTGAGGATCACGTGCTCCAGCGACACGCCGTGGCGCTCGAGCTCGTGGAAGAGCGTCGCGAGCGTGTCCTCGTGCACCGCTTCGCTGCGCTCGACGGTGTGGCCGCCGTCGAGGAGGACTTCGGGCTCGACGATGGGAACGATCGAGGCCTCCTGGCAGATCGCGGCGTAGCGCGTGAGCGCGTGCGCGTTGGCCCGGATGCAGGCCATGGAAGGAATGCCCTCGCCGATGGTGATCACCGCGCGCCACTTGGCGAAGCGCGCGCCGAGCTTGAAGTATTCCTGCATGCGCTCGGCGAGCTTGTCGAGGCCCTCGGTCACCTTCTCGCCGGGATGCAGCGCCATGTCGCGCGCGCCGGCGTCCACCTTGATCCCGGGGAGGATGCCGTTCTTCTTCAGGTACTCGGCGAAGCTCACGCCGTCCTTCGTCTTCTGGCGGATCGTCTCGTCGAAGAGGATCACGCCGCTCACGAAGTCGGCGAGCCCCGCCGTGGTGAAGAGCATCTCGCGGTAGACGCGGCGGTTCTCCTCGGTGCATTCGACGTTCACGGAGTCGAAGCGCTTCTTGCAGGTGCCCGCGCTTTCGTCGGCCGCGAGCAGCCCCTTGCCCGGCGCGACCATGGCGCGGGCGGTTTCGGTCATCAGCTTGCTGTCCATCGATTCCCTCCTCGTATCCGTCGGGGTCAGGCCGAGCCCCGATGCTCCCCGACTTTGATGATCTTCATCGTGTTGGTTCCTCCCGACTTCCCGATCGGCTCGCCGATGGTGAGCACGATCAGGTCCCCGGGGGCGACGACGCCGTTCGCGACCAGCACCGCCTCCGCTTCGGCGAGCAGCTCGTCGCGGTCGTGGCCGACGTACTTCACCATCAAAGGGTACACGTCGCGGAAGAGCGTGCAGCGGTAGCGCGTGTCGGTCTGCGCGGTGAGGGCGTAGATCGGCACCCCGCAGTTCAGTCGCGACATCCAGAGCGCCGTGGAGCCCGATTCCGTGAGCGAGGCGATCGCCTTCACCTTGAGGTGGTAGGCGGTGAAGAGCGCCGCCATCGCGATCGACTGGTCCACGCGCGTGAAGACGCGGTTCAGGAATTCCGACTCCAGCGTCACCGGCTGCGATTTCTCGGCCTCGATGCAGACGCGGTTCATCGCGGCGATCGTCTCCACGGGGTACTGGCCCGAGGCCGATTCCGCCGAGAGCATCACCGCGTCGGTGCCGTCGAGCACGGCGTTGGCGACGTCGGAGACCTCGGCGCGCGTGGGCACCGGGCTCGAGATCATCGACTCCATCATCTGCGTGGCGGTGATCGTGAGCTTGTTGAGCTCCCGCGCCTGCCGGATCATGCGCTTCTGCAGCGCCGGCACCGTCGCGTCGCCCACCTCCACCGCGAGGTCGCCGCGCGCGACCATGATGGCGTCGCAGGCGTGCATGATGTCCTCGAGCGCGGGGATCGCCTCGGCGCGCTCGATCTTGGCGATGAGCATCGCGCGGCCGCCCGCGGCGCGCAGGAGCTCCCGCGCCATGTACATGTCCGCGCCGCTCTTCGGGAACGACACCGCGACGAAGTCCGCCTTCATCTGCGCGGCGGTGCGGATATCCTCGATGTCCTTGGGCGTGAGCGCCGGCGCGGTGAGGCCGCCGCCCTGGCGGTTGATGCCCTTGTTGTTCGAGAGCGTGCCGCCGTGGCGCGTCACCGTGTGGATGCGCGAGCCTTCCACGCCCGTCACGTCGAGAACGATCTTGCCGTCGTCGAGGAGCAGCACGTCGCCCGCGCGCACGTCGCGCGGCAACTCCTTGTAGTCGAGGCCGACGCCGGACGCGTCGCCCAGCTCCATCTGCGCGTCGAGGACGAACGGATCGCCGGCGTTGAGCGACACCTTCCCTTCGCGGAACTTGCCCACCCGGATCTTCGGTCCCTGGAGATCCGCCATGATCCCGACCGTGCGTCCCACCTTTCGGCACGTGTCGCGCACCAGCTCGGCGCGCTTCATGTGGTCCTGCGCGGTGCCGTGCGAGAAGTTGAGGCGCACCACGTCCACGCCGGCGGTGAACATCTTCTCGAGCACCTCCGCGGTGCTCGAGGAGGGCCCGAGCGTCGCGACGATCTTGGTGCTGCGCTGGCTCACCGCACCGTCGCGCCGCTCGCGGCGCGGCTCTCGAGCGCCTCGACGGCGGGGAGGGTCTTGCCCTCGAGGAACTCGAGGAACGCCCCGCCGCCGGTGGAGATGTAGCCGACGCGGTCGGTGATGCCGTACTTCGCGATCGCCGCGAGCGTGTCGCCCCCGCCGGCGATGGAGAAGGCCTTCGAATCGGCGATCGCGCGCGCGACCGCCTTCGTGCCGTTCGCGAACGCGTCGAACTCGAACACGCCGAGCGGCCCGTTCCACACGATGGTGCCGGCCTGCGCGAGGATGGCGGCGTAATGCTTCGCGGTGGCGGGCCCGATGTCGAGGATCATGTCGTCGGGCGCCACGTCCATCGCCCGCTTCACCGTCGCCGGCGTGTCGGCCTTGAATTCCTTGCCGCACACCACGTCCTCGGGAATCGGCACCGCGGCGCCGCGCTTCTGCATCATCGCCATGATGTCCTTCGCCTGGTTCGCGAGGTCGGGCTCGGCGAGCGATTTCCCGATCGGGAGCCCGGCCGCGAGGAGGAACGTGTTCGCGATCCCGCCGCCCACGATCAACTGGTCCACGCGCTCGGCGAGCGACTCGAGGATGGTGAGCTTGGTGGAGACCTTCGAGCCCGCGACGATCGCGACCAGCGGCCGCTTCGGATCGGCGAGCGCGCGGCCGAGCGCCTCGAGCTCCGCCGCGAGGAGCGGCCCGGCGCAGGCGGCCGGCGCGTACTTCGCGATGCCGTGGGTCGTCGCCTCCGCGCGGTGCGCGGTGCCGAACGCGTCGTTCACGTACACGTCGCAGAGCGCCGCCATCTTCCTCGCGAGAGCTTCGTCGTCCTTCTTCTCGCCCTTGTTGAAGCGGCAGTTCTCGAGCAGCACCACCTCGCCGGGCTTCACGGAGACGCCGTCCACCCAGTCGCGCACGAGCGGCACGTCGCGGCCGAGGAGCTCGCCGAGGCGCCTCGCCACGGGCGCCAGCGAATCGGCCGCGGAGAACTCGCCCTCCTTCGGGCGCCCGAGGTGCGAGGTGACCATCACCGCCGCGCCCTTGCCGAGCGCGAGGCGGATTCCCGGCACCGACGCGCGGATTCGGGTGTCGTCGGTGATCGCGCCCGAGTCGTCCTGCGGCACGTTGAGGTCCGCGCGGATGAATACTCGCTTGCCGGCGAGATCGAGGTCGGACATCTTGAGGATCTTCATGGCTTGCTTGCCCTGGTCATCGCTTGCCCGGGGACGTCGAGCGGCCGAAGGTCCGCTCCAACGTCGCTCCCGCTGGCCGAATCAGCTCACGCTGCCCTCTATTTGGCCGCCATCCATGCGACCGCGACATCCAGCATCCGGTTCGAGAATCCCCACTCGTTGTCGTACCAGCTGGAAGCCTTGACCAGCCGGCCGGAGACCTTCGTGAGCGTCGCCTCGAAGATCGACGAGCGCGGATCGTGGTTGAAGTCGGAGGAGACGAGCGGCTCCTTGTTGTAGCCGAGGATGCCCTTCAACGCGCCTTCCTCGCTCGCCTTCTTCATGATGGAGTTCACCTCGTCCACCGTCGTGTCGCGCGCGGCGATGAACGACAGGTCGACGATCGAGACGTTGATGGTCGGCACGCGGATCGCGTAGCCGTCGAGCTTGCCGTTGAGCTCCGGCAGCACGAGGCCCACCGCGGCGGCGGCGCCGGTCTTGGTCGGGATCATGTTCATGGCGGCGGCCCGGGCCCGGCGCAGGTCCTCGTGGAAGACGTCGGTGAGCACCTGGTCATTGGTGTAGGCGTGCACGGTCGTCATCAGGCCGTTCACCAGGCCGATTCTCTCGTGCAGCGGCTTCACCAGCGGCGCGAGGCAGTTCGTGGTGCACGAGGCGTTGGAGATCACCGTCATCGAGGACTTGAGCACGCCGTCGTTCACGCCGTAGACGATGGTCGCATCCACGTCCTTGCCGCCCGGAGCGGAGATGATCACTTTCTTCGCGCCGCCGCGGAGGTGGGCCGAGGCCTTCTCCTTCGAGGTGAAGAAGCCGGTGCACTCCATGACGACGTCCACGCCGAGGTCCTTCCACGGCAGCTGCGACGGATCGCGTTGCGCGACGACCTTGATCGCGTCGCCGTCCACCACCATCGTGTCGCCCTTCACCTCGACCTTGCCGGGGAACTTGCCGTGCGCGGTGTCGTGGCGCGTGAGGTGCGCGTTGGTCTCGGGCGGCCCCAGGTCGTTCACCGCGACGATCGCGATGTCGTGGGATTTGCCGCTCTCGTAGTGGGCGCGGAGGATGTTGCGGCCGATGCGGCCGTAACCGTTGATGGCGACACGGACGGTCATGGGTTTGCTCCGGGGGAGGTATGACGCGGGGAAACTCTTATTTTAGCGCATGGCCCCAGGATGCCTTGCGCCCGGTCAAGCGCCGAGCAGGCGGGCGAGGTCGTGCCAGCCGTAGGCGACCTGCGCGAAGGCGTGCAGGCCGAGCCGCTCGCGCTTCTCGCCGATCTCCTCGCCGCCGAGGCGCTCGTAGAAGAGGCGCGCCCGGTTCGCCTTGAGCACCCAGAGATAGAACCCGAAATGGCCGTGGCGGACGAAATGCGCGGCGCAGCTCGCGACCAGCGCGCGGCCGACGCCCTGCCGTTGCCACGGTTGCAGCACGTACAGGGCATACACCTCGGCCTCGAGCCCCTGCAGGCGATGGCGCGCGGGCCCGCAGGAGGCGAAGCCGACGATCGCGCCCGCGCCCGCCGCGACGAAGTGCGCAGCCTCCGGAACGCGCGCCGCGAGCCGCCGGCGCCATGCGCGCTCGCTCTTGCGGCCCGCCTCCTCGGCGATCACGGCGAGCGGCAGGATGCCCGCGTAGGTGGTGCGCCAGCTCTCGCGGTGGACGTGCGCGATCGCGGGCGCGTCCTCGGGCCGCGCCTCGCGCACGGCGATGCGTGGCGCGAGCGCGCCGCCCGTGCCGCCGGGCTCAGCGTCCGACAACCTTGCGCACCGCCGCGGCGACGTGCGCCGCGTCCACCCCGAGGAACTTGTAGACCTCGCCCGCCGGGGCCGATTCCCCGAAGCGGTCCACGCCGACCGACGCGCCGTCGAGGCCGACGTACTTGCGCCAGTAATCGGTGACGCCGGCCTCCACGGAGACGCGCGGCATTCCGGGCGGGAGCACGGCGCGGCGCCAGGTTTCCTCCTGCCGGTCGAAGAGGCTCGTGCAGGGCATCGACACGACGCGCACCGGGATGCCGGCCTCGGCGAGGGCCTTCTGCGCCGCGAGCGCGAGCGACACTTCCGTGCCGGTGGCAAGGATCGCGGCCTTCGCGCCATCGGCTTCGGAAAGCACGTAGCCGCCGCGCCGGATCGCCTCCACGCCCCCGGGCGCGCGCTGCACGAAGGGCGCGTTCTGCCGCGAGAGCGCGAGCGCGCTCGGACCGTCGCGCCGCCCGATGGCGTGCGCCCAGGCGATCGCGGTCTCCACGGTGTCGCACGGCCGCCATACGTCCATGTTGGGAATCAGGCGCAGGCTCGCGAGGTGCTCGACGGCCTGGTGCGTCGGGCCATCC
>DATIZV010000333.1:0-2657 GCA_035516915.1 Usitatibacter sp. | reverse complement strand
TCTTCGGCGCAGCGGGTGGTGCCGGCGGTGCCGGCGGCGTCTCCGACGCGGCGGCGGCCGCCGGCGGCGCCTCGCGCGGCACCTCGAGGGTGGCACGCACGCCATGCGGCTCGTTCGCCTCGATCACGAAACGGCCCGCATCGCCGTAGAGCGCGGCGACGCGCTCGCGGATGTTGGCGAGCCCCACGCCCTGGCCCGGCGTCTCCGGGAAGCCGCGGCCCGTGTCGGCGACGGTGATGCGGATCCTGCCGTCCAGCGCTTGCGCCGTGATCGTGACCTTGCCGCCCTCGCGCTGCGGCTCCAGGCCGTGCTTGATCGCGTTCTCCACGAGCGAGGGCAGCATGAGAGGCGGGAACGGAGCCGACTCGACTCCGGGTGCCACCGAAATCTCGAACGCGAGGCGCTCGCCCATGCGCATCTGCAGGATGTTGAGGTAAGCGCGCACGAGCTCCACTTCCTGGCCCACCGTCGAGAGCGACTTGCGCATCTTCGGAAGGGCGTTGCGCAGGTACTGGATGAGGTGGCCGGTCATGGCGTTGGCGCGTTGCGGATCCACCTCGGTGAGCGCCTGCACGCTCGCGAGCGTGTTGTAGAGGAAGTGCGGCTCGACCTGGGCCTGCAGCGCGGAGAGCTTGGCTTCGGTCACCTGGCGGCCCATGCGCTGGTATTCGGCCTCGCGGCGCTCGCTCTCGGCCATGCGCTGCGCCGCGCGCGAGCGGTCGGTGAAGAACTTCGCGACGATCGTGAGGATGAAGAGCGGGATGAAGATGAGGATCAGCGCGCCGCCGACGCCCATGCGGTAGAGGTCGGAGCGGATGCCCTGGCGGATCTCCTCGCGCAGCTCGGGCGGAAGGGGAGCGACGGGCAGCGTGTCCGTATCCGAGTCGGCCATCTGAATCTCGACCGCGCCGGAGCCGAGCGGATGGACGCGGACCGTGACGTCGCCGGGCTCGGTCGCGCCGGCGAGCGGCGGCACAACAGCGGGCGGCGGCACGGCAGCGGGCGGCGACGGCGGCACGACGGCGGACGGTGCGGCGGGCGGCGGTGGCGAGACGGCTCCCCCGATCGACTCGTGCGCCGAGCGCTTCGCCTCGTCGCTCGCCTCCTCGGCCGAGCGCTTCGCCTCGTCGCCCGCCTGCTTCGCCTGCTCACCCGCCTGCCGCACGCGCTCGCGCGCCTGCTCGATCTCGCCGAGGGCGCGGTCGAGCTCCTGGCGGCGGGCGGCATCGTGCTCGTGGCTGCGCATCTCGAGCACGATGCCGCGGACCATGTCGATCGCCCCCTCCGAGAACGTCGACCGGATCTCGTTCTTGATCGCGCGCTTTTCCGCCGGCGTCGTGGCCTGGCGCTCGAAGCCGATGAGGTGGATCGGCGTCACCATCACGACGAGCGCGACGAAAAGCGCGAGCCCCCCGATGAGCAGGGCCCACCAGGGCGTGCGGTGCAACACTTCGCTCAGGGACCTCATCGGCTCATCGGGATCGCAAGTGCCGACACTCTACGTGTCCCGTGGCGGCGCGGCCACGGCCGGCAGGGCGAAATGCAGAAAGCGGGGGGTGGGAAGCGCGGATTCGCGCCTGCGCGGGGACGACCCGCCCGCAGCCGCGGTGCGCAGCTGCAGGCGCGTCACATCTGCTTGAAGAGGTGGGTGAAGGCGCGCGAGACGATGAGCGTCCGCCCGTGGCCGCGCAGGCTGATCTCCGCCTGGTCCTTGAGGCCGCGCCGCACCGAGGCGATGTGGTCCACGTTCACGATGGTCGCGCGATGCACCTGCCAGAACTTGGCGGGATCGAGCTCGGCGAGGAGCTCGCGGATCGGCTTGCGGATCAGCGATTCGGCCTCGGCCGTCACGACGCGCGTGTACTTCTCGTCGGACTGGAAGAAAAGAACCTCCTCGACCGGGATGAGGCGGACGTTCGATCCGACGGAGGCCTTGATCCAGCGCAGGTACGCCGCGCCGCGCGGGCCGAGTCGCTCCGCGAGCGTCTCCACGAGGGCATCGAGGCCCGCCGGGCGCGCGCCCAGCCGATCCTTGAGCCGGCTCACGGTGAGCGCGAGGCGCTCGCCGTCGAAGGGCTTGAGCACGTAGTCGATGGCGCCGCGCTCGAAGGCCTCGACCGCGTAATCGTCGTATGCCGTGACGAACACCACGTGAGCGCGCGAGCCGATCGCGCGGGCCGCGTCCAGGCCGTTCACGCCCGGCATGTGGATGTCGAGGAAGAAGAGGCTCGGCGCGTGGCGCGCGATCACCTCTTCCACGCCGCGGCCGTCGCCCATCTCGTGGACCACGCGCAGCTCCGGCCATGCGCGCGCGAGGCGCGAGCGCAGCTGCGCGCGAAGCAGGGGCTCGTCGTCGGCGATGACGGCGGTCGGCTCGCCGCGCTCGGCGAGCGCGGAGCCCGCGCCCTGGCGCTGCGCCGCGGGGCTCACGCCGGCACCTCGATGGAGGCGACGACGCCGTGCGGCGCGTTCTCCTCGAGCACCAGGTTCGCGGAGGCGCCGTAGAGCGCCTTGAGGCGCTCGCGGATGTTGGCGAGGCCCACGCCGCCGTCCTTCTCCGGGAGAATGCCCTCGCCCGTGTCCGCCACGGACACGCGCAGCCGCCCGCTCTGCTCGCGTGCGCGGATCAGGATGCTGCCGCACTCGCAGCACGGGTC
>DATIZV010000332.1:0-11411 GCA_035516915.1 Usitatibacter sp. | reverse complement strand
GGACGATGTGCACGATGACCGCGTCCTTCACCTCGGCGCAGAGCTTCATCGCGGCGGCTGCGCCTCCGCCCGCGGAGATCCCGGCGAAGATGCCTTCCTCGCGCGCGAGGCGCCGCGACATCTCCTCGCTCTCCTGCTGCGTGACCTCGATGATGCGGTCCACGCGCGCCGGGTCGTAGATCTTCGGCAGGTACGCCTCCGGCCACTTGCGGATGCCGGGCACGTTCTGGCCCGCCGCGGGCTGCACGCCGATCACCTGCACGCCGGGGTTCTTCTCCTTGAGGAAGCGCGAGCAGCCCATCAGCGTCCCGGTCGTCCCCATGGTCGCGATGAAATGCGTCACCTTTCCCCGTGTGTCGCGCCAGATCTCCGGCGCCGTGCCCGTGTAGTGCGCGAGCGGGTTGTCGGGATTGGAGAACTGGTCGAGGATGATGCCCTCGCCCGCCTCGCGCATGCGCTCGGCCGTGTCGCGCGCGAGCTCCATGCCGCCCTTCTGCGGCGTGAGGACGAACTGGGCGCCGTACGCCGCCATCGACTGGCGCCGCTCCACGGAGAGGTGCTCGGGCATCACGAGGATCATGCGGTAGCCGCGAATCGCGGCGACCATCGCGAGCGCGATGCCGGTATTGCCGCTGGTCGCCTCGATCAGCGTGTCGCCGGGCCTGATGTCGCCGCGGCGCTCGGCGCCCACGATCATCGAGAGCGCCGGCCGGTCCTTGACCGAGCCCGCCGGATTGTTGCCCTCGAGCTTCGCGAGCAGCACGTTGGTGGTGCGGCCCGGGATGCGTTGCAGGCGCACGAGCGGCGTGTTGCCGACGAAGCGCTCGAGGGTCTCGTTCCAGTCCGTCATGGCAATACCTCCACCCGCGCGTTGTCGATGCAAAGCCGGCCGCGCCCTTCGAGCAGGCCGCCCACGTCCACCTCGGCGGCGCCCGAAGGAACCTCGAAGTCGACCGAGAGCGTGCGCCACTCGTGCGTTCCGGTGGCGAGGCTTTCCTTCTCGAGGAGGCGCTTGCCGTGGCCGTCGTGCGCGCGCACCACGGCCCCCGCTCCGCGGCCCGTCACGTCGGTGAGCTTCGCATCCAGGGAGAAGCGCAGGCGCCGCCCGCCCAGCCGCGGGTCGAATCGCCCCTGCAGGACGAGCGCCCATGACTCGGACTTGACCGGCTCGACGCACAATGCGCTCTTTCCGCCGCCCGGCGCGCCGGCCGACACGAAGAAGCGGAAGGACCTCGGATCGAGGTGCGCGGAGCATTCCCATCCCGGCGGGCAGTCGCCTTCGCGCACCGGCTCCTCGAAGCCGGGATTCGCGAGCGGGTACTCGAGCGGCGCCTGCTCCTCGCGCGGCGCGTCGGCGCAGCCCGCGAGCGCAAGGGCCGCGAGCGCGAGCGCCGCGATCCTCACGCGGTGGCCTCCGAAAGACGCGACGCGACGTAGCGGCCGATTCCTTCCGCGACGCCGAGGAACGGCTCGCGGTAGCCGGCCTTGCGCAACGCGCCGATGTCGGCCTGGGTGTAGCTCTGGTACTTGCCGACGAGCTGCGCCGGGAACGGGATGTATTCGATCGCGCCGCCGGCGCGAAGCTGGTCCAGGCCGAGGGGGCGCTCGCCCGCCGCTTCGCGCACCGCGTTCACCGTCGCCCGCGCCACCTCGTTGAAGGTCTCGCCGCGCCCGGTGCCGACGTTGAACACTCCGGAGAGCGCCGGGTGGTCGAGGAAATGCAGGTTCACCTTCACCACGTCTTCGACCGAGACGAAGTCGCGCACCTGCTCGCCGGGGCCGTAGCCGGCACTCCCTTCGAACAGGCACACGCGTCCCTCCGCACGGTACTGGTTGAAGAAGTGGAACGCCACCGAGGCCATGCGCCCCTTGTGGGCCTCGCGCGGGCCGTACACGTTGAAGTAGCGGAAGCCCGCGACCTGCGAGCTCGAGGCGCCGAGGCGGCGGCGCACCGCCTGGTCGAACAGGAACTTCGAGTAGCCGTACACGTTGAGCGGCCGCTCGTGCTCGCGCGATTCGCGAAACACGCTCCCCGCACCGTACACCGAGGCCGACGAGGCGTAGAGGAACGGCACGCCGCGCGCCTGGCACCACTCCAGCAGCGCGAGCGAGTAGCGGTAGTTGTTGTCCATCATGTAGCGGCCGTCGGTCTCCATCGTGTCGGAGCACGCGCCCTGGTGCAGGACCGCGTCCACTTTCGCGCCGTAGCGGGCGCCGGAGACGAGCTCGAGGAACTCGCGCTTGTCGAGGTAGTCGGCGATCTCGCAGTCGGCGAGGTTCGCGCACTTGTCGGCGCGCTGCAGGTTGTCCACCGCGACGATGTCCGTCTCGCCGCGCGCGTTGAGCGCCTTCACCAGGTTCGAGCCGATGAATCCCGCCGCCCCGGTCACGATCACGGCCATGTGCGCTTCCTCGCGTTCACGGGTGGTCGGCGAGGCTCGCGACGAGCTCCTCGCGATGCACCACCGCCGTTCCCAGCTTTCCGACCACGATCCCGGCCGCGTGGTTCGCGACCCGCATCGCGGCGGCGAGGTCCGATCCCGCCGCCACCATCAGCGCGAGCACGCCGATCACCGTGTCGCCCGCGCCGCTCACGTCGTACACCTCGCGCGCCTGCGTCGGCTCGTGGCGGCTCTCGCGCGCGGTGAAGAGCGACATGCCCTCTTCGCTGCGCGTCACGATGAGCGCCTCGAGGTCGAGCTCGGCGCGCAGCTTCTGGGCGCGACGCGCAAGGTCCGCCTCGTCGCTCCAGCGCCCCGCAACCTCGCGGAACTCGGCGCGGTTCGGGGTGAGGAGCGTCGCCCCCCGGTAGCGCGCGTAGTCCCAGCCCTTGGGATCGACGAGGACCGGCTTGCCCAGGCGCCGCGCCGCCGCGATCATCTCCTGCACGCGCTCGAGGCCGCCCTTGCCGTAGTCGGAGAGCACGACCACGTCGACGCCGTCCACGAGCCGCTCGTACTCGTCGAGCTTCGCCGCGAGCGCCCGTTCGCTCGGCGAGCGCTCGAAGTCGATGCGCAGCAGCTGCTGCTGGTGGCCGATCACGCGCAGCTTCACGGTGGTCGAGAGCTCGGGGTCGCGATGCAGCGAGCTCTTCACGCGCTCGGCGGCGAGGAGCATCTCCAGCGCGGAGGCCGCCTCGTCCGCGCCCGTCACGGCGAGGAGCGTGCACGAGGCGCCGAGCGCGGTGATGTTGCGCGCGACGTTGGCGGCGCCCCCGGGGCGCTCCTCGGTGCGCTTCACGTGGACCACCGGCACCGGCGCCTCGGGCGAGATCCGGCTCACGTCGCCGAACCAGTAGCGGTCGAGCATCACGTCGCCCGCGACGAGGATCCTGGCGCGCGAGAAATCGGGAAGCGGCATCGCGCTCATCGCGGAAGCCGGCCGATCGCGTGGTACTCGAGGCCGTGAGTGCGCAGGACCGCCGGCTCGTAGAGGTTGCGCCCGTCGAAGACGACCGGGTGCTTGAGCATGCGCTTGAGCTCGTCGAAATCGGGGCTGCGGAACGCCTTCCATTCCGTGACGATCACCAGCGCGTCGGCGCCTTCGGCCGCCTGCATCGCGCTCGCCGCGAAGCTCACCGAATGCACGCCGCCGTAGACCTTGCGCGCCTCGTCCATCGCGACCGGATCGTAGGCGCACACGGTCGCGCCGCGCCGGATCAGCGCGTCCACGACGACCCGGCTCGGCGCCTCGCGCATGTCGTCGGTGTTCGGCTTGAACGCGAGGCCCCAGATCGCGAAGCGGCGGCCGGCGAGCCCGTCGCCGAAGCGATGCACGATCTTCTCGACGAGCACGCCCTTCTGCCGCTCGTTGGCGTCCTGCACCGCGCGCACCACCTTGAGGTCGACGCCGCTCTCCTCGCCGGTGCGCAGCAGCGCGCTCACGTCCTTCGGGAAGCAGGACCCGCCGTAGCCGGCGCCCGCATAGAGGAAGTGGTAGCCGATGCGCGGGTCCGAGCCGATCCCGACGCGCACGTGCTCGACGTCCGCGCCGAGCTTCTCGGCGAGGAGCGCGAGCTCGTTCATGAAGGAGATGCGCGTGGCGAGCATGGCGTTCGCCGCGTATTTCGTGAGCTCGGCGGAGCGGATGTCCATGAGCTGGAGCCGTTCGTGGTTGCGCTGGAACGGCGCGTAGAGCTCGCGCATCGCCGCGATGGCCTCGGGATCCTCGGCGCCGATCACGATGCGGTCCGGGCGCATGAAGTCCTCCACCGCGGCGCCTTCCTTGAGGAACTCGGGATTCGACACCATGGAGAAGCCATGCTTCGCGTCGCGCTCGGCGAGCGTGCGGGCGACCTCGGAGCGCACGCGGTCCGCGGTCCCCACCGGCACCGTCGACTTGTCCACGATCACGCGCGGGCCGTCCATGTGGGCCGCGATGTTGCGCGCGGCGGCGAGCACGTACCTGAGGTCCGCGGAGCCGTCCTCGCCCGGCGGCGTGCCCACCGCGATCATCTGCACGCGCGCGAAGAGCGCGCCCTCGCGTGGATCGGTGGTGAAGGCGAGGCGGCCGCTCGCGGCGTTCGCGCGCACGATCTCCTTCAGCCCCGGCTCGAAGATCGGGATCTCGCCCGCCTTGAGCATCGCGATCTTGCGCTCGTCGACGTCGAGGCACAGCACGTGGTTGCCGACGTCGGCGAGGCAGGCGCCGGTGACGAGGCCGACGTAGCCGGTGCCGATGATGCTCACTTTCATGCGCGGATGCCCTCGAGGGAGCTGCGGATCGATTCGAGCGCCGCGGCGGGATCCGCGGATTGCGTGATCGGCCGGCCGACCACGAGGTAGTCGGAGCCGAGCCTCACGGCTTCCGCGGGCGACACGGTGCGCGACTGGTCGTCGGCGCCCGCGCCCGGCAGGCGCACCCCGGGCGTGACGAGCGTGAAGTCGGCGCCCGTCGCCTTGCGCAGCGCCGGCGCCTCGCGCGCGGAGCAGACCACGCCGTCGAGCCCGCTCGCGCGCGCGAGCCGGGCGAGGCGCGTCACGTTCTCCTCGGCGCTTCCCTGGAAGCCGACCTTCGCGAGGTCCGCATCGCCGAGGCTCGTGAGGATCGTCACGCCGATGAGGAGCGGCGGGCGCTGCACGCCGGCCACCGCCTCGCGCGCGGCGCGCATCATCGCCTCGCCGCCGCTCGCGTGGATGTTGAGCATCCAGACGCCGAGGCGCGCGGCCGAGCGGCACGCGCCCGCCACGGTGTTGGGAATGTCGTGGAACTTGAGGTCGAGGAACACCTCGAAGCCGCGCTCCTGCAGCGCGAGAACCACCGCGGGACCCGCGGCGACGAAGAGCTCCTTGCCGACCTTCACGCGGCAGAGCTTGGGATCGAGGCGCGCGGCGAGCGCGAGCGCCGCGGCGGCATCGGCGACGTCGATCGCGACGATGACGGGCTTATTGTCCAATCTGCATCCTCGCGAGGTGCTTGCCGGAGCTCTCGAGCTCGGCGGTGCGCCGCGGCGGGAAGGTCTCCCATCCGCCGCAGGCCGGGCATTGCCAGAAGAACTGCCGCGCCTTGAAGCCGCAGTTCGCGCACAGGTACACGGCGAGCGCCTGCGCGTGCGAGTGCACCAGGTTCTTCATGAGCTGCAGGTCCTGGCGGCGCTCGGGCGGCGCGCGCACGAGCTCCGCGTCGACGAGGTGGTCGAGCCCCACCAGCGTGGGATTGCGGCGCACCTCGTCACGCACCAGGCGCCACGCGGCCTCGTCGCCCTCGTGCTCGGCGGTGGCCTGGTAGACGATATTGAGGAGGTCGAGCCCCGGGTAGCGGTGCTGCAGGCCGCGCAGGAGCGTCAAGCCCTCGCCCAGCTGGCCGAGCGCCTTGTAGCTCTCGACCATGCCTTCCGCGGCGAGCCCGAAGTACGCCGGGTCCTGCTGCTCGATCGCCTTCCATGCGGCGATCGCTTCCTCGTGCCGGCCCTCGCGCGCCAGCCACTCGCCGCGCAGCAGGTTCGCGCGCACGCACTTGCGGTTCGCCTCGAGCGCGTCGCGCAGGTGCCCTTCGGCCTGCGCCGCGTGCCCGTGCACGTGCGCCGTGATCGCGAGCTCGCAGTAGTAGTTGGCGATCTCGCGCTGGTAGTTGCGCTTCGCGCTCGCCTCGAGGTTCTTCGCGGTGTCGACCGCCTTCTCCCAGTCCTTCTCCTGGATGTAGATGTCGAGGAGGCTGCGGTGCACTTCCGGCGACGGGTCGACCTCGGCCATGCTCGCGAGGACCTGCTCGGCGTGCTCGAGGAGGCCCGCCTTGAAGTAGTCGTTCGAGAGCTCGAGCGAGGCCTCGCGGCGCTGCTCCGGCGCAAGATCCTCGCGATTCACGAGGTCCTGGTGCATGCGGATCGCGCGGTCCACCTCGCCGCGCCGCCGGAAGAGGCTCCCCAGGGCGAATTGCAGCTCGACCGTCTGCGGATTCTCCTTCGCCACCTGCAGGAAGGATTCGATCGCCTTGTCGGGCTGCTCGTTCAGGAGGAAGTTGAGGCCGCGGAAATAGGAAGAGGGCAGCGCCCGCGATTCCGAGAGCAGCGACTTCAAGTCCACGCGCGCCGCGATCCATCCCATGCCGAAGAACACCGGCAGGGCGAGGAGCCACCAGAACTCAAACTCCATGGGCCTCGCCCCGGGCGCTCCTGTCGGGGGCCCCTCGAGCGCTCCTCTCGGCGGCCTGCGCCCGAGCGCTCGCGTCGGCGGCGTCCACGGGCGGCGGCTCGGTGCCGGGCGCGGCCGGCGGCGGGGCCGGCATCGCCGCGAGCTGCGCGGCGGTCTTGCGCAGGCGCCCGATCTCGCGGCGCTGGCGCACGACGGTCGGCACCCATGCGAGCAGCCCGATCACGATGCCGGTCACGAATGCCACCAGCATCACGAACACCAGCGGCGCGTCCCACGACTGGTCGAGCAGGCCGTGGATGCGCACGGGCTGCGCGTTCTTCGTCGCGAACCAGACGATGAAGAGGAGGATCAGGAAGCGGAAGATCCAGACGAGTGCTTGCATGGACGGGCGGTGCGGAAAGGGCGCCTATCATTGTACTTGGGCGACGCCCCGCCCGGCGGGAGCCCGATCGCGGATCGGCGAGCGCTTGGTTAGAATGCCGCCATGCGAGAGACGAAGGCGAAGGGAGAGCTGCCGCGCGCGCATCCCGTGCGCCATCGCCGCAGCCTGCCGGTCTACGTGGGATCGGGGGGCGTGGCGACCGCGAGCCACTACGCGGTGACGATCGCCGCCGTGGAGCTGCTTTCCGTCCCGCCGGTCCCCGCCTCCGCCCTCGGTTTCACTACCGGGGCCGCGATCAAGTACTGGCTCAACTATTCGGTCGCCTTCCGCAGCCGCGCGCTGCACCGGCACGCGATGCTGCGCTACGCGCTGGCGCTCGCCGCGATGCTCGGGCTCAACACGCTTCTCTTCGGCCTGTTCGAAGGCGGGCTGGGACTGCACTATCTCCTCGCGCAGGCGATCACGACGATCCTGCTCATCCCGCCCGGCTACGTGCTGCATCGCGAGTGGGTGTTCCGCTGATGCTTCGCGGCAAGCGCATCGTCGTCGTGATGCCGGCCTACCGCGCCGAACGCACGCTGCACCGGACCTACGAGGCGATCCCGCGCGAGATCGTGGACGAGGTGATCCTCACCGACGACGCGTCGGCCGACCGCACGGCGCAGGTGGCGCGCGAGCTCGGCATCCGCACGCTGGTGCACGAGACGAATCGCGGCTACGGCGCGAACCAGAAGACCTGCTATGCGGAGGCGCTCAAGCGCGGCGCCGACGTCGTCGTGATGCTGCACGCAGACTACCAGTACGACCCGCGGCTCGTGACGCCCATGGCGGGGATGGTCGCCTCCGACCTCTACGACGTGGTGCTCGGCTCGCGCATCCTCGGCGGGCGCGCCATGGCGAGCGGCATGCCCGCCTGGAAGTACTTCGCGAACCGCGCGCTCACCTTCGGGCAGAACCTCGCGCTCGGCTCGAAGCTCTCCGAGTTCCACAGCGGGTTCCGCGCCTACTCGCGCGAGGCGCTGCTTCGCATCCCGCTGCTCGCCAACTCCGACGACTTCGTGTTCGACAACCAGCTGATCGCGCAGGCGCTGGCGTTCGGGCTGCGCATCGGCGAGATCTCCTGCCCGACGTCGTACCACCCCGAGGCGAGCTCGATCGACTTCCCGCGCTCGGTGAAGTACGGGCTCGGCGTCGTCGGCACCTCGGTGGCGTTCGTCGCGTGGCGCTTCGGCCTCGCGCGGCCGCGCATCTTCGCGGACCTGCCGGAAGACCGCCTCGCGGCCGCCTGAAAGGGAAACGGGGCGCTTGCGCGCCCCGTCCCGGAACACCGCACCGCGAGGCGATCAGCCCTCGTGGTAATCGACCCGCTCGCGCAATTCCTTGCCCGCCTTGAAGTGCGGCACGTACTTGCGCGGCACCTGCACCCGCTCGCCGGTCTTGGGATTGCGGCCGGTCCTGGGCGGGCGGTAGTTGAGGCCGAAGCTGCCGAAGCCGCGGATCTCGATGCGGTTGCCCGACGCGAGGGTCTGCGCCATCGCGTCGAGCATGGTCTTCACCGCGAGCTCCGCGTCCTTCGGGGCGAGCTGGCTGTGGCGTGCGCTCAACAGCTCGATGAGCTGCGATTTCGTCATGGCGCGAATCTCCCCCTTCGCGTTGATCGCCCTACTCCTTGTCTTTTCCGCCCAGCTTCGCCTTGAGCAGCGCGCCCAGGTTCGTGGTGCCGGCGCTCGCGCTCGACTCGGCCGCGTGCTTCTGCAGGGCGGCCGCTTCTTCCGCGGCGTCCTTCTGCTTGACGGAGAGCTGGATCGAGCGGCTCTTGCGGTCGATGTTGATGATGACCGCCTCCAGCGCGTCGCCCTCCTTGAGGTGGGAGCGCACGTCCTCGACGCGATCGCGGGCGATCTCGGAGGCGCGCAGATAACCCTCCACGTCCTTCTCGAGCTCGATCACCGCGCCCTTGGACTCGATCGACTTCACCGTTCCCTTCACGACGTTGCCCTTGTCGTGGGTGGCGACGTAGTTGCCGAACGGGTCGCCCTCGAGCTGCTTCATGCCGAGCGAGATGCGCTCGCGCTCGACGTCGATGGAGAGCACCACGGTCTCGACCTCGTCGCCCTTCTTGAGCGACTTCACGGCCTCCTCGCCCGGCGTGTTCCAGGAGAGGTCCGAGAGGTGCACCAGGCCGTCGATGTTGCCCGGAAGGCCGATGAACACGCCGAAGTCGGTGATCGACTTGATCACGCCCTTCACGCGGTCGCCCTTCTTGTGGTTCATCGCGAACTCTTCCCACGGGTTCGGCATGCACTGCTTCATGCCGAGGGAGATGCGGCGGCGGTCCTCGTCGATCTCGAGGATCATCACCTCGACCTCGTCGCCGAGCGACACCACCTTCGCGGGATGCACGTTCTTGTTGGTCCAGTCCATTTCCGACACGTGGACGAGGCCCTCGATGCCGCTCTCGATCTCGACGAACGCGCCGTAGTCGGTGATGTTGGTCACCTTGCCGAAGAGGCGCGTGCCCTGCGGGTAGCGGCGCGAGATGCCGATCCACGGATCCTCGCCGAGCTGCTTCAGGCCCAGCGAGACGCGGTTCTTCTCGGCGTCGAACTTGAGGATCTTGGCGGTCACCTCGTCGCCCACGGAGAGCACCTCGGTCGGGTGCTTCACGCGGCGCCACGCGAGGTCGGTGATGTGGAGGAGCCCGTCGATGCCGCCCAGGTCCACGAACGCGCCGTAGTCGGTGATGTTCTTCACCACGCCCTTCACGACCGCGCCTTCCTTGAGCGTCTCGAGGAGCGCCTGGCGCTCGACGCCCGCGGTCTCCTCCATCACGGCGCGGCGCGAGACCACGACGTTGTTCCTCTTGCGGTCGAGCTTGATCACCTTGAACTCGAGCTCCTTGCCCTCGAGGTGCGAGGTGTCCTTCACCGGGCGCAGGTCCACCAGCGAGCCGGGCAGGAACGCGCGGATGCCGTTCACCATCACGGTGAGGCCGCCCTTCACCTTGCCGGACACGACACCCTTGATGATCTTGGCGTTGGCGAGCGCGTCGTCGAGCTCGGCCCAGGCGGCGAGCTTCTTCGCCTTCTCGCGCGAGAGCTTGGTCGCGCCGAAGCCGTCCTCGAGCGCCTCGATGGCGACGGAGACGAAATCGCCGGGCTTCACCTCGACTTCGCCGCGGTCGTTCTTGAATTCTTCCGTGGAGATGGTGCTTTCGGACTTCAGCCCCGCATTCACGATCACCACGTTCGGGTCGACGGAAACGACCTCGGCGGTGATCACTTCGCCGACGCGCATTTCCTGGCGCGAGAGGCTCTCCTCGAAGAGCGCCGCGAAGTTCTCGGTGGTTGCGGGGGTTGGGGTTGCGGTTTGAGGCTGCATGAAAAACCCTGGCTTTCGGATGGACGGCCTCGCGGCCGTTGTTGATCAACGCCAGAGGCCGGCCGCCACGCCAAGCCCCTGACACCTATGGGGATTTACCGCCCCGCTCCGGTATCCCGGCCGGGCCGGGACGGTCTTTCGCGCCACCAGGCGAGCACCCGGTCGACTGCCGCCTCGACCGAAAGCCCGCTGGTATCGAGAAAAAACGCGTCGGGATAATGCCTTAGCGGCGCCACGGGGCGCGATCGATCGCGCTCGTCGCGGCGCCCGAGCTCCTCCACGACGTCCGACATTTTGGCATACATTCCCTTTTCCATCAACTGCTTATATCTGCGCTCGGCGCGGGTCTCGATGCTCGCGGTGAGGAACACCTTGAGCGCCGCGTCGGGAAAGACGATGGAGCCCATGTCGCGCCCCTCGGCGACGAGCCCCGGCGCCCTCCGGAACGCCCTCTGCCGCTCGAGGAGCGCCGTCCGGACGGCGGGCCGCGCCGCGACGCGGGACGTCGCCGCGCTCACCTCCTCGGTGCGCAGCGCCTCGCTCACGTCGCGTCCTCCGAGCAGGGTCGCGCCGTCCACGAACTGCACCTCCATCGCGCGCGCGATCCGGGCGAGAGCCGCCTCGTCGTCGAGGCCCACGCCGGCCTCGATCGCGGCGAGGGTCGCGAGCCGGTAGAGCGCCCCGCTGTCGAGGTAGCGGAATCCCAGCGCGGAGGCGACGCGCGCCGCGACCGTGCCCTTGCCGCTCGCGGACGGTCCGTCGATGGCGATCACCGGGACGTTCAAGGGATCGGCGGCCATGGCCTCAGGAGACGATCGAGCGGTACGCGTCGAAATATCCGGGGAAGGTCTTCGCGACGCAGCCGGGATCCAGGATGCGCACCGGGCGCGGCCCGAAGGCGGCGAGCGAGAAGCACATCGCCATGCGATGGTCGTCGTAGGTCTCGACCGCCACGCGTGCGCCGCGTTCGCCGGGCTCGAGGAATCCCGCGGGAGGAACGATCGAGACGGAGTCGGCGCCCTCCTCGACCTGCGCCCCGAACTTGCGCAGCTCCTTGG
>DATIZV010000331.1:0-7483 GCA_035516915.1 Usitatibacter sp. | reverse complement strand
GCCCGCCGACGCCGCGGTCGCGCAGCTTCTGCAGCGCCTCGGCGACGACGCCGAGGTAGGCCTGGTAGTCCTTCGTGATGGTGCAGCGGCCTTGTGCGGCGGCCTCCACGATGCCGTCGATGCGGGCGTCGCGGAAGCCGTGGAAGACCGCATGGTCCTCCGCGAGTCCCGCGCTGCGCGCCGCCTCGCGCACCGGGTCGAGGTCCGCATCCTTCGCGCCGCGCGCGATCGCGTCGATCTCCTCGCGCGCCATCTCGAAGGGGACGCGCAGCTCCACGAGCGGCAGCACCTCGCGCAGGCGCGCATCCAGGCCCTTGCGCGGGGCGGCGATCGAAGCGGTGCGCCCGAGGTTCGCCGAGGAAGCCTGCCAGCCCAGCGGGCCGTCGAAGTCGACGAGCTTCCTCGCGGCGAGCATCGCCTTGAGGGTGCGCTTCGCCTCCTCGTCGATCTGTCGCCATGCGTCGGCCGGAATCGGCGCGAGCTCGCGAAGGAGATGGTTCATCGCGCACCTCCCGTCCTGAGGCTTCCGATGCCGAGCGAGCCGTCCGCCGCAGGCTCCGGATCCGCGTTCCCGGATTGCGCTTCCGCCTCGATCTCGAGGACCGGCTTGCCGGCGAAGAGATACGTGCGCAGCTTCCCGTCGAGCGGCGGGTCGCGGCGGCGGAGCCATTCGAGCAGCATGCTCGCGTGCTCCTTCTCCTCGTCGCGGTTGTGCGCGAGGATCGCACGCAGCTCGTCGTCGGCGGCCGCGTCGACGCGCTGGTCGTACCAGTCGACCGCCTCGAGCTCCTCCATGATCGAGACGATCGCCCGGTGGCGATCCATCGTTTCCACCTTCAGCTGTTGCGTGCTCTCGTGAAACCCCTGGCTCGATTGCGCCATCGCGTTCGTCCGTTCGTGGGTGACGTGGGCCGGCCCCGGCGCGGGTCGCGCCGTCCGTCGGGCTAGGGAAGACAACGTCCGGACCGGATCGTTTCGACCGCGGCGAGCCGTCGCCGCCGGCCTGCCCATCGAGTACGCTCCTCGTGTCCGCAACCTGGAGGAGCCATGCCCATGAGACATCGTCCCGACGCCGCCGCGAGGCGCCAGCTCATGATCGGAAAGCAGCGCCTTCCCGACTTCCTCGACGAAGCCACCGAATGGCGGCGCATCTTCGCCGAGGCGTGGGGGACCTTCCTGCTGGTCCTGGTCGCGGCGGGAAGCGGCGTGGTCGCGGCGGCGAGCGGCGGGGAAGTCGGTGCGGCGATGCGAGCCACCGCGCCGGGCCTCCTCGTCATGGCGGCCATCTACTTCATGGGCGACGTGAGCGGCGCGCACCTGAACCCGGCGGTCACGTTCGCGTTCGCCGTCCGGCGCAACTTCCCCTGGCGCCGCGTTCCCGGGTACGTCCTGGGGCAATGCGCCGGCGGCATCGCGGCCGCGATCCTGCTGCGGCTCCTCTTCGGGACGACCGGCGACCTCGGTGCGACGACGCCCGGCGCGGGCGCCGGCCCGGGCGCCGCGTTCCTCCTCGAGGTCGTGCTTACCGCGGGCCTCGTCAATACCATCCTCGGGACCGCATCGGGCGCGCGCAACGTGGGCACGAACGGCGCGCTCGCCGTCGGCGGCTACATCGCGCTCGCCGGGCTCTGGGCGGCACCGGTGAGCGGCGCCTCGATGAATCCGATCCGCTCGATCGCGCCCGACCTCCTGCGCGGCGACCTCTCCACGACCTGGATCTACGTGGCCGGCCCGCTCGTCGGTGCGCTGCTGGGCGTCCTCTTCGAGTGGCTCCTCAAGGGACCGCCCACGGCCGCGGGGACCGAGGCGGCGCAGGGCTCGCTCGACTGACCTGCCCGAAGGGGGCGGGTGCGTGAAGCTTGTGATGGATCAAGGCTCGCGCCTATGAAGATTCATACCATATGCATCTTATGACGACGCCCCGCCCGCGAATCCAGGGGAAGGAACTGCCGAGCGTGCTGCGCATCGAGGAACCGCCGCGGGCCGCTCCGCGCGGCTTCGCGCTCTGGAACCTCGGCTTCCGGCCGTTCTATCTTCTCGCCGCGGCCTTCGCCTCGCTCTCCATCGTGCTCTGGACCCTCGAATACGCGGGCTGGCTCCCGGTGCCGTACCTCGAGGCGCCGACGCGCCACGCGCACGAGATGCTCTTCGGGTTCGCGCTCGCGGTGATCGCCGGCTTCCTCTTCACGGCGGTGCGCAACTGGACCGGCGAGCCCACGCCCAGCGGCGCATGGCTCGCCGCGATCGTGGCGCTCTGGCTCGCCGCGCGCGTGTCGATGATCGTCGGCGGCCCGCTCGTCGCGGGCGTCCTCAACGCGGCGTTTCCCGTCGCGGTCGCGATCGGCATCGCGATCCCGCTCGCGAGGAGCGGCAACCGGCGCAACTACTTCTTCGTGCCATTGCTGTTGGCCGCCGGCCTCGCCGCCCTCGCGGTGCATCTCGGCACGATCGGCGTGCTGCCCTGGGAGGCGCGCGAGGCGAGCATCGACCTCGGCCTCGACGTGGTCCTCTTCGTCATCGCCGTGGTGGCGGGGCGCGTGATCCCGATGTTCACCAACAACGCGATCCCGGGCGCCGGGGCGACGCGCAAGCCGTGGCTCGAGAAGGCGGCGCTCGCAGGAGTCCTCGCGGTGGTCGCCGCCGACCTCCTGCGGGCACCGCCGGCGATCCTCGCGCCGCTCGCCATCGTGGTCGCGATCGCGCACGCCGCGCGGCTCTTCCTCTGGCATCCGTGGCGCACGACGCGCACCCCGCTCGTGTGGGTGCTCCATGCGGCCTACGCGTGGATTCCCGTCCACCTGGCACTTCGCGCGTGCGCCGCGCTCGGCCTCATCGCGCCGCAGTTCGCGATCCACGCGCTCACGATCGGCGCGATCGGCGGCATGACGATCGGGATGATGACGCGCACCGCACGCGGGCACACGGCGCGGCCGCTGCGCGCCGACGCGTGGGAAGTCGCATGCTACGCGCTCATCCAGGCGGCGGCGGTGATCCGCGTGCTCGGCGGCCTCGCCTGGCGCGAGGGCTACGTCTGGACGGTGCTCGCTTCGGGCGCCTGCTGGTCGCTCGCCTTCGGCATCTACGCGGTGCGCTACTGGCCGATCCTCTCGCGCCCGCGCCTCGACGGCAAACCCGGCTGAAAAGGGGTCCGTCCCCTTTAGCCGGTGCCTTCGGAGCCTTCGACGAGGCGATGCGCGATGGCGTAGCGGATCAGGTCGCCCGAGGTGGCGAGGCTCATCTTGTGCAGGATGTTGGCCTTGTGCGTGCTCACCGTCTTCACCGAGAGGTTGAGGCGCCCGGCGATGTCCGAGATGGACTTTCCCTCGGCGAGCATGCGGAAGACCTGGAACTCGCGGTCGGAGAGCGACTCGTGCGGAGCGCCCTGCGCGTCGGGCATGGCGCCGAGCGCGAGCTGCTCGGCGACCGCGCTGCTGATGAACGCGCCGCCGCTCGCCACCTTGCGGATCGCTTCCACGAGCTGGCGCGAGGCGCTTTCCTTGGTGAGGTAGCCCGCCGCCCCGGCGCGGATCGCGCGCACCGCGTACTGGTGCTCCTCGTGCATGCTCAGCACCAGGACCTTGAGCTTCGGCTTCTCCGCCTTCACCTGCTTGATGAGCTCGATGCCGCTCTTGCCCGGCATCGACATGTCGAGCAGCAGCAGGTCGAAGTCGAGCTCGCGCACGCGCTTCATCACCTCGAAGCCGTCCTGCGCCTCGCCCACCACCTGCAGGTCGCCCGCGGCCGCGAGGAGCTGCTTCAACCCCTCGCGAACGATGGTATGGTCGTCTGCCACGACGATGCGGATCATGTCTCCTCGGCGATTCGCTCGTTGACGGGAATGCGCATCTCGACGAGCGTTCCCTGCCCCGGGGCGCTCTCGATGTGGATGTCCCCGCCCAGCAGGTAGGCGCGCTCGCGCAGGCCCACCATCCCGTACGACCCCTGCTTCCGCGGGGCGGAGGTGTCGAAGCCGCGCCCATTGTCGCGCACCGTGAGCGTCACCGTCTCGCCCGAGCGCTCCAGGGTCGCCTCCACCTGGCTCGCCTCGGCGTGCTTCGCGACGTTGGTGAGCGACTCCTGCATGACGCGGAACACCGCCGTGGCGTAGGGATCGCGCAGGTCGAGCTCGCCCCTGCCGAGCACCAGCTCGCACGGCGTGCCGGTGCGCTGCTGGAAGTTGTGCGCGAGCCACTCGCACGCCGCGACCAGGCCCAGGTCGTCGAGCATGAGGGGCCTCAGGTCCGAGGAGATGCGCCGCGCGGCGGCGACGGTCCCGTCCAGCAGCACCTGCATCGAGGTGAGCTTCGCGAGCATGGAATCGGGCCCGCCGCGCAGGTGCTCGCGCAACCACGTCACGTCGATCTTGAGCGCGGTGAGCGCCTGTCCGAGCTCGTCGTGCAGCTCGCGCGCGATGCGGCTCTTCTCCTGCTCGCGCACCGCGCTCGCCGCGAGCGCGAGGTTGCGGATCTCCTCGCGCGATTCGCGCAGCGCCTCCTCGTTCTGCACCCGCTCGGTCACGTCGCGCAGGATGACCGTGAAGAAATGCTCGCCTTCCTCGACGATGTGGGAGATCGAGGCGTCGAGGGGGAATTCCTCGCCGTTCCTGCGCAATCCCATCACGATGCGCTGGCCGCCGCCCATGCGCCGCGAGGAGGCCCCGATATCGCCGAAGCGCTGCACGAGCCCCGAATGCGCGTGGCGGAAGCGCTCCGGGATGAACCACGCGAGCGGCGCCCCGATCGCCTGGTCGCGCGGGCAGCCGAAGACATCCTCGGCGGCGCGGTTGAAGAGGACGATGTGCTGGCGCGAGTCCACGGTGATGATCGCGTCCATGGCCGAATCGAGGATGCCGCGCAGCCGCGCCTCGCTGCGCGCCAGCAGGCGCTCGTTGCGCACGCGATCGGTCACGTCGCGCAGGATCACCGTGTAGAGCTTGCGCCCGCCTTCCTCGTGCTGCGAGATCGACGCCTCGATGGGGAACTCCTCGCCATCGGCGCGTACCCCGTGGAGCACGGTCTGGCTGCCCATGCCGCGCGACGTGGTCGCGGTCCGGCCGAAGCGCTCGATGTGGTCGCGATGCGCGGCGTGGTAGCGCTCCGGGATCAGCAGGTCGAGGCGCTGGCCGAGGACGGCGGTGCGCGGCCAGCGGAACACGCGCTCGGCGGCGCGGTTGAAGAGCACGACGCGCTGCTGCTCGTCCACCGAGATCACCGCATCCATCGCCGCCTCGACGATGCCGCCCACGCGCGCCTGGGCGGCGCGCAGCGCCGATTGCGCGACCTTGCGCTCCGCGAGCTGGCGGTAGATCAGGTAGATCGTCGGTATGGCCGCCGCGCAGGTGATCGCCGCGGCCGCGAACAGCATCTCGTAGCGATACCAGTCGAGGAGCGCGGCCACGATCGCGAGCGCGGCCGTGAAGGCGGCCGCGCCGATGAAGGGTCCGAGCACCGGCACGAGCCGCGAGCTCGGGAATTCGTCCGTGCCGGGCGGGCGGTCCTCGCGTCTATCCAAGGGAGAAGCGGGCCGCCCGGGATTGTTTGACCGCGATCAAGCGGCCGGGGACCGGGCCCGTCATAGTGCTGTCATGAATGCCGTCCGCTCCGTGGAAACCGCCGCGACCATGCCCTTCGCCGACGACGCGCTGGTCGTCGACACGAGCCTCCTGCGCAAGTACGGCGGAGCGGGACCGCGCTACACGTCCTATCCGACCGCCGACCGCTTCGTCGAGGCGTTCGACGCGGAAACGCATCGCCATTGGCTGGGCCATCGGAGTATCGGAGGGTTCACGCGACCTTTGGGATTATACGTCCACGTCCCGTTCTGCGACACGCTGTGCTTCTACTGCGCGTGCAACAAGATCGCGACGCGCGACCACGAGCGCGCCGTGCGCTACGTGGGCTACCTGCAGAAGGAGATCCGGCAGGTCGCCGAAGCCCTCGACCGGAACGACCGGCGCATCGTGAAGATGCACTGGGGCGGCGGCACGCCGACCTTCCTCGGCGACAGCGAGTCGGCGCGGCTCGTGCAGACGCTGCGCAACCACTTCGACTTCGACCCGGCGGGCGAATACGCGATCGAGATCGACCCGCGCAAGGTCGACGCGCAGCGCATCCAGTACCTGGGCGTGCTCGGCTTCAACCGCATCAGCGTGGGCGTGCAGGACTTCAACCCGGAGGTGCAGCGGGCGGTGAACCGCGTGCAGAGCCTCGCGCAGACGCGCGAGGTGATCGACGCCGCGCGCGCGAGCGGCTTCCGCTCGGTGAACCTCGACCTCATCTACGGCCTGCCGAAGCAGACGCTGGAGGGCTTCGCCGAGACGCTCGAGCGCGTGATCGAGTGCGACCCGGACCGCGTCGCGCTCTACGGCTATGCGCACCTGCCGAAGGCCTTCTATCCGCAGCGGCGCATCCACGAGGCGGACCTGCCGGCCCCGGAGGTGAAGCTCGAGCTCATGACGAGCGCGATCCGGCGCCTCGCCGAGGCGGGCTACGTCTACATCGGAATGGACCACTTCGCCAAGCCCACCGACGACCTCGCGGTCGCGCAGCGACAAGGGCGGCTCACGCGCGATTTCCAGGGCTACTCCGCGGGCGGCGACACGGACCTCGCGGCGCTCGGCACCTCGGCCATCAGCAGGATCGGTCCCACCTACGCGCAGAACGTAAGGACGCTCGACGAGTACTACTCGGCGCTCGACGACGCCCGCTTCCCGACGCTGCGCGGCATCCAGCTCACCGCCGACGACCTGGTGCGCCGCGCGGTGATCCAGGCGCTCGCCTGCCACTTCCAGCTCGCCAAGGAATCGATCGAGATCGCGCACCTCGTCGAGTTCGACCGCTATTTCGCCGCGGAGATGCAGGAGCTCGCCAGGCTCGAGGACGACGGCCTGGTGGAGCTCGAGGACGAATGGATCCGCGTCACGCCGCGCGGCCGGCTGCTGGTGCGCTGCGTGTGCATGGTCTTCGACAAGTACCTGCGGATGGCCGAGCAGCGCGCGCAATACTCGCGCGTGATGTGATGTCCCCCCTCGCCACGGCCGCGTTCGCCGCGGGCCTGCTGGGGGGCGTGCATTGCATCGGCATGTGCGGCGGCATCGTGGGCACGCTCGCGCTCGAGGCGCGCGGCCCGGCGCTCGCCCGCCAGCTCGCCTACAACCTCGGCCGGATCGGCTCCTACGCGTGCGCCGGGGCGATCGCGGGCTTCGCCGGGAGCCTCGCCTACGCGGGCGGCGCGTGGCTCTCCGCGCAATCGGTGATGTTCCTCCTCGCGAACGCGGTGATGATCCTGCTCGGCCTCTACGTCGCCGGCTGGAGCCGCGTGGTGCTCGCGGTGGAGTCGGCGGGACGACCGCTCTGGCGGCGCATCGAGCCCATCGCGCGGCGCATGCTGCCCATCGACAGCACCGCGAAGGCGCTCGGCGCCGGCATCGCGTGGGGATGGCTGCCGTGCGGGCTCGTCTACAGCATGCTCGTGCTCGCCGCCG
>DATIZV010000330.1:0-11173 GCA_035516915.1 Usitatibacter sp. | reverse complement strand
CCCTCCTCGACTTCCACCGCCAGCTCGCGCTGCGGGACGCATCGGCCGCATAGCGCCCCGACTCCGCCATGGGCGACAAGCTCCACATCTTCACCAGCGCCGCGGTGAACTACCTCCCGAAGGTGCGCCTGCTCTGCCGCTCGATCCGGCAGCACCACCCCGAGGCGACCATCCACCTCGCGCTCGCCGACGAGCGTCCCGAATGGCTGACGGCCGAGGGCGAGCCCTTCGACACGATCCTCGAGATGCGCGATCTCGGCATCCCGCGCTGGCGACCGTGGAGCTTCATGCACAGCATCGTGGAGCTCTCGACGGCGATCAAGCCGTTCGCGCTGCGGCACCTCCTCGAGCGCGAGGATTGCGCCAAGGTGCTCTACTTCGACCCGGACATGGTGCTCTTCTCGCGCGTCGACGACATCCTCGCCACGCTCGAGGCTTCGAACGTCGCGCTCACCCCGCACCAGAACAAGCCGGAGAAGACGCTCGAGGCGATCCTCGACAACGAGGTGACGAGCCTGCGCATGGGCGTGTTCAACCTCGGCTTCATCGGCGTGAAGAGCGGCGACGAGGGGCGCCGCTTCGCCGACTGGTGGGCCGATCGCACCTACGCGTTCTGCCGCGCGGAGGTGCACAACGGGCTCTTCACGGACCAGAAGTGGATCAACTTCGCGCCGATCTTCTTCGACGGCGTGGCGATCCTCAAGTCGTCGCGGCACAACGTCGCGACCTGGAACCTCACCACACGCGAGCTGACGGGCAGCCTCGCCTCGGGCTTGCGCGTCGACGGCGAGCCGCTCGCTTTCTACCATTTCACCGGCTTCGACAGCGGCGCCCATCGCGTGATGGCGGTCAAGAACGCAGCGGGCAACGCGGCGGTGCAGGAGCTCATCGCCTGGTACGAGCGCGAGACCGCCGCCGCGCACGACGAGGCGATCGAGCAGTGGCCGTGGGCGTTCGGCCGATTCAGCGACGGCACGCCGATCGAGCCCCACCATCGCTGGCTCTATCGCGAGAATCGCGACCTGCAGCTCGCCTTCCCCGATCCGTATTACGCGGGCACGGAGCAGCTTTCCCTTCCCGACTGGTGCCGTACGGAGGGACGGCTGCGTTTCCCGCAGTACTTCGCGAAGGACGGCGGCTCCGCGAGGTTCGCGCCGTGGCCCGGGCAGCAGTCGGTCGCGCCGCTCGCCGCGCTGAAGCTCGCGCTCCTGATGTTCGCGCCGCGCGGCGGCCGGTCGCTGCGCGGGCGCCTCGTGCGGCTGCTGCGCCGCGAAGGCTTCGCCGGCATCGTTCGACGCATCCGCCGGCCGGTCCGACGGAGACCCGCTTGATCGACGTCATCGTCCCCGTCTACAAGGGATACGAGCAGACGCGACGCTGCATCGAGAGCGTCCTCGCGAGCCGCGGGCGCTGCGACTTCGAGCTGGTCGTGGTCGACGACGCTTCCCCGGAGGCGGCGATCCCCGACTACCTCGACGCCCTCGCGGCACAAGGCCGCGCCACGCTGCTGCGCAACGCCGCGAACCAGGGCTTCGTGCGCTCGGTGAACCGCGGCATGGCGCTCCACGCCGGGCGCGACGTGGTGCTCCTCAACAGCGACACGGAGGTCGCGGGCGACTGGCTCGACCGGCTGCAGGCGTGCGCGCATCGCGCGGCGGACATCGCGACGGTCACGCCTTTCTCGAACAACGCCACGATCTGCTCGTATCCTTTCGAGGGATGGAGCGGCCAGGTGCCGGGCACCCTCGGGCTCGCCGGCCTCGATCGCCTCTTCGCGACGGCCAATGCCGGGCGCTCGGTGGACATCCCGACGGCGGTCGGCTTCTGCATGTACATCCGCCGCGATGCGCTCGCCGCCCTCGGCGCCTTCGACGCCGAGCGCTTCGGCCGCGGCTACGGCGAGGAAAACGACTTCTGCATGCGCGCCCTCGAGGCCGGCCGGCGCAACGTGCTCGCGGGCGACGTGTTCGTCTACCACGAGGGTTCCGTGAGCTTCTCGGGAGAGCGTTTCGCCCTCATGCAGGCCGGCGGCAAGGCGCTGGTCGAAGCGCACCCCGAGTATCCCGCGCGCGTGCACGAGTTCCTCGTCGCGGACCCGGCGAGCGAGCTGCGCTCGGCGGTCGACCGCGCACGCGTCGAGCACGGCGTCGGGGAGGCGCACCACGTGCTCGCGGAACGCGCGGACGAGCGCGCGCGGATCATGCGCGGGCTCTGGCACATCGAGAGTCTCGCGGCGCAGCGCGATTCGACCATCGGGCAGCTCAACCGCGGGCTCGAGCACGCCTCGCAGCGCATCGCCGAGCGCGACGCCCTGATCGCCCGCAAGGAGAACGAGATCGCGGAGCTGCGCACCGGTCTCGCCCATGCCGAGAAGCTCGCCTTCGATCGCCAGTCGGAGCTGCTGCGCATCTACGGCTCGCGCTCGTGGCGCATCGCGAGCCTCGTCTCGCGCGGCCGGCGCTGGCTGCGACGCAAGGTGAGCGGCGCCGCGTGAGCGAGCCGTCGGCCCTCGAGCGCCTGCGCGCCTCGCCGCGCCCGCGCGTGCTCTTCGTCTCCCACGGGGCGGGCGGCGGAGTCGCGCGCCACATCGAGGGCCTCGCCCTGGCGATCGGGGAAGACGTCGAGGTCCTCGTCCTCGCCGCGCACCCCGATTCGTTCGCATCGCTGCGCTGGCTGCGCGACGGCGAGGACCTTCGGCTGTGGTTCCGCGCGAGCGAGGATTGGGATCGCGCGGTGGCGCTCCTCGACGCGATCGGCATCGACCGCATCCATTTCCACCACGTGCACGGCCTGCCGCAAGCGGTCCTCGACCTTCCCGCGCGCCTCGCCTGCCCGCACGACCTCACGCTGCACGACTACTTCCCGGCGTGCCCCGCGTACCACATGACGGACGCGCGGGGCCGCTACTGCGGCGGCGATCCGCGCTGCATGCATTGCCTGGATGCGGGCGCCGCCCAGTGGCCGCTTTCCGTCGACGAGTGGCGCGCGCGATTCGCGCGATTGCTCGAGTCCGCGCGAAAGGTGATCGCACCTTCCGGGGACGCGGCGCGGCGCCTGCGCGCGTTCTTTCCGCGCGTCTCCCCGGTCGTGTGGCCGCATCCGGAAAACCCGCGGCCCGCGTCGCCGCCGACGCTGCGGGTGCTGGTTCCCGGCGCCATCTCCCCGGCGAAGGGGCTCGAGGTCCTCGCCGCCTGCGCGCGCGACGCGCGCGAGCGCGGCCTGCCGCTGCATTTCCGCGTGCTGGGCTACCTCGCGCGTCCCGTCGGCGAATGGCCCGGGCTGCCGCTCAGCGTGAGCGGCGAGTACGCCGAGGGCGACCTCGATGCGCTCATCGCGCTCGAGCACGGCGACACCTTCTTCTTCCCGGCGCAATGTCCCGAGACCTATTCGTACACGCTCTCGGCCGCCCTCGCGACGGCACTGCCGATCGTCGCGACCGACCTGGGCGCGCTCCCCGAGCGCCTCGCCGGGCGCGCGCGCTCCCGCATCGTCGCCTGGGACGCGAGCCCGGGCGAGATGAACGATGCGCTCCTCGCCTTCGCCGCTCGCACCGACCCGGGCGTGGAACCGTCGATGGAGCGCATGGGCGCGTCGCGCTATCGGCAGCTCTATCTCGAAGGCCTTTCGCCCAAGCCGCGCGCGGCCGGCCGGTTGCCGGCTCCGGACGCGGCGTGGCTCGTCGAGCCGCCGGGTTCGCCCGATTCCTCGTCGCTCGCCTGGCTCCTCGACGATGCCGTGCGATGCGGGCGCGGCCTTTCGCTCGGGAAGCTTCGCGAGCGCGTGCGGGAAGCCGACGCGCGCATCGCGGCCTCGGAAGCCGAGCGTGCGGCGCTCGTGGAGAGCGAAGCGGCGCTCGCGGGCCGCGAAGCCGAGCTTTGCGCCGCGCGCGAGGCGGCCGAGCGGGCGGCCCAGGAAGCGAACGATCTTCGCCGACGGCTCGAGCGCGTCGAATCGAGCCGCTCGTGGAAGTTCACGGCGCTGCTCCGCGCGCTCGCGCGCCTCGCGCGCGGCCGCTGAGGCGCCTGTGGCGCGACCTGCGCGGTGTATGATGTCTCGCGCCCACCCGCGGACGATCCCGGACACCCGATGCGCCTAGCGTCGCTGCTCAAGACACGGCTGTCCCTCAACACCGTCATCCGCGTGGCCACCGGCATCGCCGTGGTCCTCGTCTGCATGCTCTCGGTGAGCGAGCTCATGCCGCTGCGCTTCCTCCAGGCGCTCGAGATGCAGGCCTACGACGCGCGCCTGAGGCTCTTCATGCCGCGCACCGTGGACCCGCGCATCGTGATCCTCGACATCGACGAGAAGAGCCTGCAGGCCGAAGGACACTGGCCGTGGCCGCGCGACAAGCTCGCCCTCATGATCCGCCAGCTCTTCGACCGCTACCACGTGCGCGTCGTGGGCTTCGACATCGTGTTTCCCGAACGCGACACGAGCTCGGGCATCGAGACGCTCGACCGGCTGTCGCATGCCGAGCTGCGCGACGACGCGGAGTTCAAGGCGCAGCTCGAGCGCCTGCGCCCGAAGCTCGACTACGACAAGGTGTTCGCCGACGAGATCGGCAAGCACCCGGTGGTGCTGGGCTTCTTCCTCAATCCGAAGCAGGACCGCGTGGGCGTCCTGCCCCCGCCGACGATCGACGCGAAGGCGCTCGCCAACGAAGGCACCTTCAGCTCGACCGAAGCGACCGGCTTCAGCGGCAACCGCCCGGAGCTCCAGGCGCAGGCGGCCGGTGCGGGACACCTCTCGCCGGGCCTCGACTTCGACGGCGTCACGCGGCGCATCCCGATGCTCATGCGCTTCGAGGGCGGCTACTACGAGTCGCTTTCGCTCGCGCTCGCGCAGGCCTACCTCGGCAACGTTCCCGTGACGCTGCGCTTCGACAAGAGCGGCAGCGGCAAGGAAGCGTACGCCTGGGTGAGCTCGCTCGAGGTCGGCGACCGCAAGATCCCGCTCGACGAGACGATGTCCGCGCTGGTGCCGTTCCGCGGCGCGCGCGGCTCCTTCCGTTACGTCTCCGCGACCGACGTGATCCGCGGCAAGCTCGACCCGGACGAGCTCAAGGACAAGGCGGTGATCGTCGGCACCTCCGCGCAGGGCCTGCTCGACATCCGCCAGGTGCCGGTCGGCGAGGACTACCCGGGCGTCGAGGTGCACGCCAACATGCTGAGCGGCATCCTCGACCGCACGATCGAGCGCCGCCCGATCGAGTCGGAGATGTTCTCGGTGCTGCTGCTGCTCTTCACGGGCATCCCGCTCGCGGTGCTGCTGCCGCGGCTGGGCGCGCTCGCCTCGAGCGCCCTCACCGCGGGCCTCCTCGCGCTCGTGATCGGCATCAACCTGTACGCATGGCGCTCGATGGGCTACGTGCTCGACCTCGCCGTGCCGGTGGCGATGCTCGCCTCGCTCTACCTCTTCAACATGGTCTACGGCTTCTTCATGGAAGCGCGCTCGCGGCGGCTCATCACCGGGCTCTTCGGCACCTACGTGCCCAGGGAGCTCGTCGACGAGATGTCGAGGAACCCCGCCGAATACTCGATGCGCGGCGAGAGCCGGGTGATGACGGTGCTCTTCTCCGACGTGCGCGACTTCACCTCGATCTCCGAGGGCCTCTCCGCCGAGGACCTCAAGGACATGATGAACGCCTACCTCACCGAGATGACGGAGGTGATCCAGGAGAAGCGCGGCACGATCGACAAGTACATCGGCGACGCGATCATGGCGTTCTGGGGCGCGCCGCTCGCCGACGCCGAGCACGCGGTGCACGGCGTCGAGTCGGCGCTCGCGATGCAGAAGCGCATCCGCGGCCTCGATCCCGAGTTCCAGAAGCGCGGCTGGCCGGTGCTCCACATCGGAGTGGGGCTCAACTGCGGCGAGATGAACGTGGGCGACATGGGCTCGCGCTTCCGCCGCGCCTACACGGTGATGGGCGATTCGGTGAACCTCGGCTCGCGCCTCGAGGGGCTCACCAAGGAATACGGAGTCGGGATCCTCGCCTCCGAGCACATCGTCGCCGCCGCGCAGGGGTTCGTGTACCGCGAGATCGATCGCGTCGTCGTGAAGGGCCGCACGGAGGGCATCGCGGTCTTCGAGCCGCTCGGCAGGATCGGCGAGGTGCCCGAGGTGGCGCTGCAGGAGGCGGACCGCTTCCACCGCGCGCTCGAGCTCTACCGCAAGCGCCGCTTCACCGAGGCGCAGCTCGCGTTCGAGACCCTCGCCGCGCAATCGCCCGCCACCAAGGTCTACAAGGTGTACCTCGATCGCGTCGCGCGCTTCGCCGCGCAGGCGCCGGAGCCGGCGTGGAACGGAACGTGGGTCTTCACGACCAAGTAGCCTACCCGTTCGAGGAGCGCATTCCCGGGCCGGGCGAGGCGATGCCGGTCGCCGAGGGCGTGTGGTGGATCCGCATGCCGCTGCCTTTCGCGCTCGACCACATCAACCTCTGGGTGCTCGAGGACGGCGATGGCTGGACGCTCGTCGACGCGGGCTACGGCGACGAGGCGACGCGCGCGCTCTGGGAGCGCCACTTCGCCGCCATGCTCGCCGGCCGGCCGGTCCGCAACGTGGTCGTCACGCATTACCATCCGGACCACGTCGGGAACGCCGCCTTCCTCGTGGAACGCACCGGCGCGCCCTTGTGGATGACCGCGACGGAATTCCTCTCCGCCCATGCCGCGCACGACGACGCGGCGGGATTCGATCGCGAAACGACGCTCGCCCATTTCGCGCGCAACGGCCTCGACATCTCCTCCATTCCCGAAGCGGCACGCAAGGCGAACGGCTACCTGCGCGGCGTCCCCTCGGTGCCGCGGCAGTATCGGCGCATGATGCACGGCGACCGTCTTTCCATCGGCGCACGCGAGTGGGAGGTGATCACGGTCTTCGGCCACGCGCCCGAGCATGCGGCGCTGTGGTGCGCATCGCTCGGCGTGCTCATCTCCGGCGACCAGGTCCTGCCGCGCATCACGAGCAACGTCGGCGTGTGGGGGAGCCAGCCCGACGCGAATCCGCTCGCGCTCTTCCTCGATTCGCTCGGCCGCTTCGCGCACCTGCCCGAGGACGCGCTCGTGCTGCCGTCGCACGACCGCGTCTTCCGCGGCCTGCATCCGCGCATCGCCCAGCTGCACGAGCACCACGAGCGGCGCCTCGAGCGACTGCTCGAGGGCTGCGAGCGGCCGATCACGGCGTACGAGGCGATCCCGCTCCTCTTCAAGCGCAAGCTCGACGAGCACCAGGTGCGCTTCGCGATGGGCGAGGCGATCGCGCACCTGCACTACCTCCTGGACCAGCGGAAGGTCGAGCGCGCGGACGACGGCCCGGGCGCGCGGCGATTCCGGCGGCGCTAGCCGGCCGGATCGCGGCGCCCCTCAGGCGAGCGATTTCATCGCGCGCTCGAGGCCCGCGATGGTGAGCGGGTACATGCGCCCTTCCATGATGCGCTGGATGTTGAGGATCGTCGTGGTCCATCCCCAGTGCTCCTCGGGCACCGGATTGAGCCAGGCGGCGCGCGGCCACGCCCGCAGCATCCGCTCGAGCCACGCGCGACCCGGCTCGTCGTTCCACCGCTCCACGCTCCCGCCCGCCTGCTCCAGCTCGTAGGGGCTCATCGTGGCGTCGCCCACGAGGACCAGCTTGTAGTCGTGGCCGTACTTGCGCATCACGTCCACGGTGCGAATGCCTTCGTGATGGCGGCGGCGGTTGTCCTTCCATACCGAGTCGTAGACGCAGTTGTGGAAGTAGAAGTGCTCGAGGTTCTTGAACTCGCTGCGCGCCGCGGAGAAGAGCTCCTCCACGGCGCGGACGTGGTCGTCCATCGTGCCGCCCACGTCGAGGAAGAGCAGCACCTTCACCGCGTTGTGCAGCTCCGGCACCATGCGCAGGTCGAGCCAGCCGGCGTTCCTCGCCGTCGAGCGGATGGTCCCGTCGAGGTCCAGGACGTCGGGCGCGCCCTCGCGCGCGAAGCGGCGCAGCCTGCGCAGCGCGAGCTTGATGTTGCGCACGCCGAGCTCGACGTCGGTGTCGTAGTCGCGGAACTCGCGGCGGTCCCAGACCTTCACGGCGCGCCGGTTGCGCGAGCCGTCCTGGCCGATGCGCACGCCCTCCGGGTTGTACCCGTACGCGCCGAAGGGCGAGGTGCCCGCGGTGCCGATCCACTTCGAGCCGCCCTGGTGGCGGCCCTTCTGCTCCTCGAGCCTCGCGCGCAGCGTCTCCATGAGCTTTTCCCAGCCGCCCAGCGCCTCGATGCGCGCCTTGTCCTCTTCCGAGAGCCAGCGCTCGGCGAGCTTGCGCAGCCACTCGTGGGGAATATCCGCGACGATGGCGTCGGGAATCGACGCGACGCCCTTGTAGTAGGCGGCGAACGCGAGGTCGAAGCGGTCGAAGTACGCCTCGTCCTTCACGAGGCACAGGCGCGCGAGGGTGTAGAACTCGTCCACGCTGCCGTGGACCACGCCTTCGTCAAGCGCCTCGAGGAGCGTGAGGAGCTCCTTCACGCTGGCGGGGACGCCCGCCTTGCGCACCGTGAAGAAAAAATCGAACAGCATCGCGCAGGCTAGCCGTGAAGTTGCAAGAGGTTGTGTCGGGACCGGCCGAGACGGCAGATCGGAGCGAGGCCGCCGATTCCCCGGTGCGCGGCGATGTCGCGCGGATCGTCGGCAATGCGGTGACCGATGCGCTCGATGCGCTCGAGCTTCCGGGTGTCGATACGCGGCAGGTCGCCCGGGTTGGCGATGGAACTGGCGGCGAAGCGGGTGTGGAGCATGGGACGCACCGGTAAAAACGCCATTCTACGGTCCGGCGCGCCTCCATCGCGTGGCCGCTTTCCCCGGGCGAAGCGTCATTCGAAGAGCACCGGCCGGCCGTCGCGGTCGAACGGAATGAACGAGCCGTGCGCGCCGGTCCTCACGGCATCGACCATGCGTTGCAGGGGCGCTTCGGCCTCGTCGTGGGTCGGCGCGCGTCCCCCGCGTCCGGCGAGCCCGGCGACGAAGACGATCGTCCAGGCGAGGCCGGACATGCGCGATTCCTCGGCGAGCGCCGCGAAGGTCGTGAGCTCTTCGGGCTTCTTGTCGACGCACATCAAGGGCACCAGCGCGCCACCGGCGCCGGCGGCGAAGCGCTCTCGCTGCTCGGGCGTGCTGTCGGCCGGCAGCTCCGCGCCCGTGAACACGAACAACAGGCGCTGTGGCTGCGGCTGCTCCCGGGCCGCGCGCAGCAGGTCGTCGAAGCTCGAGATGCCCATCGCTATTGCACCAGCGGCGTGTCCGCGGCGTCGAGGTCGACGCCTCTCACCACCGCTTCCCCGGCGAGCAAGCGAAGGTACTGGCGCAGCGCCGTCACGTAGGCGAGCTGGCGCAGCGACATCGCCACGGCGCCCCGCACCGCCTCGAAGTGCTGCGCCACCCCGGGCTCGCGCGCCAGCACCTCGACCACGTGCAGCCCGAAGCGGCTGTGCACCAGCCGCGGAAGCACGCCGATCTCCGGACGGCCGAATATCTCGCGCGCGAACTCGGGTGCGCAGTCGGGCGCGCGAATCCAGCCGAGATCCCCCCCTTCGGCGCCGCTGGGGCAGTTGGACGAGGCGCGCGCGGCGTCCTCGAAGCCGCCGCGGTCCTTGCCATCGTGGCAGCGCACCTCGAGGAGCGCCGCCTCCGCCCGCTTGCGCAGCGCCGCCACGTCCACGCCGGGCGTGACCGCGAAAAGGATGTGCCGGGCCCGCACGCGCTCGCCGGTCCTGTACGCGGCCTCATGCGCCGCGTGGTGGCGCCGGCAGGCTTCCTCCGACGGCTCGGGCACGCTCAGTTCCTGCTCGAGCAGCGATTCGATGGCAGCAGCAGCGGCCTCGCTGATCACGCCGTCCGCCGAGGGCGCATCGTCCGCGTCGAGCAGGCCCTCGCGCTGCGCGGCCTGACGCAAGAGCTCCGTGCAGGCCCGCTGGCGCAATTCGTCCGGCGCCGGCACGGCGTCGCGCGCGTGCAGCGCCACGCCGTTGATGCTCGCCACGCCGGGAGTTGCTTGCGTCGCAGACATATCGCGATCCTCCGTCAGACGCCGCGCCCGCGCGGCAGGTTCTGGTCGGCGGGTACGTTGAGCCGCCGGCTGCGCACCACCTGGTAGGGCCGGAACAGGTAGGCGACCGTCGCGAAGCCGCTCCACACGTGCACCAGCCGGCTGAACGGGAACAGCAGGAAGATCGTCATGCCGAGGACCATGTGGACCAGGAAGGGCCACGCCACCACGGCGAGCGCACCGGCGTCGGGACGGAAGGTGACGATGCGCTGCGCCCAGTCGGCGAGGACCAGCATGGTGCTCGCGTCCGCGTGCTCGTACGAGAGCGGAAGCGTGATGAGGCCGAGGACGAGCTGCACCCACAGGATCACCAGGATCGCGATGTCGGTGCGGTGGCTGGTGAGCCGGATGCGAGGATCGAAGAGGCGGCGATAGAGCAGCAGCGTAAGGCCCACGAAGCAGACGAAGCCGGCCGCGCCGCCGGAATAGATGGCCATGCGCTGCTTCGCCTGCGCGCTGATGAAGCCCTCGTAGAACCAGTGCGGCGTGAGCAGTCCCACCAGGTGCCCGAAGAACAGGAACAGGATGCCGATGTGGAAGAGGTTGCTGCCCCAGCGAAGGGTGCCCGCGCGCAGGAGCTGCGACGAATCGCTCTTCCACGTGTACTGGTCCCGGTCGAAGCGCGCGAGGCTGCCCATGAGGAACACCGAGAGGCAGATGTACGGGTAGACGCTGAAGAAGAAATAGCGCAGGTGCGCGAGGTCGGGGCTCATGGGGCTGCTCCTGGCCGTGAATCGGCATCGGCGATGCGCGGCGCGGCGGAACGGACGACGCGGATCGGTTGCGCCTGGCCGGCCCTCGCCTGGCCTTTGGCGGAACATCCGTCGAACACCGGAGGCTCGGCCCAGCTCTCGTCCAGCGCCTCCTCGGGTGCCGGCTCCACCGGCTGCGCCGTCGCTCCCGCGAGCTCGATCAACGCGGCCACGACGCTCGCATAGGCGCTCCCGCGCTTGCGCAGCGCCGCGAACAGCGCGCTGAGGATGTGGCCGATCTCCGCGAGGAAGGCGCGCGCCTCGCGCGGCGGTTGCGTGGACGCGAACTCGAGCACCACGGGCAGGTAATCGGGCAGCTCCGTGGGAGCGAGGTAAAGGCCGGCCGCCTCGTA
>DATIZV010000329.1:0-21081 GCA_035516915.1 Usitatibacter sp. | reverse complement strand
AGGCGATGCGACGCGTTCTGGTAGAAGCGGGGCGTCTTCCTCAGCAGGTCCTCGGCGGATTCGAAGAGCACGACCTCGTCGCCGCGCTCGGTGTGCGTACGCGCGATGCCGCCCGCGACGAACTCCGGGTAAAGCCGGTCGCGGCATTTCTCGAGGTAGCAGCGGTCGGACATCTGGGCGATGATGTCGGCCGAGCCGAGGAGGCTCCCGAGCAGCTTGAAGATCGGGTCGGGCACGCGGATGGAAGCGACGGGCCGCTCGTAGCCCGTGAAGTGCACGATCTGTCCCGCGACGTCGGCGTATTCCGGCATGCCGATGAGCGGCATGTAGCTCCTCAGGAAGCGCGCTCCGCGCGAGACGTGCACGCGCGTGTACTCGGCGCCGTTGCGATGCTTCGTGTCGCCGAGCCGGCGGATGTAGCCGATGTCGTGGTAGAGCGCGCAGATCACGCCGAGCTCGAAGAGGCGCTCGGGAATGTGCCTCGCGTCCTCGCCTCGCGAGCGCTCGTAGCCGTCGAGCAGGCGCGTCATCGCGAGGGTCACGTCGAGCACGTGCTGCAGGTCGTGGTACCCGGTGTCGCACTTCGCGTAGCCGGGAAACTCGCCGCGATACAGCCGGACCATGTCGTCGAAGGCGCGGTTGAGCGTCACCGCCTTCGGCCGGGAATAGAGCGAGCGGAAGATGCGGTCGACCTCCAGCTTCACGCATACCGGATCGGTCGTATTGATCCGGTTCGTGACGTCGAACTCGCTGCGTCGAAAATTCATGCGCCTCCGGGAACCACTTGTTTTTCTGCGATTTTTTCCCGTGCCAGCTTCAGGCCGCGGGTGCGCCATTTGAGCGCATCGGCGCCCCCCACGCAAGGTGGGATCGGGACCGCGGCGGACTAGCCAAAGCCCGCGCCCCGGAGTATGGTTTTGGGATACCCCGAGGAATCACCGATGGCCACCGCGACGATGGAAAACGCCGAGGAAATCAGGCGTCGCATCAGCGAGCTCAACCTCGAACACCGCGACCTCGACCGTGCCATCGAAGCCCTGGAGCAGAACCCGCTGCACGACGAGCTCCAGTTGAAGCGCCTGAAGAAGCGCAAGCTCATGCTGAAGGACCAGATCTTCATGCTGCAGCGGCAGCTGGTCCCCGACATCCCCGCCTAGGCGGTCCCCAAAGAATCCGGGCACAGCCCCCGTCGGCCTCGCGACCCGGAGCTGTGCCCAATTGACCGTCGAGCGCCGCTAGCCGCGGAGCATCTGGAACTTGCGGTAGAACTCGAGCACCTTCGGCACGTAGCCGAGGGTCTCGGGATACGGCGGCACGTGCAGGCCGTAGCGGATCACCGCGTTCTCACCCGCGTTGTAGGCGGCGACCACGAGCCTCAGGTTGCCGTTGAACATCGTGAGCAGATCGTGCAGGTATTTCACCCCGCCGTAGATGTTGTCCACGGGGTCCATGGAATTGCGCACGCCGTAGCGCCGCGCGGTCTCCGGCATCAGCTGCATGAGCCCCTGCGCTCCGGTGCGGGACACGGCCTGCGGGTTGTATCCGGACTCGGCCGAGATGACCGCGTGCACGAGCGCCTTGTCGACCCCGTAGGTGCGCGCCGCCGTCTCGATGATGCTCGAATAGCGCGCGATCTCGGCCGCGCTCGGCATGTATGCCCGCGCGATGCTGTGCGACCCCGGCACGGCACCCGAGCCCTCCTTGCGCAGCAGGCGGTAGCGTGGATCGAGCCCCGGGATGTTGGTGAAGTGCACCACGCCGCGCTCGTCCTTGAACGTGTAGATGTCGGCGAGCGCCGGCCGCACGCCGAAGGCGTAGACGGCGAGCGCGAGGCACAGCGACACGAAGAATCTGGGTTTCACGACAACCGGTTCCCGTAATTCCTACGACGCCGTCGATTCTAACCGATCGGGGCGTAGCTGCAAAATGACATCGGAAACAAGAAGCGATATGGATCAGGTACTTGTAAGATTTTCCTGGAAATCGCCGCATGATCCGCTCGGCAGGGTCCTGTTCCGCGATCGCGTCGAACCGCCCCTCCCCCGGGCCGGTCCCATGGATGTGCGGCCGGCTTCGACGTTGTGCCGGTCGCCGTTTTCCATCCCCAGCCAGGAGAGACGGATGAACAAGGACCAGATCAAGGGAACCATGAAGGAGGCCGAGGGCAAGGTGCAGAAGAAGGCCGGCGAAGTGACCGACGACCTGGGCGAGCAGGCGAAAGGCCTCGGCAAGGAAGCGGTCGGGAAGCTGCAGAAGAACCTCGGCGACGCGAAGGAAGATGCGAAGGAAGATGCGAAGGAAGCGGCGAAGGATGCCGACCGGGAGGACCGCGACCGGCACTAGCCGGTCCCGCGCGAAGAAAAGCCCGCCGCGATGGCGGGCTTTTTTCATGGCGGCTTGCGCTGCGCGGCGATGCCGCCGGTTCGCGCCAAGGCGCTCAGAAGATCAACTTGCCGAGCATCACGCCGAAGACGAGCACGATGAGGAAGAGCACGAGCGCGATGCCGAAGAGCCCCTTCGCGATGGTGCGCGCGCTGCTCGCCACGCCGGTGAATCCGAAGAAGCCGGCGATGACCGAAATCAGGAGGAAGATGATGGCCCACTTGATCACGCCGATTCGACTCGTGCCCGGCACGCGCGTTCAGGGCCGCGTGGAAGGCGCACGCCGCCGCGCGAGGTGGGAGGAAACCTACAGGCGCGGCCTCAGGGCGGCACTCCCGCACGCCGCTTGATCCCGACGCTCGTCGCGAGCCGGCCCTGCATCGCGTCGATGAAGCGGCACAGGTACGCGCGCGTCTCGCGCGGATCGATCACCTCCTCGACCGCGAACGCTTCCGCGGTGAGGAACGGCGAGGCGAGCGCGCGAAGCTCGGCCTCGATCTCGGCCAGGCGCTGCTTCGGGTCCGCCGCCGACTCGATCTCGCGCCGGAACGCCGCGGCCGCCCCGCCCTCCACCGGCAGCGATCCCCACTCCGCCGAGGGCCAAGCGATCTTGAAGTCGAGCCCGTTCTTGTCGGTGGCGGCCATGCCCGCCATGCCGTAGCACTTGCGGATGACGACGGTGAGCATCGGCACGGTCGCCTGCAGCGCGGTGTATACCGAGCGCATCCCTTCGCGCAGCGTCGCCGCCTGCTCGGCCTGCAGCCCCACCATGAAGCCGGGCACGTCGACGAGAAAGACGATCGGGATGTGGAAGGTGTCGCACAGCGTGATGAAGTGCGTCTGCTTGCGCGCCGCCTTCACGTCCATCGCGCCGCCGTTCACCATCGGGTTGTTGGCGATGATGCCTACGACCTTGCCGTTCATGCGCGCGAGCGTCGTGATGAGCGCGCGCCCGAAGGTCGGCTGGATCTCGAAGAGCGAGTCGCGGTCGGCGACCAGCGAGACGAGCTTCCTCATGTTGTACGGCTGGCGCCGCTCGCGCGGCACGATCGAGAGGAGCGCTTCCTCGCGGCGATCGGGGTCGTCGTCCGTGCCGACCACGGGCGGAAGCTCCCATACGTTCTGCGGCATGTACGAGAGGTAGCGGCGGATCATCGCGAAGCAGCCCGATTCGCTCTCCGCCGCGTTGTCGATGGTGCCCGCCATGTCGACCGCGACCGCCGCGCCGCCGAGCGCCTCCTTGTCGATCTTCTGTCCCAGCGAGCGCTCGACCACGGGAGGGCCGGCCGCGAACACCTGGCTCGTGCCCTTCACCATCACCGACCAGTGGGCGAGGATCGCGCGGCCCGCGGGGCCGCCTGCCGCCGTGCCCATCACCGCGCACACCACGGGCACTTCCGACATGAGCTCGACCGAGCGCTCGAAGCCGTGCACGCCCGGAAACACGGTGTACCCGCGACGCAGCGCCGAGGTCACCGTGCCGCCCGCGCCGTCGATCAGGTTCACCAGCGGGATGCGGTACTCGTGCGCGAGGTCCTCGACGAAGCCGCCCTGCCCGCCCTTGCGCCGGTCGCTGCCCCAGCTCGTTCCGCCGCGCACCGTGAAATCCTCGCCGCCCACCGCGACCGGGCGTCCGTCGATCTTCGCGAGTCCCATCACGTAGGGCGCGGGCGTCACCTTCGCGAGCTTCCCCTCGACGTACGCGCCCTTGCCGGTGAGCGTTCCGACTTCCTGGAAGGAAGACGGATCGCACAGCCCGGCGATGCGCTCGCGCACGCTGAGGCGTCCCTGCGCGTGGTGCTTGTCGACGGCTTCGGCGCCGCCGAGGCCGTGCGCGAACGCGCGCCGCGCCGCGATCTCGTCGGCTTCCGCTTTCCAGGTCATCGCGCGGCGTCCCTCATACCTCGAGCACCGCGAGCACCGCGCCTTCGGCCACCGGATCGTTCTCCTGCACGCGGATCTCGGCCACCTTGCCCTTCGCTTCGGCGAGGACCGGGATCTCCATCTTCATCGACTCGAGGATCATCAAGGAATCCTCTTCCTCCACCGGATCGCCCGCGCGCTTGAGGATCTTCCACACGGAGCCGGTGATCTCGGACCTGATTTCCTTCTTCGCCATCTCGCCGTTCCTTCGTTCGAATGGTTGCTCTTCAGGCTGCGCCGGCACGCTCGTCCGCGGCCTCGCCGGATCGCCGGTCGCAAGCGACGACGCCGGCGCGCTCGAGCCGGCCGATCTCGGCATCATCGAGGCCGAGCAGCTCCGAGAGGACGCGCCGCGTGTCCTGCCCGATGCGGTGGCCCGCATGGTGGATCGCGCCGGGCGTGGCCGAAAGGCGCGGCACGGGCGCCGCCATCGCGACCTCGCCCAGCTCGTCGTCGGGCGCCTGTGCGATCGCGCCGCGCGCCGCGTAATGCGGGTCGCCGAAGATGTCGGCCATCGTGAAGATTCGCGTCGCCGGCACGTTCGCATCGTTGAGCATGGATTCCAGCTCGGCGAGGTCGTGCTTCGCCGTCCATTTGCCGATGAGGTCGTCGATCTCCTCGTGGTTGCGCGAGCGCTCGACCGCGCCGGCGAAACGCGCATCGCCGGCGAGCTGCGGTGCGCCCATGCACGTCACGAGGCGGCGGAACACGGCGTCGCCCATCGCGGTGATGTGGATGAACTGCCCGTCGCGGCTCACGTAGAGGTTGTTCGGCGTGCTGTCGGGGAGCCGCGAGCCGGCGCGGTCCGCGACCAGGCCGAACTTCTGGAACGCGGGGATGTGCGGCTCCATGAAGCTGAACGCGCATTCGTAGAGCGCGCTGTCGACGTATTGGCCGCGCCCGGTCCTCACGCGCGCGAGGAGCGCCATCACCGCGCCGAACGCGCCGTAGAGGCCGGTGATGTAGTCGGTCATCGAGACCGCCACGCGCGAGGGCGGGCGGTCGGGATCGCCGGTGATGTGCCTCATGCCGCTCACCGCCTCGCTGATGACGCCGTATCCCGCGCGATCGCTGTACGGCCCGGTCTGCCCGAAGCCGCTGATGCGCACCATGACCAGGCCGGGATTCTCGCGCGACAGGTCCGCATAGCCGAGCCCCCACTTTTCCAGGCCGCCCGGGCGGAAATTCTCCACGACGACGTCGGACTTCGCCGCGATCGCGCGCGCGATCGCCTGCCCCTCGGGCTTGCGCAGGTCGAGCGAGACGAGCGACTTGTTGCGGAAGATGCTCGCCGCGTAGAGCGACCTTCCGTGGAAGCGCTTGCCCATGGTGCGCACCGGGTCGCCCTCCGCCGGCTCCACCTTGATCACCTCGGCGCCGAAATCGGCGAGTAGGCGCCCGCAGAACGGCCCCGCCACGGTCGATCCCATCTCGAGCACCCGGTAACCGGCGAGGGGTCCGGCCGGCGGCTGCGCTTGCGTCATCTCGGGTCCCTGCATTGCACGGGAATGCATTCTGCGGCGCGCCGCGGCGCTGCGTCAACGGATTTGTTTACAGGAATGTTGACACTTTTCCGGGGCCGGGTGTACGGTGCCGCATGGCACCGTTCCTTGGGCGGCGCCGCAGATCCGGGTATTTCCTGCGTGAGAGTCCAGCTTGCCGAACGATTCCTCGAGGCCCCGCAGCGCCGGCCGCAGCAGGGCCGCGCGCGGCGCGATGCGCAAGGCGAAGAGCGCCGCGGAGATCCTCCAGGCGCTGCGCGTGCGCATCGCGCAGCAGCGCATCGCCCCCGGGGCGAAGCTCAACGAGACGGACCTCGCGGAGGAGTTCGGGGTCTCCCGGGCTCGCGTGCGCGATGCGCTCGGGGCGCTGGAGCAGCGCGGGCTCGTGGAGCGCATCCCCAATCGCGGCGCGGTGGTGATGCGGCTCGACCTCTCCCAGGTGTTCCACATCTACGAGATTCGCGAGGTGCTCGAGGGACTCGCCACGCGGCTCGCCACGCAGAACACGCCGCCCGAGGCATGGAAGGAGGACCTCGCGCGCTTCCAGGGGCCGCTCAAGGACCTCATCGCACGCGGCGAGCTGCAGGAATACATCGAGCATTACGAGCGGCTGCGCAGGAAGATCACCGAGGCGGCGAAGAACCCGGTGCTCGCGGAGATGATGGACACGATCTTCGAGAAGACGCAGGTGCTCATCCGCCGCATCATCATCCTGCCGGGCCGCGCCGAGGTCGGGCGCAAGCAGCACGTCGCGATGCTGCAGGCGATGTGCAAGGGCGAGGCGCAAGAGGCCGAGAACATCCGGCGCAACGGGCTGAGGAGCGCGCGGCTCGCGCTGGAGAAATACCAGGGCTTCATCCTCTGACGTGACCATGCCCGACGACAAGGCGAAGGATCCGCTGGAAGAACGCCGCGAACGCCTCGAGCGCGAGTTCGCCGGCCGCGAGGCGAAGGCGCGTGCCATGGGCGGCGCGCAGAAGCTCGCGAAGCGCCGGCAGCCGGGCGTACTCGACGCGCGCGAGCGCCTCGATCGCCTCTTCGATGCCGGCACGTACGTCGAGTCGGGCCTCTTCTCCACTTCCGCCAATCCCGGCGACCGCGACAAATCGCCGTGCGACGGCAAGCTCGCGGGCTTCGGCAGGATCGACGGGCGCATGGCGGCCGCGATCTCCAACGACTTCACGGTGATGGGCGCCTCGAGCGGCGCGACGAACGGCCGCAAGATCGCGCACATGAAGCGCGTGGCGACGGAGCGCGGCGTGCCGCTCGTCTTCCTCGGCGAATCGTCGGGCGCGCGGATGCCCGACCACATGGGCTCGCGCGGCATGGGCTCGCTCCTCGGCAACGACGGCCTGCAATACCGGCGCATGCGCGAGGTGCCATGGGCCTCCGCCACGCTTGGGATGTCCTACGGCTCGTCGTCGTGGTACGCGGTGCTCTCGGACTTCAACGTGATGCGCAAGGGCGCGGTGCTCGCCGTCTCGAGCGCCCTCCTCGCCTCGCTCGCCATTCGCGAGGAGGTCGATCCGCAGGAGCTCGGCGGCTGGGAGCTTCATTCGCAGGTCACCGGCTTTGCGGACCTGGTCGTGGATACCGACGAGGAGGCGATCGACGCGGTCAAGCGTTTCCTCTCGTACCTCCCGGGCCATCACAACGAGGAACCGCCCGTCGCGCCCGTCCCCGCCGGCTCCGGCGCGCAAATGAAGGACATCCTGCGCCTCCTCCCGCTCTCGCGTACGCAGGTCTACGACGTGCGCAAGGTCGTCCGTGCGGTGGTCGACGAGGGAAGCTTCTTCGAGCTCAAGGCCCGCTTCGGCAAGGTCGCGACCACCGGGCTCGCGCGACTGGACGGCCGCAGCGTCGGCGTCGTCGCGAACAACCCGCTCTACAAGGGCGCGGCGATGGACACCGAGGCGTGCGAGAAGATCACGAGCCTCCTCGTGCTGTGCGACTCGTTCAACATCCCGGTCGTGATGCTCGTCGATACGCCCGGCTTCGTGATCGGCACCGAGGCGGAACGGCGCAAGGCCCCCGGCAAGATCATGAACATGATGAACGCGCTCTCGCTCGTCACGGTGCCGAAGCTCTCGGTGATCCTGAGGAAGAGCTACGGCCAGGCGTACCTCAACATGGGCGGCGGCAGGAACTCCGACGAGGTCGCGGCCTGGCCCACCGCGGAAGTGAGCTTCATGGATCCGCAGTTCGCCGTGAAGATCGTGCACGGGCTCGAGCCGGGGAAGCCGGGCTACGACGAGGCCTTCGCGGCGATGAGCCGGGACAGCGAGCCGTGGGACATGGCGTCGATCTACGCCGTGCAGTCGGTGATCCGTCCCGAGGAGACGCGCGATTACCTGATCCGCATGCTCGACGTGCACCGGCTGCGCCTCACGAACGGCGTGGGCCAGCACCTGATGCGCGCCTGGCCGACGAGCTACTGACGATGGCGCTCTTCGGCAAGGTGCTCGTCGCCAACCGCGCAGCCGTCGCTTCCCGCGTGCTGCGCGCGTGCAACGAGCTCGGCATCCCCTGCGCCGCGGTGTATTCCGACGCCGATCGCGGGGCGCCATGGCTCGAGGCGGCGAGCGAGACGGTGCGCATCGGCGGCGCCCCGGCGCGCGAGAGCTACCTCAACCAGGCCGCGATCCTGGATGCGGCGCGCGAGCTCCACTGCGACGCGCTCCATCCCGGCTACGGCTTCCTCTCCGAGAACGCGGCCTTCGCGGCGGCCGTGGAGCGATCGGGCATGCGCTTCATCGGGCCGGCGCCGAAGTGGATCGAGGCGATGGGCCACAAGACGCGGGCGCGCGAGCTCGCGGCCGCCGAGGGGCTCCCCGTGGGCCGCGGGTCGGGCGTGATCTCGGGCGATCGCGCGGCGATGCTCGCCGCAGCCGAGGAGATCGGCTACCCGATCCTGGTGAAGCCCGCCGCGGGCGGCGGCGGCATCGGCATGCTTCCCGCGCGCAATCCCGGGGAGCTCGTCGCGGCGGTCGAGCGCGCGGCCTCGATGGCCGAGCGCGGGTTCGCCAGCCGCGAGGTGTACCTCGAGCGCCTCGTCGAGAGCCCGCGCCACGTCGAGGTCCAGCTCCTCGGCGATCGGCACGGCCACGTCGCGCACCTCTTCGAGCGCGATTGCTCGGTGCAGCGCCGTCACCAGAAGATCATCGAGGAAGCGCGCGCGCCGCGCGTGGATCGGCAGCGCCTCGCGCCGCTCCTCGACAAGCTCGCCGGGACCTTCGGGCGCCTGGGCTACGACAACCTGGGGACGGTCGAGATGCTGCTCTCGCCGGAGGGAGAATTCCGCTTCCTCGAGATGAACACGCGCCTGCAGGTGGAGCACGGCGTGACGGAGGAGATCACGGGAATCGACCTCGTCGCCGCCCAGCTGCGTTCCTCCGCAGGCATGGCGCTCGCGCAGATCCTTCCCTCCGCACCGCAGGCCTGCGGCCACGCGATCCAGGCGCGCGTCTACGCCGAGGATCCGAAGCGCTTCCTGCCCTCGCCGGGAACGCTCACCGAGTTCGCGTTCGCCTCGGGGCCCGGCATCCGCGTCGAGACGGGCTACGCGAAGGGACGAGCGGTGACGCCGCACTACGACCCGCTGCTCGCCAAGGTGATCGCGCGCGCCGAGACGCGCGCCGCGGCGATCGACCGGCTGATCGGCGCCCTGCGCGCCTCGCGCATCGACGGCGTGAAGCACAACGTGCCCGCCCTCGTCGCGATCCTCGATTCCGGGGAGTTCCGCGAGGGGCTCGTTCACACCGGCCTCGCGGCGCAGGTCGTGGGCCGGGCATCCGCCGGGGCGGTCGGCTGACGGCTCCGCGCTCGCAAGCTTTCGATACCAGCAGCAAACACAACCGGAGGGGACGATGAATCGAAGCAACATCCTGGCGCTCGCCGCCGCGGCGATCGGGCTCGCGGCGTCGACGCTCGCCGCCGCCGAGGTGAGCGAGCTCAAGATGATGTCGCAGTACGGCATCGGCTACATGCAGCTCACGCTGATGAAGCACGACCACCTGATCGAGAAGCACTTGAAGGCGGAGGGGCTTGCGGACACGAAGGTCACCTGGGCGACGCTGGGCGCCGGCGCGGCGGCGAACGACGCGCTCCTCTCGGGAAGCCTGCATTTCGCCGCCGGCGGCACCGGCCCGGCGATCATCCTGTGGGACAGGACGCAGGGAACGCCGGTGCAGGTGAAAGGCGTCGCGGCGCTCTCGTCGATGCCGTGCATGCTCGTCACGCGCGACCCGAAGGTGAAGACGATCGCCGATTTCACCGACCAGGACCGCATCTCGATGGCGGGGGCCGGCTCCTCGGTGCAGACGATCTACCTCGAGATGGCGGCCGCGAAGAAGTGGGGCCTCGAGGACTACAAGCACCTCAACCACCTCATGGTGAACCTGCCGCACCCCGAAGGGCTGCGCGCGCTCCTCTCCGGGTCGGGCGGGATCACCGCGCAGTTCGCCTCGCCCCCGTTCCAGAACATCGCGCTCGAGAACCCGGCGATCCATCCGGTGCTGAACTCCTACGACGTCATGGGGAGCCCCAACACCTTCCTCATGGTCTGGTCCACCGAGAAGTTCCGCAAGGAGAACCCGAAGACCTACAAGGCGGTGGTGGACGCGCTCAGGGAAGCGACCGACGCGATCAACGCCGACAGGAAGCGCGCGGCCGAGATCTACTCGGAGGAGGGCCACGGCAAGGAGAAAGTCGACTTCCTGCTGAAGATCATGGAGGACCCGCAGGTCCACTACACCATGGCGCCCGAGGCGATCCTCCCCTACGCGCAGTTCATGCACGAGGTCGGCGTGATCAAGCACGATCCGAGGTCCTGGAAGGACCTCTTCTTCCCCGAGGTGCACGACCTGCCGGGAAGCTGACCATGGAGGCGCAGTCGGCGAGGCCGCTCCTCGCGGTCGACGGTGTGACGCTCCAATACAAGACGCGCGAGCACCTCGTCACCGCCACCTATCGCGTGAGCTTCGACGTGCTCCCGTCGGACCGCTTCGTGCTGCTCGGTCCGTCGGGATGCGGCAAATCCACGCTCCTCAAGGCGGTGGGCGGCTATCTGAGGCCCGTCGAGGGCACGATCCGCTTGAAGGGCGCGGAGGTGACGCGTCCCGGACCGGACCGCGTCATGGTCTTCCAGGAGTTCGACCAGCTCCTGCCGTGGAAGACCGTGAAGCAGAACGTGCTCTTCGCGCTGGAAGCCTCCAGGCGCCTCAAGGGCCGCGAGGCCGAGGACCGTGCCATGGCGTACATCGAAAAGGTGAACCTCACCCGCTTCGCCGATTCGCTGCCGCACACGCTCTCCGGCGGCATGAAGCAGCGCGTGGCGATCGCGCGCGGCATGGCGATGGAGCCCGACATCCTCCTCATGGACGAGCCGTTCGCGGCGCTCGACGCGCTCACGCGGCGCAGGATGCAGGACGAGCTGCTGCAGCTCTGGGAGGGCACGAAGTTCACGGTGCTCTTCGTCACCCACTCGATCCCGGAGGCGGTGCGCATCGGCAACCGCATCCTGCTCCTCTCGCCGCATCCGGGGCAGGTGAAGGCGGAGCTCAACAGCGACGGCACCGACGCCGAGGACGCGGACGGCCGCCGGCTCTCGGACCGCATCCATTCGATGCTCTTCTCGGAAGGCCGGATCGAGCCGGAGACGACGCATGTCTAGCCCCGCCGCACGCCCCGAGTACGTCCGCGAGCAGGTGGACGAGCACGACTTCGGCGTCATCAACAAGCCGCTCACGGCCTGGGAGCGCGTCTACGGCAACGCGCTGGTGCGCAAGGCGCTCATCCTCGTGATCCTCGCCGCGGCCTGGCAGGCGTACGCGATGCACCTCGAGAACGCGCTGCTCTTCCCGACCTTCACGGACACGATGCATTCGTTCCTCGGGCGGGTGGCGAGCGGCGAGCTGCCGCGCAAGTCGTGGGTGTCGATCAAGGTGCTGCTGCAGGGCTACGCGATCGGGCTCGTGCTCGCGCTCGTCGTGACGATGCTCGCCATGGCGACCCGCATCGGCAACGACCTGCTCGAGACCCTCACCGCGATGTTCAACCCGCTGCCCGCGATCGCGCTCCTGCCGGTCGCGCTCATCTGGTTCGGGCTGGGCAACGGCAGCATCATCTTCGTGCTGGTGCATGCGGTGCTGTGGCCGATCGCGCTCGCGACGCACTCGGGCTTCCTCGGCGTCTCGAACACGCTGCGCATGGTCGGGCGCAACTACGGCCTCACGGGCTTCGCCTACGCGAGGCGCATCCTGATCCCGGCCGCGTTCCCGAGCATCCTGTCGGGCCTCAAGATCGGCTGGGCGTTCGCGTGGCGCACGCTCATCGCCGCCGAGCTCGTGTTCGGCACCACGTCGGGCTCGGGCGGGCTGGGCTGGTTCATCTACGAGAACAAGAACGTGCTGGACATCCCCGCGGTGTTCGCCGGGCTCTTCACGGTGATCCTCATCGGGCTGCTGGTGGAGAACCTGATCTTCCGCACCATCGAGCAGCGCACGGTGCGCCGATGGGGGATGCACTCCTGACGGCCCCGCAAACCAGCATGCGCAAATCAGTCGTGCGGCGGCGGCACGTGGCGCAGGCCGTATTCGGCCCCGGCATCGGCGAGCCATAGCCAGAGATAGTCGGCGAAGCTGCGGCGCACGATGAGCTCCATGGCATCGCCTTCGAGGGGACGCAGCAGGACCGCCGCCTTCGCGAGACGGGTTTGGGCGCACCGCCCGGAAAGAAACACCGCGGCATCGAGATCGAGCGGGCAATCCTTTGCGAGAAGCTCGCGCACGCATTCTCCCTGGAGCACGATCGCGGTCTGCCCGCTACCGATCTGCGTGACCGCCGCAAACGTGTCTCCGAGCGCCTCGCGCAGGTCCGCCGCGACCCTCGCCTCTTGCGCGCCGGGCACGACGAGGAGCCATTCGTCGGGACCGAGCCAGCACACCGTCGACTCTCCGGCGCGGATCACGGCATTCGGCTCGAGCGGCAGCGCCACTCCGAGCACGCGGCGCGCGGCCTCGAGAAACGACGCGTCGCGGCCGCGCAGGTTGATGTAGCCGAGGAAGGCCCGCTCGTAGGCGATGACCCGGCATTCCGGGTCCCCGCGCGCCGCGCCATCGGGTGCGAAGCGGGCAAGCGGGCTGCGTTGCAGGATGGGCTCAGGCATCCTGTCGCGCTCCTTCCGGATCGACGAATACCGGGCTCGTGATTCGGGCGCGGATCATGCTGCCGTCGGCGAGGGGCGCGTACACGGTCTGCCCGGCACGGAGCCTCCCGCCTTGCACCAGCGCGAGGGCGATCGAGCGGTCGAGCGTGGGGCTCGCATAGCTCGAGGTCACATGGCCCAGCATCGGCATCGGAACGCGTGCCCGCGGATCCGCGACGAGCTGCGCGCCCTCGGGCAGCACCACGCGCGGATCCTCGGCGAGCAGCCCTACGAGCTGCTTGCGGTCGCCGCGCCGCGTATCGGAGCGCGCGAGGGAGCGGCGCCCGATGAAGTCCTTTTCCTTCGAAACGATCCACTCCATGCCGAGGTCGATCGGAGTCACCGACCCGTCCGTGTCCTGCCCGACGATGATGTAGCCCTTCTCGGCCCGCAGCACGTGCATCGCCTCCGTGCCGTAGGGCGTGATGCCGTGCGCCGCTCCGGCACGCATCAGCGCTTCCCACACGTGCAGCGCCTGGTTCGCGGGCACGTTCACCTCGTAGGCGAGCTCGCCGGAAAAACTGATCCGCATGATGCGGGCGGCGACGCCCGCCACGGTTCCGGAGCGCCAGGCCATGAAGGGGAACGCCGCGCGCGAAAAATCGACGTCCGGGCACGACGCCGTGAGCACCTCGCGGCTGCGCGGGCCGACGACCGCGGCGGTGGCGTAGTGCTCGGTGACCGAGGTGAGGAACACGCGCAGCTGCGGCCATTCGGTTTGCAGCCAGCGCTCCAGCCAGGAAATCACGCGCGCCGCGCCGCCGGTCGTCGTCGTCATCACGTAGTGATTCGCGCCGAGGCGGGCCGTGACGCCGTCGTCCATCACCATGCCGTTCTCGTCGAGCATCAATCCGTAACGGCAGCGGCCGACGCCGAGCCTCGACCAGGCATTCGTGTAGACGAGGTCGAGGAACGTCGCGGCGTCGGGGCCCTGGATGTCGATCTTGCCGAGCGTGGAAGCGTCCAGGATCGCGACACCCTGCCGCGCGGCGAGGCACTCCCGCCGCACCGCCGTCTCCTTGGATTCGCCCGGCCTCGCGTAGTACCACGGCCGCTTCCACTGGCCGACGTTCTCGAACACCGCGCCGTTGCGCTCGTGCCATTCGTGCAAGGCGGTCTTGCGTACCGGCTCGAAGAGCTCGCCCAGGTCGCGTCCTGCGATGGCGCCGAACGTGACCGGCGTGTAGTTCGGGCGGAACGTGGTCGTTCCGACCTTCGAGATGTCCTCGCCGAGCGTGCGCGCGAGGATCGCCATGCCATTGATGTTCCCGAGCTTCCCCTGGTCGGTGCCGAAGCCGAGCGCGGTGTACCGTTTCACGTGCTCGATCGAGCGGTAGCCTTCGCGTGCGGCGAGCTCGATGTCGGCGGCCGTGACGTCGTTCTGCAGGTCCACGAACCGCTTCGCATGCCGGCCCCGCGACGGCAGGGGAGCCAACCAGAGCAGCTGCAGCGAATGTTCCGCGGCAAGGTCGCCCGATACCGCGAGCGCAGGAGCCGGCGGCGCGCGGAAGCCGGCGGCTCCGGCTGCGCGAGCGCCCGCCTCCGCGCCCTCGGCGAGCGCCGCTTCGAGCGCGAATATCCCGTTGCATGCGCCGGCCGAGCGCTCATCCTGCACCGCATCGCCCGGCACGAAGCAGGCGCGCGACTCGTCGTATCGGGGACGCGCACCGGATTGCGCGTGCAGGTGGACCGCGGGATTCCAGCCGCCCGACACCGCGAGCAGGTCGCACTCGATCGAGCGCCCCGCCCCGGCCGCGCCGTGCGCATCGAGCGCCATCACGTCGACCGACTTCAGCCGGTCGCCGCCGCGGGTGTTCACGACGGCGGCGCTGGCGAGGATCTCGATCCCGGCCTCGCGCGCCGCTTGCACGACGGGCCCCGAAGGCTTCGCGCGGGAATCGACGACGGCCGCCACCGCAATGCCGGCTTCCACGAGGTCCAGCGCGCAGCGATAGGCCGAGTCGTTGTTGGTGAACACGACCGCCCGCGACGCGAGCCGCACGCCATAGCGGTTCACGTACGTCGCGGCCGCCGAGGCGAGCATGATTCCCGGCCGGTCGTTGTTCCCGAATACCAGGGGACGCTCGATCGCGCCCGCGGCGAGCACCACCTGCCGCGCGCGCACGCGCCAGACGCGCTCCCGGCGGCCCGCGCGCTGGTCGAGCGGCAAGTGGTCATGGCGCCGCTCGGCCACGGTGAGGAAATTTCCATCGTGGTACCCGAAGGCGGTGCTGCGTGGAAGGATTCGCACGCTGCGCATTCCGCGCAACCGGCCCAGCGCCTCTTCGAGCCAGCGGGCTGCAGCGAGCCCGTCGATGCGAAGCGGCGATGCGCCGGCCACGGCGAGGAGCGACCCACCGGGCTCCGCCTGCTCGTCGACGAGGATCACCCGGGCACCCGAGCTCCCGGCGGCGAGCGCGGCCGCGAGGCCCGCCGGGCCGGCGCCCACCACCAGCACGTCGCAGTGCGCGTGGGTCTTGTCGTAGGTGGACGCGTCCGGGACCGCCGGCGCCCGGCCCAGTCCGGAAGCCCTGCGGATCAAGGCCTCGTAGGTGTGCCAGAGGCCGCGCGGCCACATGAACGTCTTGTAGTAGAAGCCTGCCGGCATGAGCGCGGAGAACGGCCGCAGCCACGACATCGCGTCGAACCGCAGCCCCGGCCAGCGATTCACGCTGCGTGCCTGCAGGCCGTCGTAGAGCGCGACTTCGGTCGCGCGCGCGTTGGGAATCGTGTGCGCCCCGCTTTCCAGCTGCACGATGGCGTTGGGCTCTTCCGCGCCGGCGGCGGCGATGCCGCGCGGGCGGTGATACTTCCAGCTGCGGGCGACCCGCGTCACGCCGCTCGCGAGAAGCGCCGAGGCGAGCGTGTCGCCGGCGAACCCCCGATGGCGGCGGCCGTCGAACGTGAATTCCAGGGGAAGGTTCCGGTCGATGCGGCCGCCCGACGGCAAGCGCCACGCGCCGCCGCTCATGATGCTTCCTCCGGCGGCTCCTCTCCCGGCTTGTAGACGGCCCGGATCCGGTAGCTCACGGTGTCGCGCTCGACGTTGAACCAGCGGCGGCATCCAAAGGCATGCAGCCATTGCTCGCGGTGGCGGCCCTTCGGATTGGTGCGCATGAAGAGGTAGTCGGCCCATTGCGCATCGGTGAGCGCGTCCGGATCGGCCGGGCGCGCGATGTGTGCCTCGCCGCCATAGGAGAACTCGGTCTGCTCGCGCGGCCCGCACCAGGGACAGCGAATGATCAGCATCGCGCGGCGTCCATCAGTGCGCCACCGCGGCGGCGCCATGCTCGTCGACGAGGCGCCCGGTGGCGAAGCGCTCGAGCGAGAAGGCGGCGTTCAGCTCGTGGGGTCGATCGTGGGCGATCGTGTGCGCGAACACCCAACCGGATCCCGGTGTCGCCTTGAAGCCGCCGGTGCCCCAGCCGCAGTTGAAGTACAGGCCCTTCACCGGTGTCAGGCCGATGATGGGGCACGCGTCCGGGCTCACGTCCACGATGCCCGCCCATTGGCGGTTCATGCGCACGCGGCTGAAGGTGGGGAAGAGCTCGAGGATCGCGGCAAGGGTGCCCTCGATGATCGCGAAGCTGCCGCGCTGGCCGTATCCGACGTACGGGTCGATGCCGGCGCCGATCACGAGGTCTCCCTTGTCGGCCTGGCTGATGTAGCCGTGGACGGCGTTGGACATCACGACCGTATCGAGCACCGGCTTGATCGGCTCCGACACCAGCGCCTGCAGCGGATGGCTTTCGATGGGCAAGCGCAGCCCGGCCATGGCGGCGAGCACGCTGCAGTGGCCCGCCGCCACGACGCCGATCTTCCTCGCGCCGATGAAGCCGCGCGAGGTCTCCACGCCGGCGACGCGCCCGCCCTGGCGCCGGATGCCGGTGACCTCGCAGTTCTGGATGATGTGCACGCCGCGCGAATCGGCCGCGCGTGCGAAGCCCCACGCGACCGCGTCGTGCCGCGCCGTTCCGCCGCGCCGTTGCAGCGAGGCGCCGAGGATCGGGTAGCGCGCGCGCGGCGAATCGTTGATGATCGGCACCATCCGCTTCACCGCGGCCGCGTCGAGCACCTCGCCATCGACGCCGTTCAGGCGATTCGCGTTCACGCGCCGCTCGATGTCGCGCATGTCCTGCAGGCTGTGGCCGAGGTTGAGGACGCCGCGCTGGCTGAACATCACGTTGTAGTTGAGGTCCCGGGACAGGCCCTCCCAGAGCTTCATCGACTTCTCGTAGAGATGCGTCGCCTCGTCCCACAGGTAATTGGAGCGCACGATGGTGGTGTTGCGCCCGGTGTTGCCGCCGCCGAGCCAACCCTTCTCGAGCACCGCCACGTCGGTGATGCCGTGCTCCTTCGCGAGGTAATAGGCGGTGGCGAGCCCATGGCCGCCTCCGCCCACGATGACGACCTGATATTCGCGCTTCGGCTCCGGGCTGCGCCACGCCTCGTGCCAGTTCGCGTGATGGCTGAGCGCATTGCGCGCGAGCGTGAAGATGGAGTAGCGGTTCCCCATTTGCGAGCCATTGAACCATCGGCGACAATGCATCTGTGGTCCAAATCCGACATCCATTGGTCCGTAGACGCCATCGCTCGCCGTGAAGCAGACCGTGCCGCAGCGGCTTTCCGTCGCATTCGTCCTGCAGCCCGACTTCACCCTGGTGGCGTTCTCCTCGTTCGTCGACGCGCTGCGGCTCGCCGCCGACGAGGCCGACCGTAGCCGGCCGCTGCGCTGCCGCTGGGAAGTCGTGAGCCACGACTTGCGCCCGGTGCGCGCGAGCTGCGGCATCGAAGTCATGCCCACCCGGGAGCTCGGCGATCCGGCCGAGTTCGACTACGTCGTCGTGGTGGGCGGGCTGCTTCCGGCGGGGCGCGGCTTCTCGCCCCGGCTGGTCGAATACCTGCAGCACGCCGCGCGGGCCGACCGCACGCTGATCGGCGTATGCACCGGCAGCTTCCTCCTCGCGCGCGCCGGCCTCATGCGGCGCCACCGTTCCTGCGTGAGCTGGTTCCACCATCGCGACTTCGTGCTCGAATTTCCCGACCACGCCGTCACCTCCGACCAGCTGTTCGTGGTCGACCGCAATCGCATCACCTGCGCGGGGGGAACGAGCGTCGTGCACCTCGCGGCCCACCTCATCGAGCGCCACGTCAGCAAGCCGGAAGCGCAGAAGGCGCTGCGCATCATGATCGAGAAGGCGGCGCTGCCTTCCCGCTCGCCCCAACCGCAGCCGTCGTTCGCCGGGGATACGGACAACGTCTGGATCCGCCGCGCGATGCTGCTCATGGAGCGCAAGGTGGGGAGCCGCTTCTCCGTGCTCGGGATCGCCCGCGAGCTGCACGTGAGCGCGCGCCACCTGGAGAGGCTGTTCCGCGCCGAGCTCGGCGTGCGCCCGTCGGAGTTCGCGCGCACGCTGCGGCTTCGCAAGGCCTACGACCTGCTCGTGGACACGCGCAAGCCGATCTCCGAAATCGCGCTCGACAGCGGCTTCGCCGACGGCTCGCACTTCTCGCGTCGCTTCCGCGATGCCTACGGACGGAGTCCTTCCCAGGTGCGCCGCGGCGTGGAGCGGCGCGCCCGAGGTCCGCTGGTCGCTTCCGGAAAAAAACCGGTCGCTTCCGGAAAAGCGGCCGGCGGTCGCCGCGCTCAACCTCGGGGAGTCCGGCAGCCCTCCTAGGGAGATCGAATGCGCTCACGCATCATCGGGAAGATCGTCACCGTCCTCGCCGCATTCGCGGCCTGCATCGGCATCGCCGTCCCGGCCGCGGCCCAGGGCAACTACCCCAGCAAGACCGTGCGGATCGTGGTCGGCTACGGTCCGGGCACCACTTCGGACGTCTTCGCGCGGCTTATCGCCAAGGGCCTGAGCGAGCGGTGGCACCAAACCGTGATCGTCGAGAACCGGCCCGGCGCCGCCGGGGCGATCGGCGCGGACTACGTTGCCAAGTCGGCGCCCGACGGATACACGCTGATGCTGATTTCCAACGCGTTCACGCTCGGGCCGATGCTGCAGCGCTCGCTTCCGTACGATCCGTTCAAGGATTTCATCCCCATCACGCAGGTCGCGCAGACGCCGAACATCTTCCTCGCCAGCAAGAAGCTCGGGATCTCCAACCTCAAGGAGTTCATGGCGCTCGCGAGGAAGGCGCCGGGCGGCCTGCAGTATTCGTCCTCGGGGCGCGGAACGCCGAGCCAGATCTCGGTGGAGCTCTTCAAGTCGATGGCGGGCCTGCACATCGAGGAGATTCCGTACAAGGACAGCAACCAGGCCTTCACGGACGTGATCAGCGGGGTGGTGTCGCTCAACGCTCCCGGGCTCGCCCAGGGACTGCCGTACGTCGCCGCCGGCCGGGTGGTGACGCTCGGCATCACCGGATCGAAGCGCTCGCCGGCCGCGCCCGACGTTCCCACGCTCGCCGAGGCGGGCCTGCCGGGCTACGAGGCCTACGGCTGGCACGGCATCTTCGCGCCCGCGGGGACGCCTCCGCAGCTCGTCGCCTTTCTCAACAAGGAACTGGTCGCGACCCTGAACGATCCGGGCCTCAAGGCGATGTTCGTGAAGCAGGGTGCGGAGATCGTGGCGAGCTCGCCGCAGGAATTCACGGCGTTCCTCAAGACGGATTACGAGAAATGGAAGAAACTCTTCAACCAGATCGGCATCAAGCCGGAATGAAACGGGAAAGGACCGCGACTTGAGGATCAGGCTGCTCGGGACGGGAACCCCGACGCCATCGTTGTCCCGGATGTGCTCGGGCTACGTGGTGGAGATCGGGGACGACGTGATCGTGTTCGACCATGGCTTCGGGGCGCATCACCGGCTGCTCGAGCTCGGGATTCCCTCGACGCGGGTGACGCACTTCTTCTGCAGCCACCTGCATTACGACCACATGGGCGATTATCCCCGGCTGCTCCTCACGCGCTGGGACCAGGGAGCCGGGAGGATTCCCGAGCTCAAGGTCTACGGGCCGCCGCCGATCCGCGACGTGACCCGTGCGCTCTTCGAGAAGGGCGGGGCGTTCTGGCCGGACCTCGTCGCGCGTACCGAAAACATGTGCAGCATCTCCCTGTATCGTGCGCGCGGCGGCACGGGGGAGCGCAAGAAACCGGCGCCCGAGGTGACCGAGATGCGCCCCAACGAGACCGTCCAGGGGCGCGGCTGGTCCGTCAAGGCGGCGGGCGTCGCGCACTTCGGCCCGCAGCTCGTCTCGTACGGTTTCCGCCTCGACTCCCCCGAGGGCTCGTTCGTCTACTCGGGCGACAGCGGACCCTGCGCCTCCATGGAGCGGCTCGCGGCCGATTGCGACGTCCTCGTGCACATGTGCCACTACATCTCCGGGACCGAGCTTTGCCCGGAGTTCGCCGAATCCTGCATGGGCCACCGCGAGCTCGCCGCGCTCGGCGAGAAGGCGCGCGTCAAGACGCTGGTCATCTCGCACGTGACCGAGCAGATCGACCAGCCCGGCGTGCGCGAGCGGGTGCTTCGCGAGATGGCCGAGATCTACAGGGGGAACCTCATCTTCGGCGACGACCGGATGGAAATCCCGGCCCGGGGTCCGGCCGCCGCGAAGCTGTTGTAACCTTCGGATATCCTCGTCTCGGTCGCCGGCGCCCGCCAATCCGGGAGCGCCGGCGATTCATTTCACGGAGCGCCCGATGCCTGACAGCGAAGTCCCGACCACGCGGATCACCGGAGGCAAGGCGGTCGTCGACGCACTCGAGGCCGAAGGCGTGCATCACGTCTTCGGCCTCATCGGCTCGGCGGGGATGGAGATCTTCGACGCGCTGCACGATTCGCGCGCGATCCGCTTCGTCGGCGTGCGCGACGAGCGCAGCGGCGTGCACATGGCGGACGGCTACGCGCGCGCATCGGGCGGCGCGGGCGTCTTCCTCGCGGGACAGAACGGGCCCGGCGCGACGAACCTCGTCACCGGGCTCGCGCAGGCCTACGCCGCGTTCTCGCCGGTGGTGGCGCTCGCCGGATCGCTCTCCAGCGCGCACGTCTACCGCGACGCCTTCCAGGAGGTCGACCAGCAGGCGCTCTTCCGCCCGGTCACGAAGAAGACGTGGAC
>DATIZV010000328.1:0-6563 GCA_035516915.1 Usitatibacter sp. | reverse complement strand
CGAACCAGTTCTCGATCCCGCCGCCGAGGAGCGGCCCGAGGTACACCTCCGAAAGCTTCTCGCCCAGCCCGATGAGGAGACCGCCCACGATCGCCCCGGGAATCGAGGTGAAGCCGCCGAGGATCACCACCGGCAGCGCCTTGAGCGCGATGAGCTCCAGCGAGAATTGCACGCCGAGCTTCGAGCCCCACACCACGCCCGCGACGAGCGCCACGAGCCCGGCGACGCTCCACACGATCACCCAGATGCGATGGAGGGGGATGCCGATCGACTGCGCCGCCTGGTGGTCGTCGGCCACCGCGCGCAGCGCCCGCCCGGTCGACGTGCGCTGGAAGAAGAACGCGAGGGCCGCGACGAGGAGCCCGGCGATGATCGCCGCGACCACGTCCTCCGTGCTCACCAGGATGCCGCCCTCGAAGACCTTGTCGAGGATGATCTTCGGCTCCTTCGGCATGCCGACGTCGAGCGTGTAGACGTCGGCGCCCCACACGAACTGGCCCAGCCCGTCGAGGAAGTAGGCGATGCCGAGGGTCGCCATGAAGAGCACGATGCCTTCCTGGTTCACCAGCGGCCGCAGCACGAGCCGCTCCACGAGCCACGCGAGCGCGATCATGACGCCGAGCACCAGCACCAGCGCCGCCGCGAAGGGCATGTGCGCCATCAGCTTCACCAGCGTGAGCGCCGCGAAGAGCACCATGGACCCCTGCGCGAAGTTGAAGACGCCGGAGGCCTTGAAGATCAGCACGAGCCCCAACGCGACGAGCGAATAGAGCACGCCCGACATCAGGCCGCCGATCACGATCTCCAGCCACTGCGGGAAGCGCACGCCCTGGAAGAGCATCGGCGAGACCGCGCCGAACGCGAGCAGCGCGAAGAACGCGAGGGTGAGGTTGCGGGCCGACGCTCTCAATGCTTCACTCCGAGGTAGGCGTCGATCACCGCCTGGCTCTTGCGCACCTCCTCCGGCGTGCCGTCGGCGATCTTCCTGCCGTAGTCGAGCACCACCACCCGGTCGGAAAGGTCCATCACCACGCCCATGTCGTGCTCGATGAGGACGATGGTGGTCCCGAACTCGTCGTTCACGTCGAGGATGAAGCGCGACATGTCCTGCTTCTCCTCGATGTTCATCCCCGCCATCGGCTCGTCGAGGAGCAGCACTTGCGGCTCCGCCGCGAGCGCCCGGCCGAGGTCCACGCGCTTCTGCAGGCCGTAGGGAAGGCGTCCCACCACGGTCTTCCTCACGTGCTGGATCTCGAGGAAGTCGATGATCTCCTCGACGCGCTTGCGGTGCCGGATCTCCTCGGCGAGCGCGGGACCCACGCGCAGCGCCTGCAGCAGGAGGTTCGACTTCATCATCAGGTTGCGGCCGGCGAGGATGTTGTCGAGCACCGTCATGCCCTTGAAGAGCGCGAGGCTCTGGAACGTGCGCGCGATGCCCATGGCGGCCGCGCGGTGCGGCTCCATGTGCGCCCGGGCCACGCCGCGGAACGTGATGCGTCCCCGCTGGGGCCGGTAGACGCCGTTGATCACGTTGAGGAGCGAGCTCTTCCCGGCGCCGTTGGGCCCGATGATGGCGCGGACCTCGTGCTCGCGGACGTCGAAGCTCACGTCGGAGAGCGCCTTCACGCCGCCAAAGGCAAGCGAGATCGCCTCGAGGGCGAGGATCGGCTCGCCGAGCTCGCGGCGCACTTCGCCCGGTTCCAGCTCGCGCAGGTTCACGCCGCGGCCTTCTCTTCCAGGGCGGGTGCGCCCCGCGCCGCCGCGGGCTGCACCGGGGCCTCGAACGTCCGCACCGGCACCACGGCGATCTCCGCGCGCACCGTGCCCGTGCGCCCGTCCTCGAAGCGCACCTGCGCCTCCACGGCGCAGCGCTCCGCACCCGAGTCGAGCGCCTGCACGATCGCCGCGTACTTCTCCGCGATGAAGCCGCGCCGGACCTTGCGCGTGCGCGTGAGCTCGCCGTCGTCGGCGTCGAGCTCCTTGTGCAGGATCACGAAGCGGTGGATCTGGCTGCCGGCGAGCTTGGGGTCGCGCGCGAGGTCGGCGTTCACCTTCTCGACGCAGCCGCGGATGAGCTCGATCACCTGCGGCTTGGAAGCGAGATCGGTGTAGCCCGAGTACGGGATGCCGCGGCGCTCGGCCCAGTCGCCCACCGCCTGCACGTCGATGTTGATCATCGCGCTGGCGTACGGCCTGCGGTCCCCGAAGGCCACCGCCTCCTTGATGTGCGGGAAGAACTTGAGCTTGTTCTCGAGGTACTTCGGGGCGAAGAGCGTTCCATCCGAGAGCTTGCCCACGTCCTTCGCGCGATCGATGATTCGCAGCTGGCCGCCGGCGTCGAAGAAGCCCGCGTCGCCGGTGTGGAACCAGCCCTCGGCATCCTTCGCCTCGCGCGTCGCCTGCTCGTTCTTGTAGTACTCGCGGAAGAGGCCCGGGCAGCGCAGCACGATCTCGCCGCTCTCGAGGATGCGCACCTCGACGCCCTTCATCGGCGGGCCGACGGTGTCGGGCTTCACCGCCCCGTCGGGCTGCACGCAGACCATCACCGACGTTTCCGTGGACCCGTAGAGCTGCTTGAGGTTGATCCCGAGCGAGCGATAGAACACGAAGAGGTCCGGCCCGATCGCCTCGCCCGCGGTGTAGGCGACGCGGATGCGCGTCATGCCGAGCGCGTTCCGGAGCGGCCCGTAGACGAGGACGTTGCCGAGCGCGTAGAGCGCGCGATCGGAAAGCTTCACCGGGCGAGCGTCGAGGAGCTCGCCGCCCACGCGCCGCGCGAGCTCCATGAAGTAGCGGAACAGGAAGCGCTTCACGCCGCTCGCGTCCTCCATGCGGATGGTGACCTGCGTGAGCAGCGCCTCGAGCACGCGCGGCGGCGCGAAGTAGTACGTCGGGCCGATCTCGCGCATGTCCGTGAGGACGGTCTCCGCCGACTCGATGCAGTTGATGCGGAAGCCGACCGTCATCCACTGCGCGTAGGAGAAGAGGTTCTGCCCGATCCACGCCATCGGCAGGTACGCGAGCACCTCCTCGTCGTCGCGCAATCCCTCGAGCTCGGCGTATGCGACGCTCGAGGCGACGAGGTTGTCGTGCGAGAGGACGACGCCCTTCGGATGCCCGGTCGTGCCCGACGTGTACATCATGATCGCCGGATCGCCGCCCACGCCCTTCGCCACCTGCGACGCGAAGAAGCCCGGATCCTGCGCCGCGCGCTCGCGCCCGGACTCGCGCAGGCTCTCGTAGCTCGCGAGCCCGGGCTGCGAGTAGTGGCGCAGCCCGCGCGGATCGTCGTACCAGATGCGCCGGAGGCTGGGGCACTGCGGAAGGATCTCGAGCAGCTTGTCGGCCTGCTCCTGGTCCTCCACGACGGCGAGCTCGATCGCGGCGTCCTGGAACACGTACACCATTTCCTGGGCGATCGCGTCCTCGTAGAACGGCACCGGAATCGCCCCGAGGGCCTGCGCGGCGACGAGCGTCCAGTAGAGCCGCGGGCGGTTCGCGCCGATCACGGCGATGTGCGCGCCGCGCGCGAGGCCGGCGGCCGCGAGGCCGGCCGCGAGCCACTCCACCTCGCGCCGCATCTCGTCCCAGGTCCACGCCTGCCAGATGCCGTATTGCTTCTCGCGAATGGCCGGCCGATCGCCGCGCACGCGCGCGTGGTGCAGCAGGAGCTTCGGAAACGTGTCCGGCCTGCCGGTGTCCACCTGCATGGGGTGGTCTCCTCCGTTTGCGGCCCAGTGTACGCGCAGGCCTTACCCCGGGGTGTCTTTTCGTTGACAATTACGGCTCGCCACTGCCCGCCGCCCCCGACCCGCGTGGAAACCCTGCCCCAGCTCCTGGCCGCATCGCTCTGGACGCGTTCCCTTTCGACCGCGCAGCTCGAACGCGTGAAGGCCGAGACGCAGGTGCGCGATTTTGCCGCCGGCGCCTACGTGTGCCGCAAGGGGGAGCCGGTCGAGCACTGGTTCGGCGTGGTCGACGGCCTCGTGAAGATGACCAGCGTGAACGCCGCCGGCAAGACGACCACCTTCACCGGCGTCACGAGCGGCGGCTGGTTCGGCGAGGGATCGATCCTGAAGGACCGCACGCGCAAGTACGACATCGGCGCGCTGCGCGCGACGCGGATGGCGCTCATGCCGCGCGCGACGTTCGAATGGCTGCTCGACACCAACATCGGCTTCAACCGCTTCCTGCTGATGCAGCTGAACGAGCGGCTCTCGCAGTTCATCGCGATGGTCGAGTACCAGCGCCTGCTCGGCCCGGACGCGCGCGTCGCTCGCTCCCTCGCGGCGCTCTTCAACCCGGTGCTCTACCCCGAGCAGGCGACGCAGATCCAGCTCTCGCAGGAGGAGGTGGGCTACCTCTCGGGCGTGTCGCGGCAGCGGGCGAACCGCGCGTTGCAGGTGATGGAGAAGGCGGGCCTCGTCCAGGTGGAGTACGGGCGGATCCGGGTCCTCGATCTCGAGGGCCTGCGGGTCTTCGCCTAGGCGGCCATCGTCGGGCGCACGATGCCGTCGCGGATCGCGATCGCGCCGGCCTTCTCCAGGTCCGCGAGCATCGAGCGCGCGAGCGCGGGCGCATCGAGCCCGAGGAAGCGATCGGAGAGCTCGCGGTAGCACGGGATGCGGGCGACGTAGCGCTCGACCTCGGCGACCGGCATCGATCCCTTGTCGAGGAGCGCGAAGGTGAAGAGCACCTTCAACGCGTGCCGGGCGTTGCGCCGCGGGTCCGCGGCGAAGGCGTCGAGCCTGGCACGCGCCCGGGCGAGCGCCGCGCCGACGTCCGAAAACGGCGATCCGTGCCCGGGGATCACCGCCGCGGGCTCGAGCCGCTCGATCGTGTCCAGCGCCGCGCGCGCCTCGTCGATCCCCGCGCTCGAGCGCTCCTCGGGCCAGACGAATCCCATGCCGTTCTCCCAGAGCGCATCGCCGGAAACGAGGATGCGGTTGCGCGGCTCGAAGTAGACCAGCGCGTCCATGTCGTGGCCGGGAGCGGCGTGCGCCTGCCAGGTGAAGCCGCCCGCCTCGAAGGTGTCGCCCGCCGCGATCGTGTCGTCGAAGTGGAAAGGGTCGGCTCGCTGGTCGAAGTTCGCCATCCACACGCTCTGCGGCGTCCACGGCACGACGTGCTTCACCTCCCCCTCGGGAATCGCGACGCGGCAGCCGTAGGCGGAGGCGATGGCCGCGTTGCCGCCCATGTGGTCGGAATGGCAGTGCGTGTTGACGAGCCGCTCGACCGGCTCGCCCTCGAGTCCCGCCGGTCCCGCGAGAAGCCGCAGCGTTTCCTCGCGATGGCTGCAGTAGCCGGAATCGATCACGACGTTGTCGCCCGGCGCGCGCAGCACGACGATGTTCGAGTTGAGCCAGCCGCGCACGATCGGGCGGACGGAGGGTGGGAGGGCGGGAGCCATATAGACTTTATGCCATGAATCCGCTCGAAGGCCTCGCCGTCGTCTCGATCGCGCTCAACCTCCCCGGTCCGGTCGCCTGCGCGCGCCTGCACGAGCTGGGCGCCCGCGTGACCAAGGTCGAGCCGCCGTCGGGCGATCCGCTCGAGGGATTCTGCCCGCAATGGTATGCGCGGCTGCGCGAGGGAATGGACGTGAAGCGCCTCGACCTCAAGAGCGAAGCGGGCGCGCGCGCGCTCGATGCGCTTCTCGGGGCAGCGGACCTCTTCGTGAGCGCGCAACGTCCCGCCGCCCTCGCCCGCCTCGGCCTCGATCCCGCTTCGCTCGCGCCGCGCCATCCGCGGCTCTGCACGCTGGCGATCACCGGCTACGCGGCGCCCGACGAGGAGAAGTCGGGGCACGACCTCACCTACCTCGCCGAGCACGGGCTCGTCGCGCCCCCCGCGCTTCCGCCCACGCTCTTCGCGGACATGGCGGGGGCCGAGCGCGTGGTCTCCACCGCGCTCGCGCTGGTGCACGCGCGCGATCGGGACGGCCATGGGCGATCGGCCGTGGTGCCCCTGGCGGACGCGGCGGCCTTCCTCGCGCAGCCGCTCGCGGAAGGCCTCACGCGGCCCGGCGCGCTGCTGGGCGGCGGGCTCGCCGCTTATAATCTCTACGAGGCGCGCGAGGGCTGGATCGCCGTCGCCGCTCTCGAGCCGCACTTCGCGAGACGCCTCGCCGAGGCCTTCGGGCTCGAGACGCTCACGCGTCCCGCGCTCGCCGTGCGCTTCGCCGCCGAAAGCGCCGAGCACTGGGAGCGCTGGGCGCAGGCCCTCGACCTTCCCATCGTCGCAGTCCGCCATCCACTCCCATAGGTACGCCATGCAGATCTCGAACAACGTGTTCCTCGTGACCGGCGGAGGCTCGGGCCTCGGCGCCGCGACCGCCAAGATGATCGCCGACGAGGGCGGCAAGGTCGTGATCGCCGACGTCGCCGACGCCGGCGACTGGGTCGCCAAGCAGCTCGGCGGCAGCGCCCGCTTCGTGAAGTGCGACGTGACCGACGAAGCCTCGATGCAGGCGGCGGTCGACGCGTGCGTCTCCTCCTTCGGCGCGATCCATGGCCTGGTGAACTGCGCGGGTGTCGCGCCCGGGGAACGCGTCGTGGGACGCA
>DATIZV010000327.1:0-6910 GCA_035516915.1 Usitatibacter sp. | reverse complement strand
TCCCGCCCGAAGCGTAGTAGTTCGTGATGGGGATCACGTACTGCGCCCAATCCCACTTTTCGCCCATCATTTCCGGGATCTGGTAGACCGGGACGATCGCTCCGCTCGAAAGCATGGTCTGGGTCCCGACCTCGTAGGACTGCACCAAGCTGGGCGCGGTGTGCGAGCGGTAGGCCGTGATGTACTTGGTGAGGGTCTCCTCGTACGTGCCCGTGTAGAGCGCCTTCAGCTCGATGTCGGGGTGCGCGGCGTTGAAGTCCTTCACGATCTGGTCGACCACCTTGCCGTTGGATCCGCTCATGGCATGCCACCAGGTGATCTGCACCTTGGCGAACGCGAGCTGCGGGGCGAGGCAGAACAGTGCCAGCGTCGACGCAGCCACGAGCAGCAGGCGTCTTGCGACTTTCATAGCGATCTCCTTTCCGGTTTTGCAGCACGCGATCGCACGGCCGCCGCCGTGCATCCGCCATTCATACGCTGGCGGGAAGAGGCGCTTTTGACACCGGGCAACATTTTGTCCGCCGGCCCTCGCGTCCGGGCGCCCCCGGCTTGACGAGCCGGGGAAAGGTACCGCGGCTACTCGATCAGCCCGCTGGGAAGCGTGATCGGCCTCGTGCGGGCGTTCTTCGATGCGTTGGTCCGCGGAGCGATTTTCGCCTGGCTCTGCGACCTCATCGCCGCGCGCAGGTGCGAATGCCCGGCGTCGGGAACGTACGCGACATGCCGGACGCACGCCGCCTTGAGCGCGTCGAAGATCGCATCCTGCCAGGCGGGAGCGGCGGGCGTCGTTTCGTTCATCGATTCCGCGTCGTGGAAAGCTACAGTGGCGACGAGGTCGCGGCGTAGTGCTTGATGCTCTCGGCGACCGAATCGGCCACGTGCTCCTTGCTGATGATCCCGAGGACGTCGGCGGCCCCGGCGCGGTTGGAGCCGACGACGACCGCCATGGTCGCCTTCTTGCGCCACATGCGCCCGATCACGTCGAACATCGCGTCGCCGGGGCGCGCGAGCGTGAAATCGCGGCTCGCGACCTCGCCCAGCGTGACGCCGGTGTAGGCGCCCTCGAGCCCCCGGCGCAGCGCCGTGTTCACGCGCAGCACGCCGGCGATCCGGTCCTCTCCCGTCACGACGATGTGGCGCATGCCGCCGCGCGCCTCGGGCAGCCGCAGGAAATCGTCGAACCGCGTCGCCTGCGGCAGCGTGAGGAAGTCCTTGTCCATCACGTCCTCCGCGTGGCGCACGAGGAAGAGGTTGGCGTGCAGGGCGCTCGGGATGAACTGGCGACGCGCGAGGAGCTTGATGGTGTAGATGTTCTCGCGCGAAAGGACGCGGCGCACCCCGATGCTCACCGCGACCGCGATGATCATCGGCATCACGATGCCGTAGTCGCGCGTCATCTCGAAGATCATCGTCACCGCGGTCATCGCCGCGCCCGTGCCGCCGCCCACCATCGCCGCCATGCCGACGATCGCGAACGCGGGAACGCTGATCTGCGGGCCCGGGAAGAAATACTGCGCGGCGGCGCCGAACGCGGCGCCGAGCGTCGCGCCCATGTAGAGCGAGGGCGAGAAGATGCCGCCCGAGGAGCCCGATCCGAGGCTGAGCGAGGTGGCCGTGAGCTTCGAGGCGAAGAGCAGCGCGAGGAACGGCGCCGAGGCGAGGCCCCCCACCAGCACGTCCTGGATGGTCGCGTAGCCCACGCCGTCGATCTGGTAGTGGCCCGAGAAGCGCAGGAACAGGTACATCACGACGCCGACGATGCCCATTCCCACGGTGTGGCGCAGGTAGGGATTGCGAATGCGGTCGAAGGTCTCCTCGGCGAAGTGCAGGCCGCGCACGAAAGCGGCCGCGGCGAGGCCCATGAACACGCCGAGGAGCCCATAGAGGGCGAGCACGTATGCGCCGGAGGCGACCTGGGGAAGCGAGCCGACCGCGGGAACGTCGAAGGCGGGGCGCGGGCCGAAGAAGAGCTGCCCGACGAAGGTCGCGGTCCCGGTCGCGAGCGCGACGGGCAGGAAGGTGCGCGTGCTGAACTCCGGCATCATCAGCTCGATCGCGAAGACCACGCCGCCGATCGGCGTGTTGAAGGTCGCCGCGATGCCCGCCCCCGCGCCGGCGGCGACGAGGGTGATGCGCTGCCACGCCGGCAGCCGGATCGCCTGTCCGACGCTCGACGCGAGCGAGGCGCCGATCTGGATGATCGGTCCCTCGCGCCCGACCGAAGAGCCGCTCCCGATCGCGAGCGCCGAGGCGAACGATTTCACGAACGCCACGATCCCCCGGATGCGGCCCTCCTTGTAGAAGATCGCCGCCATCACTTCCGGGACGCCGTGCCCGCGCGCCTCGGGCGCGAAGGTCTGCACCAGGAACACCACCGCGAGCCCGCCGATCACCGGCACGAGGATCACCAGCGCGCCCCACGGCGAGGCGGGGGTGTAGAGGTTCGCATCGTAGATCGTCGAGAAGGTGCCCAGGAAGAGCGCGTTATGCACGAGCGAGATCAGCGCGCGGAAGAACACCGCGCCGAGCCCGGTCATGATGCCGATGAACACGGCGATGACGGAGAACAGCGGAAGGTTGACGGAACGCTCTTCGGGCGGCGGCTTCATCCCGCCATTATCGCCGATGCGGGGAATCGCCCCGGCCGATCCCGGCGCGAGGCGGCAGGGCTGCGCAATCCGCTCAGGGAATGAGGTAGATCGGGCTCGACCAGGCGAGGTTTCCGTCCTCGAGCGTGACGCGCACGTAGAGCGCGTTGTCGTGCGAGGCCGCGAGGGAAACGCGGCGCTCGCATCGCACGCCCAGGTGGCGGTTCTCGTCGGGCAGGCGGAAGATGCGGATGCGGCGCTGGATGCCGCCCGCGTCGAATACGGTGTCCTCGCAGCCGATGTCCGCGATCTCGAGCTTCGCCTTCACCAGCGCCGTATCGATCGCGATCGTTCCCTCGGTCGCGCTCGAGAGCCACGCGTCGAAGCCGCCGAAGTTGCCGGTCGAGAGCGCCGACCAGCGCACGTTGTTCGCGTCGATCCGCTCCACCTTCTTGTCCAGGTTCCACATGTTGACCGGACGGATGCGCTCGACCGCGTTTCCTTCGATCGTCGCGCGCCCGTCCCAGACCGTCTGCCGTCCGCGCCCGCGGTACTCGGCGCCTTCCCAGATCACGCGGATGCGGCGCCCGAGCTCCTCGCGCCCGTAGGGACGCAGCGTCTCGAGCGTCTCGAGGCGATTGCGGATCTCGACGCGCTCGATGGGCACCGAAGCGACCGCCTCGACGCGGAAGAGGGCCTCCTTCTCACCGGTGTGCGCGATGTCGCCCATCATGAGCGTGTCGACGCGCGTGGAGCGTGCGGTGCCGAGCGCCGGGTCGGCGTCGAAGCGCTCGGCGCCGCGCTGCAGCGAAGCGCGCGTATCGAGCAGCAGGCGCGCCCCGGTGGTCGCGTAATGGTGGCGCGCGCGCAGCGCCTCGAACAACGCCGCGCGCGAGAGGTCGCGCGCGAGCAGGCACGAAAGGCCCCCGTACGCGCCGAAGAGGGAAGCGCCCGGATGGCTCGCGCCGTGGCGGCCCTTGTGGCCGTCGCTGTTCGCGAGGATGCCCACGCGGTATCCCTGGCGGAACGCGTCCTCGAGGAGCCACTCGAAGGTGCCCCAGTCGGAGTGCACCTCCACCGATCGCTCGAGGCGCACGTCATGGGAGATCGCGATGTCGGCGTAGCGCCCGCCGATGTGCGCGAAGACGACGCAGTCCTCGTCCTTCAACGCCCGGAAGAGGTCGCTCGCCGTGTTCGCGTCGGTCGGCACGTCGGAGCGGTCGGCGACGAGGGCGTGGTGCGAGCGGTGGATCTGGCGGCCTTCCTCGCGGAAGAGGACGTTGCGGTCGCCGCCGAGGCCGGTGTTCCCCGACCACTCGTATCCCGGAAACATGATGAACTCGCCGTCGCGGTTGCAGGCCGCGGACAGCCGGTTGAGCTCCTCCCAGAACGGCGTCGTGATCTGGAAATCGTTGCCCTGGTGGCTCATCGCGTCGAGGAAGGCGCGGTCGCGCGCGAACTCGATGAGCTCGCGGGCGGAGTTGGTTCCGATCGTCTCCTCCGACTGGCCGTGCAGGTCGCACCAGTACGGCAGGAGCGCCGCCTCGCGCACGATGCGCAGCGGGTTGCTGGTGCACACCGTCGCGCCCGATTCGTCGAGCACGCGGATCGCGAGGTCGCCGGGCGCCTCGCAGCGCAGCCCCTCGATCCGCTTCGCGTACTCGCCGGGCCGCATGCGGATCGTCGCGGGCAATCCCGCGACCGGCACGTCGCACGCGAGGCGGAACGTCGCGTCGACCTTGTGCGAGGGATTGCCCCAGCGGTCCTCGCCCTTGAAGCCGAGCTTGAACGGCTCGCCCGCGCGGCGCAGCGTCGGCAGCACCGCCTTGTAGAGCACGGGCGGTCCCGCCTCGATGGAGACCCACGGCTGCTCCGGCAGCTCGACGTACTCGTAGGCGGCCCACGCGTCGACCAGCACGCGGAACTCGAACGTGGGCTCGTGGAAGGTCTGCATGCGGATGCCCGGCGAGCCGCCGCGGCGATCGCCGAAGCGCACCACGATGCGGTCTCCTTCGCGCAGGAACCCGCGCACGACCCGGATGAAGAGCGTCTTGTCCCAGGGACGGATGTTGCGCTTGCCGTCGTATTGCACGTCGAGCACCGCGCCGTTCGAGGCCTCGACCGTGGTGTAGTTGGGCGCCGCCGGATCGGTGAACTGCGGCCGCCCCATGTCCGAGGCGAAGCGGTGCACGATCTTGATCGAGCCCGTGTCGTCGATGCCGAAGAAGCCCGCGGTGTAGGTGAGCGTGAGCGACTGGTAGCTCCCGGCCTCGTAGGATCCGGTGGGCGAGATCTCGGCGCGTCCCATGCGCTCGGGGAAATAGCTCGAATGCGGCATCGCGGGGCTCCGCTGTGGCGTGAGGCTCCATCTTCGCGCGCCGGCCGCTTCCGCACAACCGTCCGCTATGCGGAACGACGGACGAGGCCGTGGCCGGGTCCAGCGGGATTGACAAGGAGCCCCCCATGGGAATAGGGTGGAGGCAAGGTCTGCGTTGCGTTCTGCATCGTGGAACCCCTTGCAGAACCGACTCCGCACCGCTCCCATGGACCGCCGCATCCCCGCGCACGACTCCTTCGACGTGATCGTCGCGGGGTACGGCTTCGCGGGCGGCGCCGCGGCCATCGCGGCGCACGATGCGGGGAGCCGCGTGCTGCTGCTCGAGAAGATGTCCATCCCCGGCGGCATCTCGATCTGCTCGGGCGGGGGGTTGCGCGTCGCGACGGACGCGGATCGGGCGTTCGAATACCTGCGCGCGACCAACGACGGGACGACTCCCGACGATCTGCTGCGCGCGTTCGCGATCGAGATGACGCAGCTCGAGGAGCGGCTGCGCGCGCTCGCGGCGATCGACGGCGCGAGGCTCGCCGTCCTCGAGCGCCCCGCCAACTACCCGTTTCCCGGCTGGGACGTCTTCCGCTTCATCGAGGTGGAGAGCGTGCCCGGCTTCGATCCGCGCGCCGAGTATCCGCACGCACGCTCGCTGCGCGCGGGGATCAACGCGTTCAAGGTCGTCGACGACAACGTGAAGGCGCGCGGCATCGAGGTTCGCTACTCGTGCGAGGCGCGGCGCCTCCTGCGCGGGCCGGACGGCGAGGTGCGCGGACTGGAGTGCCTCGTGGAGGGCGCGCCGCTGCGCATCCTCGCGAAGCGCGGGGTGATCCTGGCGTGCGGCGGCTTCGAGTCCGGCGCCGACCTCCAGCGCCAGTATTGGCAGTTCCATCCGGTGCTTCCTGCGGCTACCCGCGGCAACACCGGCGACGGCATCCGCATGGCGCAGGAGGCGGGCGCGGACCTGCGCCACATGTGGCATTTCCACGGCAGCTACGGCTTCCGCCACACCGACCCGCAATACATCTTCGGGATCCGCAGCAAGAAGCTGCCGGACTGGACGCCGGGCGTCCTCGGGGCCAACGTCGCGATGTCGTGGATCCTCGTCGACCAGGACGGGCGCCGCTTCATGAACGAGTACGAGCCGTACGGCCACGACACCGGCCATCGGCCCTTCGACCGCTACGACCCGACGCGCATGCGCTTCCCGGCGATGCCCGCGTTCATGGTGTTCGACGAGGAGGGCCGGCGCATGTATCCGGTCGCGCGCTCGTTCGTGAACGATCCGCACGTCGAGCCCTACGAGTGGAGCGAGGACAACCTGAAGGAAGTGGAGCTCGGCATCCTCGAGCGCGCGGATTCCATCGAGGAGCTCGCGCGCCGCATGGGCGTTCCCGAAGCGAACCTGCGCGAGACGCTCGATCGCTGGAACGCGCTCTGCGCCTCGGGAGAGCCCGACGAGCACGGGCGCCCGCGCGATACGCGCCGCCCCGTCGTGAAGGCGCCGTTCTACTTCGGCGAGATGTGGCCGGTCGTCTCGAACACGCAGGGCGGCATCGCGCACGACGTCGCGCAGCGCGTCCTCAACCCGTTCGGCGAGCCGATCCCGCGCCTCTACGTGGCGGGCGAGCTCGGCAGCATCTGGGGCTTCCTGTACCTCTCCGGCGGCAACCTCGCCGAATGCTTCGTGAGCGGAAGGATCGCGGGCGAGAACGCCGCCGCCCATTCCGCCCTGCATCATCCCGCGGCGGCCATGGCGTAGCGCCGTCCGGCGCGCGATCGAACGCCTGAACACAAGACCAAGGAGGAGCGATGAACGTGAAGCAGAGGATCTGGATCGCCGGCGTCGCGCTCGCCGCGCTCGCATGCGCGCTGGGCAGCCGCGCTGAGGACGCGCAGAGCTATCCCTCGAAGCCGGTGCGCATCATCGTGCCGTACGGGCCGGGCGGCAGCACCGACGTCGTCGCGCGGATCGTCGCCGGGAAGCTCGGCC
>DATIZV010000326.1:0-8779 GCA_035516915.1 Usitatibacter sp. | reverse complement strand
CGCGATGCGGTCGGTCTCCTTGACGCGCCAGCTCGCGATGTTGCGGATGTGCGAGCGGCCGTCCGCGAAGAGCGCGAGCACCGCCGCCGTCATGGCCGCATCGGGAATGAGGTTCATGTCGAGGTCGAACGCGGCGAGCGGCGCCATCGCGCCGGAAGCCGCCTGCGCCGCGCGGCTCGCCTCGATCCAGTCCTCGCCCATCGCGATCGTGGTCCCCATCGCCTCGAGCACCCGGGCGAAGCCGACGTCGCCCTGAAGGCTCGCGCGGCCCACGCCGCGCACCCGGACCGGCCCTCCGCCCAGGGCGCCCGCGGCGAGGAAATACGAAGCCGACGAAGCGTCGCCTTCGACGTCGACCACGCCCGGCGAGCGGTAGCGGCTCCCGGGCGCGATCTCGAAGGCGCTCCAGCCCTCGCGCCGCACGGCGACGCCGAAGCGCGCGAGGAGGCCAAGAGTGAGCTCGACGTACGGCTTCGAGATGAGATCGCCCTGCACCTCGATGCGCGCGCCTTCGCCGGTCCACGGCAGCGCGATGAGGAGCGCCGAGACGAACTGGCTCGAGACGTCGCCGCGCACCCGCACCTTCGCCGCGCCGCGCGCCGCGCGCGGGGCGATGGCGAGCGGCGGGTAGCCGGGCTTGCCGCGCCACTCGATGCGCGCGCCCGCCTGCTCGAGCGCCGCGACGAGGTCGCCGACCGGCCGTTCGTGCATGCGCGGCACGCCCGAGACCCCGTAGTCGCCGTCGGCGAGCGCGAGCACCGCGGTGAGCGGGCGCAGCGCCGTGCCGGCGTTGCCGAGGAAGAGCTCGGCGCGCTTCACCGGGAACCCGCGCGCACCGCCCAAGCCGTGCACGCGCAGGTGCTCGACGCCGCCAAGCGTCTCGATGCGCACGCCGAGCGTCGCGAGCGCCTCGCGCATCACGCGCGTGTCGTCGGAATCGAGGAGCCCGCGCAGCTCCGTCGGACCCTCGGCGAGCGCGGCGAGGAGGAGCGTGCGGTTCGAGATGCTCTTCGAGCCCGGCAGCCGCAGCTCGCCCGCGGCGCGGCGCACGGGCGCGAGGTCGAGCGATTCCACCGCCTACTCGCTCGAGGAGCTGCGGCGATGCCCCGCGCCCCACGCGTGGCGCGCGCCGCGCGCCTCGGTCATGAGGCGCTCGAGGCCCGGGCCGTCGCCGCGATCCACCAGCTCGCGGAACACCGCGAGCCGCGCGACGTAGCGATCGATCTCCTCGAGCAGGGCCATGCGGTTCTGCAGTGCGATGTCGCGCCACATCTCCGGAGAGCTCGCGGCGATGCGCGTGAAATCGCGGAATCCGCCCGCGGCGAAGCCGAGCAGCTCCGCCGCATCCGCGCGCGTCGCGATCTCGGATACCAGCGCGAACGAGAGGAGGTGCGGCAGGTGGCTCACCGCGGCGAAGATGCGATCGTGGCGCTCGGCGTCCATGGTCGCGACGCGCGCGCCGACCGCTTCCCAGCAGGCCTTCACGAGGTCGACCGCGTCGGAAGCCGTCGCCGCGGTCGGGGTGAGCACGACGCGCGCGGAGCGGAAGAGGTCGACGACGGCGGCATCGACGCCGCTCGTCTCGCGGCCGGCGATCGGGTGCCCGGGCACGAACCGCGCCGCGCGCTCGCGCAGCTCGTGGGCGGCGACGCGGACCACCTCTCCCTTGGTGCTGCCCACGTCGGTCACGACCGCGTCGGCCTCCAGGGTGAGGGCGACGTCGTGCAGCACCGGCCCGACGGCGCGCACCGGGACCGCGACCACGACGAGGTCCGCGCCGCGCGCGGCCTCGGAGACCGAATCGGCCGCGCGGTCGATCACGCCGAGCGCGGCGGCGCGCTCCAGGGACTGCCCATCGCGGTCGTAGCCCACGATGCTCGCGACGGCGGCGGCGCGGCGCAACGCCATCGCGAGCGAGCCGCCGACGAGGCCCACGCCGATCACCGCGAGGGTGCGCAGCTTCCTCATGCGCTACGCCCCGGCGAGCGCCCGCTCGAGGGCCTGGAGGAAGCGCGTGTTCTGCGCGGGTAGCCCGACCGTCACGCGCAGGTGCTCCGGCATGCCGTAGCTCGCGACCGGCCGCACGATCACTCCCTGCGCGAGCAGCGAGCGGTAGATGCGCGGCGCGTCCTTCACGCGCACCGTCACGAAGTTGCCGTGCGGCGCGATGTACTCGAGACCGAGGCGGTCGAATCCCGCCGCGAGCTGCTCGAGCCCCTGCGCGTTCACCGCCCGGCACTTCTCGACGAACGCGTCGTCGGAGAGCGCCGCGCAGGCGGCGACGGCCGCGAGGTGGTTCACGTTGAACGGCTGGCGCACGCGGTTCATGAGCTCGGCGACCTCGGGATGGGCGACCGCGTAGCCGAGCCGCAACCCCGCGAGCCCGTAGGCCTTGGAGAGCGTGCGCGCGACGACGAGGTTCGGGAACTGCGCGCTCCACGAGAGCGTGGGCGAGCGAAGCGCGTCGGGGAGGTATTCGCCGTACGCCTCGTCGAGCACCACGAGGACGCGGCCCGGAACGCGCTCGACGAAGCGGCGCAGGTCGCTCCACGGATTGAAGGTGCCGGTCGGGTTGTTCGGGTTGGCCACGAACACCATCTTCGTGTCGGGACGCACCGCTTGCGCCATGGCCTCGAGGTCCGTCCCGTACCCGCGCGCCGGCACCTCGATGCCGCGCGCGCCGACCGCCTGCACGACGAGCGGGTACACGAGGAAGCCGTACTGCGAGTAGAGCGCGGAGTCGGACGGGGTGAGGAAGGTGCGCGCGGCGAGCTCCAGCACGTCGTTGGAGCCGTTGCCGATCACCAGCGATTCGGCCGCGACGCCGAGCTTCCTCGACAGGGCGGCGGTGAGGTCGAAGCGGTCCGGATAGTAATGGACCTGCCCGAGCTCGGCCTGGAGCGCCTCGATCACCTTCGGCGAGGCGCCGAGCGGGCTCTCGTTCGAGGCCATCTTGAGGATGTCGTCCACGGCGAGTCCCAGCTCGCGCGCGGTCTCCGGGATCGACTTGCCCGGCACGTAGGGCGAGATCGCGCGCACGTACGCAGGCGCGAGATCGCGCAGGCTCTGCGGCTTGCCGGTCACGTCCATCTTTCGTCTCGTCGCGGCGGCAATCAGATCACCGCCATCGGATAGGAGCCGAGGACCTTGAGGAAGCCCGCGATGCGCGCCACCTCCTCGAGGGCCGCGGCGACGTTGGCATCCTCGCGATGTCCCTCGATGTCCACGAAGAACAGGTATTCCCAGAGCGCGACGCGCGAGGGCCGCGACTCGAACTTCGTCATCGACACGCCGCGCTGCGCGAAGGGCGTGAGCATCTCGTACACGGCGCCCGCCCGGTTCTTCGCCGAGAGCACGAGCGAGGTCTTGTCGCGCCCCGTGGGCCGCGGCGCGTAGTCGCCGAGGATGAGGAAGCGCGTCGTGTTGTTGGGCTCGTCCTCGATGTTGGCGGCGAGGATCTCGAGCTGGTAGTGCTCGGCCGCCATGTCGCCCGCGACCGCCGCCGAGCCCGGCTCCCCGGCGGCGCGGCGCGCGGCTTCCGCGTTGCTCGCCACGGCGACGCGTTCGGCCTTCGGCAGGTTGAGGTTCAGCCACTCGTGGCACTGGGCGAGCGACTGCCCGTGCGAGAACACGCGGCGGATCCCGGAGAGGTCCTTCGGTGCCGCCTTCGCCATGAGGTTGTGGTGGATGCGCACGATCACCTCGCCGCACACCTTGAGCGGGCTCTGCGGCATGAGGTCGAGCGAGCGGCCCACGGCGCCCTCGGTGGAGTTCTCGACCGGCACGACGCCGAAATCGGCGGCGCCCGACTCCACCTCGCGGAACACCTCGTCGATCGAGGCGACCGGCACGGCGTCGGCCGCGAGCCCGAAGTGCTTGAGCGCGGCGCGCTCGCTGAACGTGCCGCGCGGGCCGAGGTAGGCGACGGTGATGGGACGCTCGAGCGCAAGGCAGGCGGACATGATCTCGCGGAAGAGGAGCGCGGCCGTCTCCGAGGACAGCGGGCCGGGGTTGCCGTCCTTCACGCGCCGCAGCACCTGCGCCTCGCGCTCGGGCCGGTACGCGTGTCCGAGCTTCAGCGTGCCGATGCGGCGCGCGAGCCGCGCGCGTTCGTTGAGCGCCTCCAGGATGCGATCGTCGACGCGGTCGATCTCCTCGCGCAGGCGCTCGAGCTCGCCGGGGTCGCCCAGCGCGGAAGACGGAGCGCGGCTCATGGCGCCGGCCGCTCGAGCGGCGCGATGCTGCGGATGGACAGGACGCCGGGGATGCGCGCGATGCGGGCCACGACCTCGGGCGCGGCGGCGCTGTCGAGGTCGACCAGCGTGTACGCCATCTCGCCCTTCGATTTGTTGACCATGTTGTGGATGTTGAGGCCGGCCTGCGCCATCGTAGTCGAAATCTGGCCGACCATGTTGGGCACGTTCGCGTTGGCGATCGCGATGCGGTGCGGCGACTCGCGCGCCATCTCCACGCTCGGGAAATTCACCGCGTTGCGGATCGCGCCTTCCTCGAGGAACTCGCGCACCTCTTCCGCCACCATGAGCGCGCAGTTCTCCTCCGCTTCCTCGGTGGAGGCGCCGAGGTGCGGGAGCGCCACCACGCCGGCCTGGTTCTGCAGGCGCGGGCTCGGGAAGTCGCACACGTAGGCACGCAGCCGCTTCTCGGCGATCGAGGCGAGCACCGCTTCCTCGTCGACCACGGCATCGCGCGAAAAGTTGAGCAGCACGAGCCCGCGGCGCGCGTGTGCGAGGCGCTCGCGGCCGATCAGATGGCGCGTCTTCGCGTTGAGCGGCACGTGCAGCGTGACGAAGTCGGAGCCCTTCAGCACCTCCTCGATGGAGGCGGCGCGCTTCACCGAGGCCGGGAGGCGCCATGCGTTGTCCACGGTGATCTCCGGGTCGTAGCCGAGCGCCTTCATGCCGAGGCGGATCGCGCTGTCGGCGACGAGGCCGCCGATCGCCCCGAGCCCGATCACGCCGAGCGTGCGGCCGGGAAGCTCGAATCCCGCGAACTGCTTCTTGCCGTCCTCGACGCGCTTGTCGAAATCGCCGGAGGCGGCGAGCGACTGCACGTAGGAGACCGCGGGGACGACGTTGCGCGCCGCGAGGAGCATCGCCGCGATGACGAGCTCCTTCACCGCGTTCGCATTCGCGCCCGGGGCGTTGAAGACCGGCACGCCGCGCCGGCTCATCTCCTCGACGGGAATGTTGTTCACGCCCGCGCCCGCCCGCCCGATCGCCTTCACGGTGCCGGGAATCTCGGAGAGCTGCAACGGATGCGAGCGAAGCAGGATCGCGTCGGGACGCGCGAGGCCCTTGCCGACCTCGTAGGCGGAGTGCGGGAAGCGCTCCAGGCCGCGGGCGGAGATGGTGTTGTAGACCGCGATGCGGAGCTTCTCGCTCATGTGGGCCGCGCGCCGCCGCCCCTCAGGCGTGGGCGCGGCGGAATTCCTCCATGAACCCCACGAGCGCCTCGACGCCCTCGAGCGGCATCGCGTTGTAGATCGACGCGCGCATCCCGCCGACGGAGCGGTGGCCCTTGAGCTGCGAGAGCCCGCGCGCCTGCGCCTGCTCGAGGAATTTCGCGTCGAGCTTCGCATCGCGCAACGTGAACGGCACGTTCATGCGCGAGCGGTCCTCCTTCGCGACCGGGTTCGAGTAGAAATCCTGCGAATCGAGGTAGCCGTAGAGGAGCTTCGCCTTGCGCACGTTGTCGCGCTCGACGGCCGCGAGCCCGCCGCGCTCGAGGAGCCACTGGAACGTGAGCCCGGCGAGGTACACGGAGAACGTGGGCGGCGTGTTGAGCATGGAATCCGCCTGCGACTGCAGCTTGTAGTCGAGGACGTTGGGCGTCTCCGCAAGCGCCTCGCCGAGCAGGTCCTCGCGCACGATCACCACGACGAGCCCCGCCGGCCCGATGTTCTTCTGCGCCCCGGCGTAGATGAGGCCGTACTTCGCCACGTCGACCGGGCGCGAGAGGATGTGCGAGGACATGTCCGCCACGAGCGGCGTATCGCCCGTGTCCGGCGTCCAGTGGAACTCCACTCCCCCGATGGTCTCGTTCGAGCAGATGTGGAGGTACGCCGCGTCCCTCGAGCGCTTCCACGTGGACTGCCTGGGCACGTAGGTGAAGTTGCGATCCTCGCTCGAGGCCGCGACGTTCACCTGCGCGAATTTCTTCGCCTCGGCGATCGCCTTCTTCGACCATTCGCCGGTGTTCACGAAGTCGATCACGTCGTGGCCGCGCAGGAGGTTCATCGGCACCGCGGAAAACTGCAACGTGGCCCCGCCCTGCAGGAAGAGGACCTTGTAGCCCGCCGGGATGGAGGCGAGCTTGCGCAGGTCGGCCTCGGCCTGCGCGGCGATCGCGACGAACTCGCGGCCGCGGTGGCTCATCTCCATGACGGACATGCCGGCCTCGTGCCAGTTGACGAGCTCCCACTTCGCCTTCTCGAGCACCTCGACCGGCATGGTCGCGGGGCCCGCGCCGAAGTTGAAGATGCGCGCCGCCGGCTTAATGGGGGAGGCCGCCATCGCCATCCTCCGTGTCCTTTGGCCCCTCGTCCTGCGCGGGAGAGCCCTCACCCTGCGCCGAGGCTTCGCCGTCGCCGTGGTCCGCGCCATTGCCGTTGCCGTGGGCCGCGCCGTTGCCGTGGGCCGCGCCGTTGCCGTTTCCGTTGCCGTTGCCGTTCTCGCCGCTCTCCTCGTCACGGTCCTCGATGCGCTCGAGGCCCGAGAGCTTCTCGCCCTCGCCGAGGTTGATGAGCGTGACGCCCTGCGTGGAGCGGCCCATCTCGCGGATCTCGTTCACGCGCGTGCGGATGAGGACCCCGCCCGAGGTGATCAGCATGATCTCGTCGTCGGGCGAGGCGAGCGTCGCGGCGACCACCTTGCCGTTCCTCTCGCTGGTCTGGATCGCGATCATCCCCTGCGTGCCGCGCCCGTGGCGCGTGTACTCGGTGATCGGCGTGCGCTTGCCGAAGCCGTTCTCGGTCGCGGTGAGCACGCCCTGGCTCTCGTTCTCCGCCACCAGCAGCGCGATCACCTTGCCGCCCTTCGCGAGATTCATGCCGCGCACGCCGCGCGCGCCGCGGCCCATGGGCCGCACGTCGTTCTCGTCGAAGCGCACGGCCTTGCCCTCGTCGGAGAAGAGCATCACGTCGTGCTTGCCGTCGGTGACCGCCACGCCCACGAGGCGGTCGCCCTCGTCCAGGTCGAGCGCGATGATCCCCGAGGGACGCGGGCGCGAGAAGTCGGAGAGCGAGGTCTTCTTCACCACACCCTGCTGCGTCGCGAAGAAGACGTACGAATCCTCGCGGAACTCGCGCACCGGAAGGATCGCGTTGATGCGCTCGTCGTCGTCCATCTTGAGGAGGTTCACGATCGGCTTGCCGCGCGAGGCGCGGCCGCCCTGCGGCACCTCGTAGACCTTGATCCAGTAGACCTTGCCCTTGTTCGAGAAGCACAGCACGTAGTCGTGCGTGTTGGCGATGAAGAGCTTCTCGATGAAGTCGTCCTCGCGGGTGGCCGCCGCCTGCTTGCCGCGGCCGCCGCGCTTCTGCGCGCGGTACTCGTCGAGCGGCTGGCTCTTGATGTAGCCCGCGTGGGAGAGCGTGACGACCACGTCCTCCTTCGCGATCAGGTCCTCGATCTGCAGGTCCTGGCCGTTCACCACGATCTCGCTCTTGCGCTTGTCGCCGAACTCGCGCTTGATCTCGGAGAGCTCGTCGCCGATGATCCGCGTCACGCGCTCGGGCCGCGCGAGGATGTCGAGGAGGTCCTCGATCGCCGCGATCACCTCGCGGTACTCGGAGAGGATCTTGTCCTGCTCGAGCCCGGTGAGGCGCTGCAGCTGCATCTCGAGGATGCGTTGCGCCTGCACGTCGGAGAGGCGGTATCCCTCGGGCGAGGGGCCGAACTCGCGCGCCAGCGCCTCGGGGCGGAACTGCTCGGCGGAGGCACGCGCGAGCATCTCCTCGACGAGCGGCGAGCGCCAGGTGCGCGACATGAGCTCGGTGCGCGCGGCCTGCGGCGTGGGCGACGCCTTGACGATCGCGATCACCTCGTCCACGTTGGAGAGCGCCACGGCGAGGCCTTCGAGCACGTGCCCGCGCTCGCGCGCCTTGCGCAGGTCGTACACCGTGCGCCGCGTGACCACCTCGCGCCGGTGGCGCAGGAAGAGGTCGAGGAACTGCTTGAGGTTGAGGAGCTTCGGCTGGCCGTCGACGAGCGCGACCATGTTCATGCCGAACGACTCCTGCATCTGGGTGAGCTTGTAGAGGTTGTTCAGCACGATCTCGGCGACCTCGCCGCGCTTGAGCTCGATCACGATGCGCGTGCCGGTCTTGTCGGACTCGTTGCGCAGGTCGGCGATCCCCTCGATGCGCTTCTCGCGGATGAGGTCCGCGATCTTGGTGAGGAGCTGGTCGCCGCCCACCTGGTAGGGAAGCTCGTCGACGACGAGCGCCTGGCGGCCGCCCTTGTCGAGGTCCTCGACGTGCGTACGCGCGCGCATGATCACGCGCCCGCGCCCGGTGAGGTAGCCCTCCTGCACCTCGCCCACGCCGTAGATGATTCCCGCCGTCGGGAAATCGGGCGCGGGGATGATCTTCACGAGCTCGCCGATCGAGGTCTCCGGATCCTCGAGCAGGCGCGCCTTGTTCACCTGGTAGGGCAGCTCGGTGATGATGATCCCGAGGCGGCCCTTGTCGTCGAGCTCCTCCACGTGGGTGCGTGCGCGGATGGACAGCCGCCCGCGACCGGTGCGGTAGGCGGTGGCG
>DATIZV010000325.1:0-5963 GCA_035516915.1 Usitatibacter sp. | reverse complement strand
GCCGGCGTTCACCGCGCCCGCCGAGGTCCCGCAGATGATGGCGAAGGGATTCGCGGTTCCGCCGACGATCTCCTGGATCGCCTGCAGCGCGCCGACCTGGTAGGCGGCCCGGGCACCCCCGCCCGCGAGCACCAGCGCCGTCTTTCCCGCGGTGGACTGCGACTGCATCGCTCCTCCCATGGAGTCGGCGCGTCAGCCCGGTCCGGCGGCCGCCTTTCCCCGCTCCTCGCGAACCGGTGTACCCGCAGTGCGCGCGTTTTGCAACATCTCGGCCGCGTGCCGCCGCGTGGCCTCCGTGATCCTGAGCCCGCCCAACATGCGCGCGATCTCCTCGATGCGCGCTTCGCGGTCGAGCGCTTCCACGGTCGCGACCGTGCCGCGCGGTCCCGCCGATTTCGCGACCCGGATCTGCTGGCGCGCGTGCACCGCGACCTGCGCGAGGTGCGTCACGCTCAGCACCTGGTGATGGCGGCCGAGCGCCTGCAGGAGCTCGCCCACGATCTGCGCCACGCCGCCGCCGATGCCCGAGTCGACCTCGTCGAACACGAGCGTGGGGACCGACGCCTCGCCCGACAGCAGCACCTGGATCGCGAGCGAGATGCGCGAGAGCTCGCCGCCCGAAGCGACCTTCGCAAGCGGCGCAAGCGCCTGGCCTGCGTGAGCCGCCACGCGAAGCTCCACCGCCTCGAGCCCGCCCGCCCCGGGATTGTCGAGCGGCTCCAGCGCGACCTCGAGCTTGCCGCCGCTCATCGCGAGGCGTTGCAACGTGCGCGTCACCTCGGCGCCCAGGCGCTGCGCGGCGCCGCGGCGCGCTTGCGAGAGCTCCGCCGCGAGCTCGCGGTAGGCCTTTTCCGCAGCCGATTCCTGCGCGCGCAGCTCTTCGAGGCTCTCCGCGCCGCCGAGCTCCGCGAAGCGCGCGCGGCGCTCCTCGAGCGCGGCGGGCAGCCCGACCGCCTCGACGCGGTACTTGCGCGCCGCATCGAAAACCGCGCGCATCCGCGCCTCGAGCTCGGCGAGGCGGGCGGGATCGACGTCGAGGCGTTGCAGGTAGCGGCGCAACTGCTGCGCGCTCTCCGATGCGTCGAGCGCCGCGCTCTCCGTGCCGCGCCGTGCATCCTCGAGCGCCGGGTCGAGGCTCGCCGCCTGCGCCAGGCGCGCGGCGACCGCCGCGAGGCGCGAGGTGATCGCCGCATCCGATTCGTCGAGCTCGTCGGCACAGGAGGAGACGCTCTCGATGAGCTCCTGGGCGTGCGCGAGGCGCCGATGCTCGGCCTGGTCCTCGGACCACGCCGCCGGCTCGAAGCCGAGCGCTTCGAGCTCGCGGATCTCGTGCGCGAGGAGCTCGCGCTCGCGCGCGGACACGGCCTCCGCCCGTTCGCGCGCCGCGCGCTGGTCGGCGAAGCGGCGCCACGCCGCATGGCGCCGGGCGACGTCGGAGGCGAGCGCCTCGCATCGGCCGAACGCATCGAGCAGCGCGCGCTGCGGCTCGCGGCGCAGGAGCAGCTGGTGCTCGTGCTGGCCGTGGATGTCGACGAGCTGCTCGCCGAGCTCGCGCAGCTGCGCCGCGGTCGCGGGCCGGCCGTTCACGAAGGCGCGCGAGCGTCCCGTCGAATCGATCGTGCGGCGCACCAGGCAGGAAGCGTCGCCCTCGTCGAGCTCGTGGGCCTCCAGCCACTCGCGCACCGAGGACAGCGAGGACGCGTCGAAGTCGGCGCCGATCTCGGCGCGCTGCGCGCCCGCGCGCACCACGCCCGCGTCGGCGCGGCCGCCGAGGACCAGCGCGAGCGCGTCGACGAGGATCGACTTGCCCGCGCCCGTCTCGCCCGTGAGCGCGGTGAAGCCGGAGCCGAGCTCGAGATCGAGCCGCTCGACGATCACGTAGTCGCGGATGGAAAGCGCGCGCAGCATGCGGTGGGCGGATCCGGCAAGCGCTCAGGAGGTGCGCTCGGTCCAGCGCAGCTTCTGGCGCAGCATCGAGAAATACCGGTACCCGCGTGGATGGAGCAGCGTGGCGGGCCGCGGCGCCGCCGAGACGCATACCACGTCGCCGGGCTCCAGCTCCCAGTACGCCTGGACGTCGAAATTGGCGCGCGCATCCACGCCGCGGACCAGCGTGATCTCGACGCGCGAGGTGCTGCGGATGGCGACCGGGCGATTGGAGAGCGTGTGCGGCGAGATCGGCACCAGCGCGATCGCCGAAAGCGCCGGATGCAGGATCGGGCCGCCGGCCGAGAGCGCGTAGGCGGTGGAGCCGGTGGGCGTGGCGACGATCAGGCCGTCGGCCCGAAGCGTATAGATGAACTCTCCGTCGACCGTGACGGCGAACTCGATCATGCTTCCCATGGCGCCGCGGCTCACCACGACGTCGTTCATGGCGAGCGCCGAGAAGAGCGTCTGCTTCTCGCGACGCACGCTTCCGGAAAGGAGCGTGCGCTGCTCGGCGTGGAACTCGCCTTCGAGGATCGATTCGATGGAAGGCTCCAGCGCATCGGCCGGAACGTCGGTGAGGAACCCCAGGCGACCGAGGTTCACGCCCACGAGCGGCACGTCGCGCTCGGCCATGAGCCGCGCGCACGAGAGCAGCGTGCCGTCGCCGCCCACGATCACGGCGAGGTCCGCGCGCGCCGGAAGCTCCGCGAGCTCCGCGACGGCGTCGGGCCGCTCGCGCGAGACCGCGGCGGTGAGCGGATCCATGACGATGCCGAGCCCGTGCCGCCGCAGCAGCGCGCACAGCTGCTCGACGATGTCGGGCAGGCTGGCCGCGTCGCTCTTCCCGACCACGGCCGCGGTCTTGAACGCGGGAGGCATGGCCGCAATTAAAGCATGATTGTTTGTAGAATACCGGCCACCGAGTGCGCGAATCCCCGCGCGCCCGGCAGTAGCGCCGAAGCGAGGAACCCGATGCTGAGCGACCGAGCGCAGACCCTGCTCAAGATCCTGGTGGAGCGCTACATCGCCGAAGGGCAGCCGGTCGGCTCGCGCGCCCTTTCCCGCTTCTCCTCGCTCGAGCTCTCCCCCGCCACCATCCGCAACGTGATGGCGGACCTCGAGGAGATGGGCTTCGTCACGAGCCCGCACACCTCCGCCGGGCGCGTGCCGACGCCGAAGGGCTATCGCTTCTTCGTCGACACCCTGCTCACGGTGCGCCCGATGGAGGACGTCGAGCGCCAGCAGCTCGAGGAGCAGCTCCTGCCCGACGACCCGCATCGCGTGGTGACCACCGCCTCGCAGATGCTCTCCGACCTCACGCATTTCGCCGGCATCGTGGCCGCGCCGCGCCGCCGCGGGGCGGTGCTGCGGCACGTGGAGTTCTACGGCCTGTCGGAAAAGCGCGTGCTCCTCATCATCGTGGCGAGCGACGGCGAGGTGCAGAACCGCGTGCTCGTGACCGACCGCCCGTACGGCGCCTCCCGGCTGCAGGAAGCGGCGAACTACATCAACCAGCACTACACGGGCCTCGAGTTCGACCAGCTGCGCCAGAAAGTGCGCTCGGAGCTCATCGACCTGCACCGCGACATCTCGGGCCTCATGCAGGCCGCGATCCAGGCCGGCAGCGAGGCCCTCGCGCCCGACGACGGCGTGGTGATCTCGGGCGGGCGCAACCTCCTCGAGGTCGACGAGCTCTCGGGCGACATGCAGCGCCTGCGCCGCCTCTTCGACCTCTTCGAGAGGAAGACGCAGCTCCTCGAGATCCTCGAGCAGAGCGAGCGCGCCGACGGCGTGAAGATCTTCATCGGCGGCGAGTCGCAGCTGGTGCCGCTCGACGAGTGCTCGATCGTGACGGCGCCCTACGAGGTGGACGGCCAGGTGGTCGGAACGGTGGGGGTGATCGGGCCCACGCGCATGGCCTACGAGCGCGTGATCCCGATCGTGGACGTGACCGCGAAGCTCGTCTCCTTCGCCCTCTCGCAGCACTGAGCCGCCGTGCCCGCCCCGGCGCCCGCCCCCCCCGACGGTCCGGCGGCCACCACCGGCGTGCTGCTGGTGAACCTCGGCACCCCCGAGGCGCCCACCCGGGCCGCGGTGCGCCGCTACCTGCGCGAGTTCCTGATGGACCCGCGCGTGGTCGGGCTTCCGCGGATCGTGTGGTGGCCGATCCTCAACCTCCTCGTGCTGCCGCTGCGCTCCGCGAAGACCGCGCGGAGGTACGCCTCGATCTGGTCGCCCGACGGATCGCCGCTGCGCGTAAATCTCATGCGCCAGGCGCAGCTGCTGCGCGGCTACCTGGGCCAGAAGATGAAGAAGCCGATCCCGGTCGCGGCGGCGATGCGCTACGGCAAGCCCTCGATCGCCGAGGGGCTCGCCGAGCTCCAGTTCCGCAACGCTTCGCGCGTGCTCGTGATCCCCCTGTACCCGCAGTATTCGGAGAGCGCCACCGCGAGCGTGGAGGACGAGCTCGCGAGGAGCCTCTCGCGCATGGGATCGCCGCCCGCGGTACGCGTGCTCAAGGACTTTCACGCGCACGACGCCTACGTGAAGGCGATCGCGGCGAACGTGAACGCGTACTGGATGAAGCACGGCCGCCCCGAAAAGCTGCTGATGAGCTTCCACGGGCTGCCGCGGGCGGCCGTGGAGAAGGGCGACCCGTACGAAGCGCACTGCCGCGCGAGCGCCGGGCGCATCGCGACCGAGCTGGGATGGAACGACGAACGCACGGTGGTGTCGTTCCAGTCCCGCTTCGGCGCGCAGGAATGGTTGAAGCCCTACACCGCGGACGTGCTCGCCGAGCTCGGCAGGACGAGGCTCTCCCGGCTCGACGTGATCTGCCCGGGATTCACCGCGGACTGCCTCGAGACGCTCGAGGAGATCGCGCAGCTGGGCCGGGACACTTTCCGCGCGGCGGGGGGCGGCGATTTCCATTACATTCCTACCACGAACGACACCCCGTCCTGGATGACCGCGCTCACCATCATCGCCATGGAGAACCTCGAAGCCTGGCGCGCGGGCGAGGCCTGAGCCATGCTCACGCTCGTCGCGCGCTGGATCGTCAACGCCGCTGCCCTGCTCCTCGTGGCGTATCTCTACCCGGGCGTGCAGGTCGAGGGCCTGGGGCGGGCGCTCATCGCGGCACTGGTGCTGGGCCTCGTGAACGCGGTGATCCGACCGATCCTCGTGCTTCTCACGCTGCCGGTCACGGTGCTCACCCTCGGGCTCTTCCTCTTCGTGATCAACGCCCTCATGTTCTGGCTCGTGGCCGAGATCGTGCGCGGCTTCACGGTGACCGGATTCGGCGCCGCGCTGGTGGGCTCCGTCCTCTACTCGGTGATCACGCTCATCACGAGCTGGATCCTGTTCCCCCGCGCCCGCTCCTAGGCGCCGGACCCTTGAAATTCCCGCGGGAATCCCCATTTGCGGGGTAAACGTTTGTTTCGAAGAGGAAAATCCCGTGACTGATGCAAGCTACTCGGGGGCACCCGAGCCTTCCCGCGAATCGGCTCCGGCGAACGACGCCGCGAACCCCGAGGCGGGAATCGACGGCCGCATCGCCGAGCTCGAAGCGAAGCTTTCCGCCGCCTTCGCCGATGCCGAGAAGCTGCGCGAGGACTGGCTCCGCGCGAGGGCGGAGACGGAGAACGTCCGCCGGCGCGGCGAGGAGGACGTGGCCAAGGCACACCGCTTCGGACTGGAGGCGTTCGCCGGGGCGCTCCTCGCCGTGAAGGACAGCCTCGACGCCGCGCTCGCGGTGGAAAACGTTTCCATCGAGTCGCTGCGCGAGGGCGTGGAGCTCACCGCGCGGCAGCTCGACTCGGTTTTCGAGAAGTTCGCCATACGGCCCATCGTTCCCCAGGGCGAGAAGTTCGACCCGCACCGCCACCAGGCGATCAGCCAGGTCGAGAGCGACGCGGCGCCCGGCACCGTGGTGACCGTCCTGCAGAAGGGCTACCTCCTCAACGACCGCGTCCTGCGCCCGGCGCTCGTCACCGTGGCGATGGCGCGCCCGGCTTGAAAGCGCGGCAAATAAC